>JAJHQZ010000001.1:0-300000 GCA_020833055.1 Candidatus Korarchaeum sp. | reverse complement strand
TGTGATCACATCTGATCATATCGTGATATATCTTAAGGAGGGGGAAGTCGATAGATCGCTCTTCAAAGTCAAGGAAGTTTCAGCTAGGCCTTACGTTCATCCAGCATCGATGAGACCTACGTTAGCTAGAGCGATGGTGAACCTAGCTAGGACGAGGAGAGGCGATTTAGTCTTGGATCCATTCCTCGGGGTCGGGGGTATAGCCCTGGAGATCCTATCAGTTGGAGCTAAGTTAATAGGAGTAGATATAAATGAGAAATTGGTCATCCAAGCTAAAAACAACCTCATAACATACGGGTTCCTCGAGGGTTACGAACTCCGGGTCGGAGATGCTCTCTCGCTCGAGCTCGGGGGATACGTCGATAGGGTAGTAACGGATCCACCTTACGGTAGGATGAGCAGCTCCCCTTATGCCCCGAGGGAGCTCGCGAAGAAATTCATCTCTAAAGTCCCTGAGTACTTAAGGAGAGGGGGATGGATCTCTATCTCCCTGCCCAAGGAGTTCCTGAATGAAAAGGATTTTGAGGATGCTGGAATCAGTATCGTGAGCTTCTTCGATTTGAGGGAGCATAAATCCCTAGTACGGAGGATCTGGGTGGGCAGATTGTCTTAGCTCCCGTTCTGGTCTAGAATGGACTTTCATCCCTTCCCCCCTCTTATTCTTCATCCCTCTCGGTCGTCATGGGAGGCCTTCGGGGTGAACGGACGGAGCCCCCACATCCATCCGGTACTTGCGGAGCAAGTTCTACGCTTCAACATCCTGCGCCCATTCGGGCTCAGCCTTTTCCCAAATACCGGGCGCAGGCTAGAAGTCACTCCAGCTTCGACATATTCCATCAATGGGAGCTTATGCTAGATTGATGAACTTTACGCTAGAGAGAAACAGTTCCAAAGCCCCAGAACCGTTTTTATATGTTCATTACCTTTCCCACCCTGTGAGGATAAAGTTCCTAGGCACGAGCTCAGCTGTCCCGACCAGGGATAGGGGGCTTCCAGCTATACTTGTGAAGACTGTTGGAGACTCTATACTCCTCGATTGTGGGGAGGGGACGCAGAGGCAGATGATAATAGCTAAAGAGAGCTTAATGGATATAGATAAAGTCGTGATAACTCATCTCCATGGGGATCATTTCTTCGGACTCTTTCCCTTGATACAAACATTGGGGATATTGAGGAAGGGATCTGAGCTCACTATATTAGGGCCAAAGAGCCTCGAGCCCTTGCTTCTTTCTGTGATGGAGAGAACGGGATCCAAACCCAGCTTCAAGGTAAACTTCATCGGGATAGAGAGGGGTGAGATAAGCTTAGGGAAGTTCACTTTAGAGTTCTTCGAGGTGAATCACAACGGTTTCGAGACTTACGGTGTGAAAATAAAGGAGAAAGACAGGCCTGGTGAGTTCGATCCCAAAAAAGCTGATGAGCTCGGTGTACCTGTGTTCATGAGAGGCTTCTTACAGAAAGGTTATACTATTAAGCTACCGGATGGGAGGATCGTGAGCCCGAGCGATGTGATGGGGCCACCTAGGAGGGGGTCTGTGCTCGTATACTCCTCAGATACTAGACCGACAGAATCCGTGATAAGGGCCTCAAAGGACGCTGATCTACTCATACATGAAGCAACTTACTTGAATGAGTTGAAGGATAGAGCTGAGTCAACAGGACACAGTACAGCTCTGGAAGCCGGAGAGGTCGCTAGTGCTTCTGGCGTTAAGAGACTAATTTTGACACACTTCAGCGCTAGGTATTCAGAGGAAGATCTCCTCAAGTTCAAGGAGGAGGTTTCGAGAGTTTATAATGGGGAAGTTTTGATCGCTAAGGACTTCTTAACAGTGGAAATTTAATCGTCTAGACATCAATAATGATTCATGACTCTCCGTGATGCAGAGATCTCTCAATTAACTATAATCCTGTTAACATTTTTGATTTATCTGGCGGAATAACTCTAATTACTTCAACGAAAGTCTAGGGCGTTAATTCAGCGGATTTCTAAGGTGAGTCCCGAGGAGAAATGAGTTGAATCTCACGAAATTAGCTTTAGTAAGTGGTAATCTAGCCTCTACCGTAGAGTAGATCCTGTAGAGTGGCCTCATTCACCGGCCTCCCTCTCTCTGTCTTAGGAGCGAGCCAATCTGCTAGGACTAGGGGATCCCCATCGTAATATATCCTGAGGACTATCACGCCTAGAGGGGAGAATTCCTCATTATCAACTAAGCTGACCCTGCCTACCATAGCTGCTTGTTTATGGAACCTCAACGGCCTGAGATCGCCTTTCTTAGATAGTAGTAAGCTCCTAGCAGTATCTAAAATTCTATTGCTCCTGAAAGAATTCCTGAGTTTTGATAGAGATTCGTATCCATCTTTAGTAACTCTGATTACCTTAATTTCACCTTCTTCTATCTCTACATCGTCCAGTTCCTCGCTGAACGGTACTATTGTCTTCATCGCTTGGATTACCTTCTTCTCATCTTCCGTTGGATATACCTCAGCCTCAAGGATCAATCTGAGTGAGAACTTACTATCAGATCCCAATCCGGGAACCTCCTCTCTAGGAACCCTCTCAATTCCTCTATCAGCGTGGGGAACCCCCTCCTTAAATACTCATTTCTAGGTCCGTCATCAAGATTCCCTCCATATTGTGTTAAAATTATTTTCAATTTTTCATACATTTTTATTCCTTCTTTATCAAAATCTGTCATTATTATAAATGTTTTCCCTTTAACTCTCCCCTCTCCGAGCTCCCTCAGGTCTCTCAAGAGACTCCCGGCATAAGTATAATTAGCCCTTATACCGAGGAGTGAGAGCGCTTCCTTATCTCTCGGTCCTTCCACTACTACTTCAGCTGTCTCTGAAGAGGCTCTCGCTCTCATCAGATCTCTCCATTCTATAAGGCTTTCGAGCAGCTCCCTCGGCCTCAACACAGAACCCATCGACTGTAGCCGAGATAAATTAATAAAGTTACTTGACAGTCTATCGGTAGATTTCGTGAAGGAGGAGGGTCCATGAAACAAATAGCAAATGTCCTATTGTGTACAATGCTTCTACTAACTTTGGTCAGTACACTCGATACATCAGCCGATCCTCAGGAAGCGAGTATAACTAGGATGAGTGTCATAGCTGAACTATTTGAGAACGCATCAGTGAAGGTAACGGTAAACGCAGAGCTCAGCGTCCCCAGGAACTACAGCGGGACTTTGAGTTCTATAATCTTCCCCATAATTCCGATAGGGATATCCATGGAGAATCCATCTAAGAGGATATCGTCAGTAAAAGCGTTATCCCAAGGCATATCAGTTCATAGGGTCAGCACAGAATCCTTCGGAGATGTAGTAGTGGTGAACTTAGATGAGATTCCGAAAGCAGGGACTGTGAGGAACATATCCTTCAGTTTCACTCTCACTCCAACTACGGCCTTAGCGAAGTTCGATGATTCATATAGATTCGCTTACAGGTTCTATAAGCCTAACATCACACTGAACTACAACAAGTCGGTAATGGAAGTTATCTTACCTAAGGGCGCTGGTGTCACGAAGATAAGTCAGGATGGTGCCCTGAGTATGGATCCCCTATCGGAGAGGCTCGTAGCGATATGGATTCCTTTCCCTAGCCCTAGGGGAGGGGGATGGGACTTCGTCCTCGAGTTTAAGATCATCGACCAGATCTCACCTCAAAGATTTAACCTCACTACCGGACCCCTTCAACAGGATATGATGGGCTTTATATTCCCGCTCGTAATCTCGAATGCTATCACAGCGAGTATAACTTTTGTTGCCTCCCTCTTCCTGATGAGGAGGCAGGGCAGAGTCATCCCTATCAGTATCTCGGAAGAGGGATACGATGAGGAGACATTAGCTAGAATCGAGGAGGCATTGGAGAAGCTAGATAAGGATGAGAGGGATGTAATAGACATAATATTCAGGAATAATGGGAAGATCGAGCAAAAGGACCTCCCTGAACTCACTGGGTTCTCAAAGAGCAAGGTCTCGAGGGTCCTCAAGAGGCTGGACTCGATGGGGTTCGTGAGGAGGTTATCTCAAGGGAAGACGAAGATCGTGGAGCTCAATCCAGCCCTGAATAGGATTTTAAAGGAATCTTCTGAAAGAGCTGAATGAATCTATCTTTAGACATTAACTTGCATAGAAATCGGCGGAGATGCGTCGTACTTCACTCCTCTTTAGCTAGCCTATGCGTACAAAGCCGGGATTCGTTATCTAAGGTTCTGAGTTAGTTGAGACGCTCTAATAGCATTTTAGAGTGAATATTCCATGAATCTCTCTTCTCCCGGAGAGCTCCAGATGAATTACTATGAAATTAAAGAAAGTCCTCATGACCATAAGGAGTATCAAAGAGAGGATGCGGGGGGTGGGATTTGAACCCACGCGGGCCTGACGCCCACCGGACCCTGAATCCGGCGCCTTGGACCTGGCTCGGCAACCCCCGCTGGTGCTCCGGCCGGGATTTGAACCCGGGTCTGGGGCTCGAAAGGCCCCTATGCTTGACCGGGCTACACCACCGGAGCAAGTGATTTTAGAGATACCCAAATAAAAATCTTGTTCATATACTCACGCCCAAGTGCTGCTCTAACTTCTCACTGAGGTACTTGATGAAGTACTCCTTCAGGGTCTTGGCTGAGGGGCTCATCGCCTTAAATATCTCCAGCTCAGCTTTCTTCCTATTTTGGAGGAACCAATCATTCTCCCTCTGCCAGAATTCGTTCTGGAGGTTTGGAAGGGATTTATTATCTAGAGCAGCTTTATAATCTGCTTGAGTCAAGGGCTCTAAAGCGAATTTATAATCCTTGAAGAACCCCTCTTCTACATCTCTCGTCAATATCCCTATGAACCTCGCTTCCGGTGTAGCTAGGTGAGGTATATGAGCGGAGTTTATACTATTATATATGACAGTAGCAGCTATCCTGAGAGACCAAGGGGATAAGTCGGTCAGTACTGCCAGCGGAACCCCCTCATCTGAGAGCATCCTGAGGAATCTCCTCATGCTCCTCGAAGCTTGTCCCTGTAATATGGCTATAGCTATCTTCTTCTCCTCGGGTATGCCTAGCTCTATCATGTTCTTAGCGGGTCCGACTTTCTCGACAGCTACCACGGCCTTCACCCCTATCCTCTTGAACTTTATATTCTCAGGCCTCGGGGGAACTGAGTATCCCATCTCACCGACTTGATCTGCCTTCAGCACTCTCCCAGATCTATCAATAAGCTCTATATCACCATATATCCATCCTCTAGGGTCGCTAGTTATGGAGAATGCTTCCCTGGGCATCCCGAGGATCAGTTCCATGAGTATAATCCTAGCATCGGTCTCCCTCTGATCCTCAGGGAAGAGCGTCCCCTTGAGTTTCTCCACCTTATGTAGATAGTAGAAGTCCCTCTTAGTCATCGTCAATCCATTCTCTAAGTGATCTAATGCTCTACTCATACCGTAAAGTACTCCAGCTAATGTCTTCAAGCTCTTAGAGTGGGAGCCCTTTATCTTCCCGTAGAAAGTAGGCTTGAATATATAACCCACTCTCTCATCGAAAACTATATTCCTCTGAGTGTTGGGGGGATATTCCAATTCCGGGAACTTCCCCTCCTTTATCGCTTCCGCGACCTCCCTAGCTACCTCAAGAACTCTCGACTTGACATCATCCACGCTCATCCTCATCACCCAAGCCCTCCTTTATCCTCCATATCAAGTTCTCAATGGGGGGTCTCTCCCCTATCATCTCCTCTAGAGTCCAGGATATCAGCTCATAATACATTTTGAAGAGCTCATATCTCTTTAATAACATCTCCTTTCTTCTCTTCCTCCCGAGATATAATCTAAGTTCTCTAGCGCACCCTCTGAGACCCAGTTCTATTTCCCTAGCGACTTCAGGCACGTTCGCTATGAACTCCTTGCCTACAGTCTTGAATGGGACCTTAGTAGATACTATATGAACGAAGAAAGCGATTGGCTCATCTTCAGGGTTCTTTATCCCATATATACTCCAATCTATCCTCTTGATGACTTGATAGGAGACATCGCTTGAAGCATCATAGAGCAGAGGTATCTTGTTAGCGTATCTATATAACTGTATATCTCCCGTAGGCTTTATCAAACCTCCGTATGCTATCGCGACTTCCACTATGAAAGGATGGGCCTCATAAACGGATGGTGGTCTCTGAATCGCTTTAACGAACTCCGGTTGTAACTCCTTCCTTATCCCTGATTCAAAGAGTTCCTCACCTAGAGGGGAGAGCACGCTCGGATCAGGTGGCAGGAATCCCTTATAGCTCCTAAGCGCTTCATAGAGCTTCCTTATATCTTCATCAGTTAGATCGGATGGTCTCTTATCAGGAGGAATTCCAGCTATTTTAAGGACTTCATTAGCTGTCTTCTTCCCTACTCTCTGGAAGTGCGTCACGAGAAAGGACTCTAAACTCTTAGTCCTCGTTGAGTTGAGGAGTCTCTGAAGCAACTCTAGATCCACCCCCTTTGGATGGAATAGTGCTTCTTTGGGCCTGGGCGGTATCTTCTCAGTGCTCCTAGGGAATATGTATAAGTGACCCTCGGGGTCCATGAAAACTATCGAGATATAGGGCACTACTATAGCCGTCTGCTGTAAGTAATCTATTATCTTCCTCTTAGCTCTAGGATAGTTTCCCTCGAAAGTCGATTCTACTATCGTGAAGGACTTCCTTGAGATACCCTTTACCCTCTTATCTAATATTATCGGCTCGTTCTTCTTTATATCTATCATCATCGTCAACTCGTAGATCGGCTCCCCCTCCTTAGCTGATGTTATCTTAAAGGGCATATTCGTTGTGATCTGACCGTATAGAAGTGCCATAGTCCCACCTAGACCGAAAGTACCCCTACTCTGAATTAGCCTATACTTAGAACTCACGAAAACTCTGCCGAAGGCTAGAGGTATCTCCTCCGGATCCATCCCTATTCCGTTATCAGCGACTTTTATCCTGTACCATGGGAGGTTCTCTTCCCCTCCCTCCCTCTCCTCCTTCATCACTACCAGTACCTTAGGAGATCTACCCGCTAGTTCTACAGCATCCAATGAGTTCTCGACGAGTTCCCTGATTATTGTGTAAGTCGCCCTCACTGGATTATCGAATCCCGCTAGGGATCTGTTCCTATAGAAGAAATCCGCTGCACTTATCTCCTCTAGCTTAACCTTCCCACTCATTAGCCCACCCTCGAATCATTCCTTCTCCTCTTTCAATGCTTTCTCGAGCATAAGCTCATCCATTATCGCTCTCTTACTCATCTCAGCTATCTTCCTCTCCATGAGCCTATAAGCAGTCGAGTGCATCGAACCCTCCAGTAAGGAGATTATCGCCTCCCTAGCAGCTATCACATCATAAGTCCTCCCTATTATTGATACAGTATGCCCATAGACAGATATCTTCGTATTAGTCCTCTCCTCAATATACTTCTTAGCTTTCCCCTTCTCCCCTATTATCCTACCCCTCATCCTAGTCAGTGCGTTCTTAGTCTCCCCGACGAACCTCCTTATGTCCAATACTTCGAGTACATAATCGTCCTCGAGTAACTTGATCGCTACCTCTGGATTAAACCCCCTGCCTATCGCTCTAACGACGGATTCTAGCTTCATAGGTAGGAGAGGGTCCTCTAACTGCTCGGGAAATCTGAGCACGACCTCTCCCGAGGAGCTATCTACATCTATCTTGGAGCCTGTCAATTCCTCTATCTTAGCTTTAGTGACCCCCTTCTTACCTATCAGTACTCCTATCCTCTCCCTAGGTATCAGTATCCTTATCTCCTTCAAATCGGGATCCCCTCTCCTTCACTATACCATCAGCGAGCTCCTTAGGATCTGTCGAATCTATCCCATACCTCCTCTTAAAGAACATTATCACTCTCTCTAGATCCCTTATGAGGAGGGAATAGGACATAGGATGCTCTGTTACAACTGCTTGAGAAACATCTATGATCCAATGTGAGTTTTTCCAATAAATTATGTTGTATTCGCTGAGATCTCCATGAACGAGTCCTGCTTTCACGTAGCATCTCCTCACGTCCTCCAGTATAGCATCTCTCAGCCCCTTAGGGCTCTCCAATTCCTCTAAGTCCTTGAGTAGGGGGGCTGGTGTCGCATCCTCACCTATGAACTCCATCACCACTATATTACCAGCTATATCTACTGGCTTGGGGACCTTGACACCTCCCTCTGCCATTCTCTTCAAATTTCTAAATTCTTTCTTCGCCCATAAATAAATAAGTTTCTCTTTATCTCTTACAATTGGAAATCTATAATCCATATAATCTAGGTATCTCTTGAAATTAGCCGTGTAAACTCTGTGTATCTTGATAGCGAGCTCGATACCCACTCCCCTCCCAGCTAGGACGACAGACTCCTTACCCGCGCTCACGATCCAAGTTAAATCGTCTATCACTCCCTTATTGAATAACTTCAGGAGATTTCTCACGGTCCTCTCATCGAAAACCAGTTGCTTAACTTCGTAATACTCCTCATCCTTTATCCTCTTCTCTCCCCTCTCTAAAGCCCTCTCTATCCTCTCCTCGATATCTTCATAGCCCAAGATCAGCCCTCCTCTAGAGTCGCCCAGTCTTGTGGTATGTAACCTTTCTCTATCAGCCACTCCACTTGCTGCCTATCGTACCTGACTACTATATCCCCCTTAGTCCTCTGAAATGGCCAGAGAGATACTAGCACTACATCTCCCCTCTTGATCCAAGCCCTTCTCCCTCTGAGCTTCCCCCTAACTCTGCACACCCTCACTGAGTTATCTATGCATTCAACCCTGAAGTGCCCCTTTCCCAACGGTTCCAAGACTCTCCCGAATACTTCTAGTTCATCTGCAGGTAGAAGCTCCTCCATCTCAGCGTCTAGAGATCTCTCCGCTTCCTCCCTATTTCCCCTTCTCTTCGACAAGCGATCACCTCACAACTTGGGGATAGGGGTCTCAGCGCCGCAGGCCTGACATCTGAGTATCCAAGCTTTCTTCACTTTAGTTATAGTGGTATCAGGCCTCCCGCAGTGAGGACACGTCACGTACACCTTAATGAATTTATCTAACCTGTTCTCAACTTGCTTCGGATCTATCTTCCTACTGAGTATGAGCTTCCTATCGCCTTCAGTGAGGAAGTAGGGTGATCCGAGCTCCTTTGAGAGGAACCTCGCTATCATCTTCGGGTCCCTGTTCAGGGCAGTAGCGATCTCCTTGAAGTTCACTATATGAGTCTGCCTCCCCTCTATCGTTATCAAGGCTCTGGGCGGTACGAACCTCTCCCCACTCGTTATTAGTACGGGGAGCTTGCTCCTTGCTTCCTTCAGCATCTGGATGTACTCCTCCCTCGTGGACATCTTATCACCTTTGGCCGACGTAACTGTATTTACCTCCGCTCTCATATAATAAGCCTGATGTCACCATCTCACCTAACAACTTCCTCACATCCTCTACTTCCTCCTTGAGGAGATCCGCTATCTCCTCAGCTGAGAGAGGACCTAAATCCTTTAATGCCCTTATTATAACTTTCATATCCTCTTTTGAATCCTTGAGCTTAGGTTTACCCCTCAATCTGAGCTCCCTCCTCAGTATTTCGAGTTCCCTCAGGAGAATAGCGTTGGGGTCGCGTACCTTAATTACCAGTATTGGAGATAGATATATAGAATCCTTCCAGCTTTTCACTTTACCTATCAAATCTATTATGGATCCTGCCCCATAGATACGGCCAGTGTCCGGATCCATGAGTAAGTTAACATCCTCGTCCCACGCCTTAACTTGAATAGATGCTGTACCATCATGTAACTCGAGCGTAGCGAATGATCCATCTTCCTTCATGCTCGAATCGAGCACTAGTCCCATTATCCTAACTCTCGATACGCTCCCCCAAGGGAGCCTGAAGTACCTAGTACCATCTACCGAGACTTCCTCAAACTCACCAGCGAGTAACTCCTTTATCCTTACTTTCTGAGCTGCTTCTATACGCATCACTTCCTTGAGAAGTTAGTCTTTTTAAGCAGGCGATCTAAGCTACTGAGCTTCGATTGAGCGTAACTCTGATCTAACGGCTGGAATCCTCAGCAAGAAGAGTTTATGAGTTCTTCGAGCTCGGAGCGAGTCGAATCATCCCCCCATTATGGACCGAAAAATATATTAATGAGAGAGGTCCAATCACCTAGCAATAACGGGCCCGTGGCTCAGACTGGATAGAGCGCCTGCCTTATATGGCGGCTCCCGCTACAGAACGCCAGGGGAAAAGCGGGAGGTCGGGGGTTCAAGTCCCCCCGGGCCCACTAAGTTTTATCCTGAGGAAGAGCTTCTTAACGCTCATGTACCATAGTGCTAGAGCTAAGGTAAGTGAGGTCAAGCCCATGAGGACGTAGAGAGCTGAGATGAGGAATCCCTTCTGATCGGATGAGAGGATCAATTTCGTGAGGAGGAGGGCTATCATTATGAGGAACCACCCGGAGATAACCGCATATATTGAGAGGATCGTCCCCTTATCCATATGATCACCTCAATGAGGCGTCAATAAGAAGAACGTGATGGAGGCGAGGGTTCCCGATATTAAGGAGAGAGTCGCAGCTTCCCTCACTATATCAGGCTCCCTCTTCCACTTCTCGCTCGTTATTATCGCTATGAGTGATATAGGCGCTCTAGGATCTGGATTAGCTTTTATCATTCCATCTTTGAGGATTACGGGCCTCCTCCCGATCTGCCTCCTCTCCTTAAACCCGCCCACGGATGCTATGATGGAGAAACCTGAAACTAAAAAGGGGATCAAAGCTATCCCGAAGATAGCTTCAGTATTTGAGATGACAGATATGGAAGCTAATGCCGAGCCTATGAATAAGGAGTTAGAGTCCCCTCCGAATACTTTAGCCGGGTACTTATTCCTGATGCAGTAGGGGAGGAGGGAGGAGTGGAGTATCAAGAGTGAGGCGAGAGCGTCCAATCTCCCCAAGGAGATTAAGACCGGTACCAGAGGTATCGTGGAAGCGTATATCGAGAGGGGCATCATACCATTCAAAGAATCCATCATATTAACAGCATTTGAGAAAACAGTAAATAAAGCTAACATTATTGGCCAATAGACGTAGTAGAGTCTAGCTCTTCCCACTATCGGGAGATAAGGCCTCGGAATGACTTGATACATCGCTATTAGGACTAGTGCCGGTAATATTAGGAGCAGGGGTTTAGTCTCAGGGCCTAATGGAGAGATATCATCTAATAAACCTATTAAGAAGGCCAGACCCGATGAAGAAGCTACAGCTATTGCTGCGATCTCTCCCGTGAGAGCGTAGAAGATAATCGATGCTATAAGGAATGGTAGATAGACAGCTGGACCTAAGGGTTCTGGGACCTTGGGTCTCCCCGTTTTGTGGATATCTTCGGATAGGAGGCCCCTCCTCATGTAACGGGGCACCATAGCTCTATGCATCAGCTCAGATATCAGTGCCGCGACCGATGCAGCTACTGTCATCTCGGCTAACATTTTTACCTACTAGATCTCACACAGCCCGATAAAAACATGATCGCTATAGCGTTGATAGTAGCATTGGCATCGGCCTTAATAACTTACTTAGCAATTGGAAGGTGGATAAGGATATCAGAGGAGAGGGGAATAATCTCCAGAGACCTCCATAAGCCTTATGAAGTGCGTGTAGCTAAAATTGGGGGGATCCCTGTAGCATTTACATTCATAGTGGAGTCATCTATACTCTCCATCCTCATGGATATCCCGAAACCCCTCTTAATTTTCCCGATATTCTTCTCATCGATCGGACTCCTCGATGACATAGTGAGTTTGAGGAATTCCGAGAAGATATTACTATCCGGTCTGCCTTTCTTACTCCTCTCAGGACTCTTCCCGAGTTTCGAACCATTCAGTTCAATATTCACGCAACCTTTGACTCTCTTCCTCATAGGGACTTTCTACGTCAACTCGACTAATACTTACGCGGGCTTCAATGGACTCGAGGCCGGAATCTCCCTCATAATATCCTCGGCAATTAGCTTCATACTCCTAATGGATAGGGAGTACAACGGTTTCATTTACCTCCTCTCCCTCTCCCTCCTCCTCTTATCATTCCTCCTGTACAATTGGTATCCTGCTAGGGCTTTCCCTGGGAACGTACTCACTTTCATGTGCGGAGGAACGATAAGCGCTGCATCCTTCTTTTATGGTCATTACTGGCCCCTAATAATACTCTCAATACCTCAGGGTCTGGACTTCCTACTGAAGCTCCTAAGCTGGAGGAGGACTAGTGAGAAAGTACCAACTGGAGTCTCCGAAGATGGCACTCTGATACCGCCGCCCAACCTCTCACTCCCCTCTTTACTCATGAGGTTAGGGGTGAGGAGGGAGCCCCAGCTCGTGATAATACTTCTATCTATTGAGCTCCTCCTGGCCTCTGCTCTTCTCATATACTTTCCAAGATAGCCAGAGAGCTTTGTTAGCGAAGCTCTCATCTATCCTAGTGATAGCTGCCCTCTTAGGTGCATTAATTACCTCCTCAGGCCTCTCATAAGCTCTCTCCTTTATCTTGATCATTGCCTCAACGTACCTATTGAGCTCTGAGATGCTATCGCTCTCAGTAGGCTCTATCATTAAGCACTCCTGGACTACCTGGGGGAAGTACATAGTTGGGGGATGTAGCCCCTCATCTATGAGGGCCTTCGAGAAATCTAAGGCCCTTACACCAGTCTCCTTCTTTATCTTAGCTAGAGAGATCACGAACTCATGTTTGCAAGGCCTATTCTTACCATAAGGTACTTCGAACCCTGAATCCATCAGCTTCTTCCTGACGTAATTCGCATTTAGGACAGCGATTACAGCGGATTCCCTCACTCCCTCGCTCCCCAGCATCTTGAGATAAGCCCAAGCCTTGATTAGTACTCCTATGTTCCCATAAAACATCCTGACCTTTCCGATGCTCTTGGGCAGATCGTAACTCAGTTTATATCTCTCACCGTCCCTCACTATTATCGGGACCGGTAGGTAATCCTTGAGCTGATCCACGACACCCACGGCACCAGCCCCCGGCCCTCCTCCTCCGTGAGGGGCCGAGAAAGTTTTATGTATGTTCAAGTGAGCTATATCAACTCCCATATCAGAGAGCTTGACCCATCCCATTATAGCGTTCAAGTTCGCCCCATCATAATATACATAGCCACCGTTAGCATGTATGAGCTCTGATATCTCAACAATCCTATCCTCGAATACCCCCAATGTATTTGGATTCGTTACCATTATCCCAGCGGTCCTCTCGGAGATAGAAGCTTTTAACGCGTTCATATCTATAGTCCCCTCCTCCGATGGAGGTATCCTAACTACTCTGAATCCTGCCATCGCTGCGCTAGCGAAATTAGATCCGTGAGCTGTCTCAGGGATTATCATCTCATCCCTCCTCTCCCCTAGATCTGAGATCTTCTTCCTTATTATGAGAGCTCCGACAAATTCACCTTGAGCACCGGCTGCTGGTTGTAAAGTATAGTGCGGGAGGCCAGTTATCTTTGAGAGCATTTCCTGTAACTCATAGAGTATACTGAGCAAACCCTCAGTCAACTCCTCCGGGGAGTAGGGATGCATGCTCCTCAAAGCTGGATGATCCGCTACTCTCATTACGAGCTTCGGTGTATACTTCATAGTGCATGAGCCGAGCCAATAAGAGCCGCTATCTACTCCATAATTCATCTGAGCCAAGTGGTTGAAGTGCCTCGCTACCTCCGGTTCGCTGAGCCCGGGGAGTTTCAACTCCCTCCTGATTAAATCCCTCGGTATTATGCTCTCTATACTCCCTAGGAGAGACACTATCTCCTCCTCAGGCTCAGCTATCACAGTACCTCCTTCAGCCCTCCCCAGCTCGAATAAGCTCGGTTCTAGCACACCATCTCCCCTCACCCATCTAGCTTGTGAGAAGCTCAATCTCCCACCTCCCCCATTAGATCGACGAGCATATCTATCTCCGCCTTCCCATGCTTCTCCGTCGTCGAGAATAAGGCTATGTTCTTCCCTCTGTCCATCTCAGGGAAGAGTCTCGAGACTACGAAACCTCCTAGTATCCCATTGGAGAGCAATTTACTGTTTATCCTCTCCCATGGGATCGAGGAGCTAACAGCAAGTTCCTTGAAGTTTATCCCGCTGAATGGAATCTTAAAACCTCTCTTTTTAGATATCCTATCCTTAAGGTAGGCGGTATTGTATAATATCTTCTCAGCGAGCTTCCTCAAACCATTAGGACCGAGTAGAGCGATGTATATAGCTGCCCTTATTGCCATGAGCGAAGAACTCGTCGTTATGTTGGAAGTGGCTTCCTCCTTCCTTATGTGCTGCTCCCTCGTTTGAAGGACCATGCAATAGCCCCTGTACCCGTCGACTGACTTAGTCATCCCTATCAATCTCCCCGGGAGTTGCCTCACGAACCTCATATCCATCCTAACGGCGAATATACCCAGAGAGGGGCCGCCAAAACTCATAGGGCTGCCTAGGTGCTGACCCTCACCTATGACGAGATCTGCACCCAAATCACCTGGAGGCTTTATTATCGCTGCTAAGATCGGATCTATTCCGATAGCTGCGAGAGCGCCCTTCGAGTGAGCTATATTAACGATATCCTCAGCTCTGTCCTCTAAGATCCCGTAGAAGTTAGGGAGTTCTATGTAAACCATCGCGACTGAGTCATCTATTAGCTTCTCCAAGCCCTCTAGATCGACAGTCCCCCTGGCTTCGTCCATCGGCGCCTCGATTATCTCAACGCCAACTGGATCTAAATAAGTTCTCAAGACGATCTTCCTCTCTGGATGTATGTTCGATGCTATTATTACCTTCTTCCTCTTCGTGACCCTTATCGAGAATCTACCCGCTTCCCCTAATGCTGACCCGAAATCATAGAGAGAGGCATTGACTACGTCCATTCCAAGAAGCTCGGCCATCAATGATTGGTATTCGAAGAGAGCTTGAAGGACCCCTTGAGAGATCTCAGGTTGATATGGTGTGTAAGATGTGTAGAATTCCTGCCTAGATGCGAGCTCATCTACTAGAGGGGGTACGTAGTGATCGGCCATTCCTCCACCCGTGAATATTAACTTCACTTTCTTAGAGAGCTTTGACTCGATCAGAGACTCTATCTCTATATGATTCAGGCTCTTCCCTATCTCTGGAGGTGATTTGAGTAGAATTTCCTCTGGGACATCCGAATATAGTTCCTCCAAGCTTCTCATCCCGAGAAAATCCAACATAGCCCTCTTGGTATCATCACTAGAGTTAGGTGATAGGTGCGCTATCATCGCCTTATCACACACCTTGTATAATTAGATGATTTCGCTTCAGGGAGGAGGCCCTATCATCATATAGCTGCAGTGGAAATACCGCGATCTTTATCAGATCATGATATAATATCCAACTTGATCTCCGATCTCCGCTTTCATGCCGATGCTATGAGCACCTTTAAGTGAGCTCCTCGCCCGGGGGCCGGGGAGTTCCTCTAGCATTAGTGAAACTTTCATTTGTAACTCATAAAAGTAACATCGATTTATATAGGACAGGGCCAGTTCGTATTGATACTCCTGTTATCATAATCTGCTCGGTCCCTCTCTCCAGGTTAAAATAGGGTACCTCCCCTCTGGAGTCGGTGAGTTCCATGGTGGTGGTCTCCTTCCACATACCCAATTCCCTGATGAAGGAGTTAGAGAGACTCATAGAGGAGGTCGGGTTCACTAGTAAGAGTGAGGCGATAAGGGAAGCTATAAGACTTCTTATAAGGGAATATAGGAAGAAAAGCACAGGAGGTGTCGCATATTGATTTTTGCTGAGGAATCCGTATCTTCTCAAGCTAAGGAAATGCTAGATCTTTTCAGAAGGATATTCGACAACTTACCTCGAGAGGGCTCCCTCGAGAAGGCTAAAGTTATCAAGGGAGAGAAGATTAACGTAAGTGAGGGCCGTCGTGTAATAAGTTCAGACGATTTCCTGAGATCAGCTAGATCCGTAGAGGTAGATGACTACGATGATGAGGATTCCGTCACGGGTAACTTGATAATAGTAGGAGTGGGCGGCTGCGGTTCTAATACGATAGATAACATAAGCAAGCTAGGGATAAAGGGGATAAAGCTCGTTGCGATAAATACGGATAAAGTCCATTTAGATGGTATAAATGCCCCTTATAAAGTCCTGATAGGGGAGAGCATAACTCACGGCTTAGGGGCTGGAGGGAGGCCTGAGGTAGCCAGGGCTTGCGCTGAGCAAGATGCTCATAAGATATCCGATGCTCTAGGGAACAGGCCCGATCTCGTGTTCATAGCAGCTGGTATGGGAGGGGGAACAGGGACGGGCGCGGCTCCAGTAGTCGCTAAAATAGCTAAGGATAAGGGAGCGAAGATAATAGCCTTCGTTACGCTCCCCTTCAGGACAGAGGGGAGGCATAAGTACAAGCTAGCTCAGGAGGGGATAAGGCAACTCAGGAAGTGGGCTGATACAGTTGTCCTAATATCTAATGACAAGTTGCTGAAATTAGCTGGTGATAGACCCCTCGATGAAGCTTTCATGATAGCCGATATGACTTTAGCAGTCATGGTGAAAGGGATAGCTGAGATAATAAGGAAGAGGACTATGGTGAACGTCGATCTGAACGATATAAGGACCCTGATGTCCGTAGGAGGTGTAGCTGCTGTGGGCATAGGGGAATCATCGGATCCAAAGAGGAGGGGGGAGGAAGCGGTTAAGATGGCCTTGAGGAATCAATTGATAGAGATATCTCCAGAGGGAGCTAAAGGTGCTCTTGTCGTCGTTTACGGTGGGAAGAACATGAGGCTCACTGAGGTCCATCAGATAACGGAGATAGTAGCCTCTAAGATGTCGAGCGATGCTATAATAAAGATAGGTGCCGATATAGATGAATCGCTGGGGGACGGCATAAGGGTGATATTGCTCCTGACCGGCATAAGGTCCCCGGACATGCTCGGCCCTGACGTACCTCTCAGGACGGAGCCCCTCAGTGTCTCAGTAGATGGGAAGTACGATCCAGTGGAAGTCCTCGAGGAGGTCCTCGGGAGCCCATACGTCCTCTGAAAGTTTTCATAAACCCTCCGGAATCTCTCACCATTAATCTTGAGCGAGCTCCCTCTTTGTGTGTAAGATAGAGGAGCACTTCCCCTATCCTACGATGAGGAGAGGTCAAGCTGAGTTCATATATGCAGTTTTGAGATCCCTTAAGGGAGGAATAAATGTTATCGAAGCTCCTAGTGGATTAGGGAAGACATCGGGTGTTTTATCTGCTATAAGTTGCCTTTCCGAGTTAGAGAGAGCTAGATTCATCTACGCTGTCAGGACACATAGCCAGGTTAGTAGAGTGATGGAGGAATGCCTCAAGTTCCCCAAGATAAGGATGATCGCTCTGAGGGGGAAGGGGGAGATCTGCATCAATTGGAAGGTCAGGAGAATTAAGAATAACTTCTTGATGAATATGAAATGTGAGGAGCTCAGGAAATTGGGAAATTGTCCCTATTATCCACCTAAGATTAGAGAAGCGAGGAGATGCCACGATCCTCTCCTCTTGGAAGTTGATTCCTGCCCATATTACGCATCTCTAGGGATTATCAATGGATACGATGCCGTGGTCCTCTGTTATCCGTATCTCTTCGAAGAAGAACTTTACTCCGTGCTCAAGGGATTCGACCCGGATTACTTGATAATAGATGAGGCCCACAATCTCAGGAAGTTCTGGCTCTCTCGTATCGTAACCACTATAGAGATAGAGAAGATCGAGAGAGTCCTCAACTCGTTATGCGAGAGGTGGATTGATATCGTGAGATCCCTGCGGAGATCGGGATTACAGAGCTTGGAGGTACCTAAGAATTACCTAATTTACCTCCTCAGGGAATGCCTCTCATCAGTCCCAAAACCCTTCGAGCATTTCTCTAAGTGGATCCTGAGCGAAGTTGAGGGATCTAAACGTATCATATTAGAGTTACCGAATCTGATCTTCCTCAAGGGAGTCGATAGGAGCTTGGAGGAATCCCTGAAGAGGTTCAAATCAGTTCTGCTGATCTCGGGAACTTGGAGCGAGGAAGTAGCGAGGGGAGAGATTCTAGAGGAATTGAATTATGAACGCATATCTTTAGATCGTTGGGGGGAAGTTGCATCGTTCATCGTGAGGGACTTCACGACGAGGTTTGAGGAGAGGAGCAGGCTGGAGTTCTACAGGATAGCATCGACATTAGCTGAACTCTCTGAAGCTGTAGTTGGGAATATGGGGATATTTGCCTCTTCTTATGAAGTCCTCCAGGGCATACTGAATGCCGGTTTTGAGAACATGGTTGAGAAACCCATCTTCATTGAGAGGAAGGATATGGACTCGCATGAACTATCTAGAATGATCTCGGAATTCAAGAGCATGTCCTCTATCGGTGCCATCCTACTCGGAGTCCAAGGAGGGAGGAGCAGCGAGGGGGAAGATTTCCCAGGTTTGCAGATGACAGCATCCATAGTCCTGGGCCTCCAGTTATCGAAACCCGATACTTTAGGTAGAGTTCAGGAGATCTTATGGAGGAGATACACGAAGCTGGAGGATCCAATCCTGATAAATGCCTGCAGATCAGCTATCCAGGCAGCAGCGAGGCCAGTTAGGTCTCAGGATGATATGGGCTTCATAGCTTTCGTGGATAGGAGGTTCTCCTCTTGCTTGAGTATGATGCCTCCTTGGATGAGGAGGGGGATCAAGTACGTAAGGCTAGAGGACTTAGTCCCTTCAGCTCAGGAATTCTTTAATAGGAAGTCTCCCATGAAGGGAATGGATGTTGCTGAAGATATGCTCCCCTCAAGCGAAAGCAGATGCTATGAGGAAGGAAGTTAAAGCACTTCTCGATAGCGGGAGGAAGCTCGTGATACTTTCATATGAGCCTAGGACCCTCAATATAATAGAGGATCTCGTAAGGGAGAGAAAGGACGTCCTCATAATCCCATCCTTCTCCTCCCCTATCGTGACATCCTTAATGCTCTTCACAGATTCCCTCAAGTTCAATTCTGGTCTCGTGGATGAGATCTCCGGTGCTTACCTTAGGGCAGCTAGCTCCTCTCCTGAGCCCTATAAGCTCCAGAGATCCTTCCTCCTCCTCCTCAATATGATAAGATCTATCGAGAGGCAGTGCGGATCCTCAGTCAGTATGTATACGACGGAGAGCGATGTTCCTGAATGGTTCCTCAAGATCTTCGATAGCGTAGAGGTGATATGATGGATATCAGCTTCGTATTAGAGGCTATTTGGTACATACTTCCATCTTACTTCGCTAACATGTCCCCAGTGCTCTTCGGAGGGGGGAGGCCCTTAGATATGGGTAAGAGATTCAGGGATGGGAGGAGGATATTAGGGGATCATAAGACGATAAGGGGATTCCTCTCAGGTATAATTGTCGGGACATTCGTCGGTTTCATCCAAGGGAGGCTCCTTCAGGGCTTCGCTCTATCGCTAGGCGCTATGGTCGGTGACTGCTTCGGTTCCTTCGTAAAGAGGAGGATCGGATTAGTGGAGGGGCAATCAGCACCTCTACTAGATCAGGAGGGGTTCCTCATATTCTCCCTGATTTTCGCTTACCCGATAGAGAAAGTAGCGATTGAGTCAGCGATATTCCTCCTGATAATAACGCCTATATTACACTGGGGGACTAACTTCATAGCTCATGCTATTGGGATAAAGGAGGTAGCTCATTGATGGAGCTAGATTCCCTTTCAGGAAGAGTGGATGAGAAGTACATCGAGATATTGAGGAGGAAGGGCATTAATTTGGATGACCTCATCCTCATGTCGGATAGCGAGCTCTCAAAGGAGCTTGGAGTCGATAGGGAAGTAGCTAGAGAGATCCTGAAGGAAGTATCTTCACTTCTACTGAAGCCCCTCACGGCTGATAAGCTCCTAGGGAGAGAGAGTAAACTGAGGACCGGTATGAAGGGCTTAGATGAGCTCTTAGGAGGGGGGTTAAGGATTAGAACTATTACAGGTATATACGGGCCTCCAGCCTCAGGGAAAACTCAGTTCTGCATTTATATGGCTGTCAGATCCTTGATGAATGAGGAAAAGGGTGGAATTTCCTCTGAGAGGGCTATATTCATAGATACGGAGGGCACATTCGATCCGGAGAGAGCTTCTGTCTTCCTAAGGCAGAACAATCTATCGGAGGGGGATCTCTCCAGGATAGATGTCCTCAGAGTGAATAACATAATTCAGCTCAAGGAAGCGCTCGATATCGCGATGGGTTACGTCAGATCGGGCACCTCTAAGCTAGTCTGTCTGGACTCTATCTCTTATCCCTTCAGGCAGTATGGGGGGCTCAAGGGATTGAGGGAGAGGCAGGAGGATCTCCAAGAGGCCCTCGTATCATTGAGGAGGATCGCTGATAGGGGGAGCGTTGTTATAATGACGATGCATGCGATAAAATGGGGAAGGGACCTATATTCCAAAGGAGGCTTCGTCCTCTCACACACGCCGCATAACATGCTCTGCTTCAGGAAGGTGAGGGGGAAGGTGATAGTGACCTTAGAGGACTCCTCCTACCTCCCGCCCGGGCAAGCAGCTTTCATCATAAGGGAAGACGGTATCTTCGAGTTATGACATTGCATCTAATTGGGAGATTATCTTTAAAATTTAAACAGTAAAGTTAATATAAGGAACACTCAGAGATATTTTCGTGAGAGTGAGAGACTCAGGGATATGCTTCGAATTAGACGATGTCGATGAGATATTGAAGAAACTGTATGGTGCGGTGAACCTCCTCGTGAGGGCCAAGGAGATAGCACCCGATGAAGTATACTGGTTGATATATGAGGCCGAAGGTCTCATCTCTTCAGCTTATACTATGATCAAGGTCAAGCTTCCCCCCGAACTCTGGCTCAGTGAGAGTATAAGGGTCGATTAACCCAAGACGGGATCTCAAATATCTCTTAGTAACACCTTCAACCTCCCGTCTCTCATCCAAGTCGCCGATAACTTACCATCTAGAGTTTCGATAGCGTTCTAACTCATAAAAGATCTCACTATGGGACTCCTATCGGGATATTAAAAAGTTCAAGCGAATTGTTACTCTATCTTAATAGCACCACATTCTATTCTAACATCTCCGAAGGCCCCTATTTTCTTCTTCAATCTTTCGCTGACGCATTCCTCTATTATCTCACCTATCGTAACGCTATTGAACTCGAAATCCGGGTACCTTCTTACGATATCCTCCAAGCATTCCTTCGCGGCATCGACAGCGTAGCATCTGGCTATAGGAGAGTACCCATCACCATCGGGCTTATTAGATAAGTAAGTGACGAAAATTCCTCTGCTAGTGATAGTCATCGTCACGGGTACTATGTAGTTTTTATTCCTTATCCTCACCTTCCATATGGATGAAAGCTTATTCTCCACCTCTAGGAAGCTCCCCCTCTTTTCAGCTCTCGTAGTGACTTCCCAAGGTCTCAGGAACTCTATATCGACGCTCATATCTACATCCCCAGCTAGATCGAATTATTGTAATATAAAGTTTTCTTTAATGTAAGCTTTAGTTCTCATATAGAATTGTGTATCGTATAAGATAATTGAGCCTTGTGGACGGTTTTTCAATCCGAAAAGGATAATAATGTTAATATCATACCCAATTCCCTAGTCTGTTTTATTGTTATTATATATTTGCTGTCTGAAAGTTCTGATGAACTCCTCCATAGACTTCAGTGGCTATAAAATAAATCCCGGAGTAGTTATGTTGAGCGATATATTCAAATGTTTATATCGATAATAACTGATAACTACAATTTTATTAAATTCGAATCTAACATACTGACAGATGTTGCTCGCTAATACCCCGAGATCCGTCCAATGAAGGGCTTAACTGAGATCTAGAGAGCTGACTCAGAAAGTTGAAAAAGCTCCCTCAAATCCATATGCTGATGAATCCATGGGGGGCAAGGTGTCCGGCTATCTACTCAGCTCCCTGAAGGAGTACTTCGGAGAGGAGAAGGGGGAGAAAATAGCGGAGATCCTGAGTAGATCTAATATAAGGTGCTTCGATGATCTCTCCACAGATATACCTGACTCTCTTATAGAGCTTATGGAGGTCAGTAAATCGTCCTTCAGGAGCTTCTTAGAGGAGTACGGCCCTCAAGCCATCGCGAAGCTGAAGGAGAGAGTTGAGGATCTCTCCTCTAAAGTTAAGCAATTAGAGACCCAGATAAGTTGGGCCAAGGAGAGGATACAGCAAAGCATCGATTTCAGATCATCAACGAGTTTGAAGATGATGAGAGAGCTAGATGTAACTATAGGGATTCTCTCCTCTTTAGTGAGCTCAATACAGATTTGTTGTGAGAAGTCTAGTGAGATAGATGAGAGGAAAGCTGAAATATATTCCGGAATATTAAATGAGGCAGTGGAAAGGTTAAGGAGAGCTAGTGATTTCGATGAGGAGTTCTCAGACCAGCTTAAAGAGACAGCGAGCTCTCTTGAGAGGATGATTGAGATACTGAGGGAGTTGAGAGCTGGAGATTTACTGGACCTCCTGAATTACACATTATCGATGCTCTCTGATATAAAAAGAACAAAGATGAGATTGGATTTAGACAAAAATTCACTCATTTTCGAGAATATCTTATTAAAAAGTAAGATAATATCTTTGCTTTGTAGTAAGTTTAATCCTTGATTTTTTCAAGCAAACCGACTATAAGTAATATCTCTGACCTTGTTGGGAAAGGCATGTTTATATCATTAACGATATCATTCAATATTGAGATCGCTTTATTCGATCTCACACCGTAACTGCTCCTCCCATCCCTCAGGACCTCTATAGCCTCAGTAGTAGCCCTCCTTATGTTCCTAGGGACGTTCCTATCTTGGGAGATCCTATCCAATCTTTGTATTGCTTCTGAGAGGAGGGCTTCATATTCCTTGATCTTCTCGGACTTCTTAGTTACCATATCGACCACCCCTCTAAACAGCCTCTCAATGAAGCTGAGGATTTCCCGTCTTAATAAAGTTATGGAGTTCTGAGGCCCTTCATTCTGGGAAAATAAATATGTATATAATACTTACAACGCTATATTAAAGAATTCCTACTGGAATAGAGTGTAGATATATTTGCATTGCCTCATTAGTGAAATGTAAGTTAAGTATACTAGGAGCTCTGCTGGCTGTGAGCTTCATTCAGATCCTCAGGAGAAACTTAATTAATTTTTTGAGACATGAAGTAGTATGAATGAGATCAAGGAGACCTTAGTTCAAGTCGCTAAACTGATGGAGATCTCAGCTATAACTGCTCCGAAGGCGAGAGGAGTTGATAACATCGTCTGCAAGATCATCGAAGATGATGAGACAATAGGGAAGATCGCTGGTGAGATGGAGAAGCTCTCCTCAGAGTTGGGTGAGGCTTACTTAAGGGATGCAAGAAGCTTGAGAAACAGCAAGGTCCTCTTGCTGATCGGATGCAAGATAGTGGAGATTATGGGGAATAGGATGACAGATATGGATCTCTGAGGACATGATCTTGAGCATTTTGAACCTAGGAATCGCCCTAGGTTCTGCTGTCAAGACAGCCTCCCTTCTAAATGTAGATAACAGGATAATGTTCACAGTAGGAAGGGCTGCGATGAAAATGAAGCTGTTGGATGCGGATATAGTCCTCGGGATACCGCTCAACGCTTCCCCTAAGAACATATACTTCGATAGGACTCATGCTTAGTTAATTAACAGAACTTTCGTGAACTCGTATCCTTAAGTTTATAAGCTAAAACTTCAGAGCAACTAAGTGTTATCATGACAGCTTTTCAAGGCGAGACTCGCGAGAGGGTCATAGGAGCTATTCTCTTAAAGAAGCCCAAGTCTATGGGCAGGTGGGACACATACGCAGCTGTGATCACTACGCGAAAGATGATATTCGCTCAAATCACAAAAGATATGGTCAAGAGAGCAACTGAGGAGGCGAGGCAGAAAGCGAAGGCAGAGGGGAAGGGATTTCTAGGCCAATGGTCAGCTCAACTCGGAGCTAGCTTCGGCTACGCCCGGAGGTACTTGAACATGGAACCTTCCGATATACTCTCGGAGACCCAGGGAACTTCTACATAGAGAACGATGCGATAAGGGAGATAAAGATAAAGCGTGAGAGGAGTATGCATGGCGGACCTGATGAGCTCAAGGTGGAGATAAGCGCTTCATCCGGCAGGTATGACTTCACGCTCGATAATAGTAGTGACGTTAAGTTGCTCAAGCAGGTCTACGGCGATAGAGTGAGATCACCGTTCATACTGTAGTGCCTGCACGTAGCTCAGGCTAAGTTCACCTTTTTATCTTACCCTCCCCCTCGATCGAGGGGGGATCATGGAGATACCAAGCGATAGATTTTATACAAAAACGCATGAATGGGTGAAAATTTCGGAGAATAAAGCTATAATAGGGATAACTTCTTATGCTGTTGAGCAGCTTGGAGATATAACATTCCTAGAGGTTAAGCCCAAGGGCACCTTCATCAAGAAGGGAGATGTCATAGGCGTCGTCGAGAGCAGTAAGACTACTGAGAAGATATACGCTCCAGTTAGCGGTGAGATAGTTGAGATAAACAGGGATTGCGGTGTCGTTGAGGAAGGGAGTAGTGAGGTCCCTATAGGACTCGAGAGAATAGTTAAGGACCCATATGAAGGAGGTTGGATAGTAGTGCTAGAGGTTAAGGGTGATCTGAGCTCAGAGTTGAAGGACCTGATGAGTCCAGAGGATTACTCAAAGTATCTGAAGGAGGGTCACTAACGAGGGGGAAGCTCATAAAGGATCCAATACATGGTTATCTGAGGATAAGCCCTCAGGAGTTAATGTTAGTTGATTCTTTTCCCTTGCAAAGGCTTAGAAGGATAAAGCAGCTTCCTGGGTCTGAATTCGTTTATCCCGGTGCAGTTAATACTAGGTTCGAGCATTCATTAGGTGTGATGCATCTAGCCGGGGTTATGGGAGAGAGCTTGACTGAGGAGAGGGATTCTATTTCCCTCCTAAGGGTCGCGGGCCTCCTTCATGATGTGGGTCATGGTCCCTTCTCACACGCTTTCGAAGGGATCCTGAGGGAGCTTCTAGGGATATCACATGAGGAGATGACTTCTCTCTTGATAAGGAGCACTGAGATATCTGAAATTTTGGGGAGGATTGGCTTCGACCCGAAGGAGGTAGTAGATCTGATAATGGGGAGGTATGCGAGGAAGAGCTTCTCTAAGGCTATAAACTCCTCAATAGATTCCGATAAGATGGATTATATAGTGAGAGACTCCTATCACACCGGAGCGGGTTACACTGTCGACGTACATAGGATAGCTTCTAATGCTGTTGAGATTGGAGGAGATCTCGCAATAAACTTCAGGGCTTTAGAGTCTGTTGAGTCCCTCTTCATGGCTAGACTCCTCTCCTACAGGACTATATATTATCATAAGACTTCGAGAGGGGTTCAGTTGATGCTCGAGATGGCCATGAGGGAGATAGTAGACAAATTAGGGATAGATACTGTGCGAGAGGATCCTAGTGATTTCTTGAGGCTTGATGATTACTCCGTTTGGGAATTGATAAGGAGAGATGAGAGGAGCTCATGGATCGCTGAGAGGCTGATGAGGAGGGAGCTCCTTAAGCTAGCTTGGGAGGAACAAGGGATCCGATTGAAGCCTGACCTCATAGATAGTATTAAGGAGAGGATATCTGAGCTATGCGGAATAAATGAGAGGTATGTAATCATAGATGCTCCTAAGATAGAGTTCGTTGGCGGTGAGCTTCCTAGGGTTGTGAGAGATAATGAAGTCCTCGAGTTATCCGAAGCATCTCCTGTCCTAAAGAGACTCCTAGATATGGATCCATCGTTCTTCAGGGTTTATACATGGCCAGAGTACAGGGAAAAGATCAGAGAGAAGCTAAAGGATGCCACTAGGAGAGGAGTAGATCTCATTTGCTGACTAGGAACTATATATTCTGTTGTGATGATGAGAGAAAAACTATATCAATGCTCTTACTTGGTTTAGCTAGATTAAACGGGCAGAGGGAGGAGATGGAGCTTTGGTGTGGCTTATCTCCTGAATTAAAGAGAGGTTTTGTCTTTTATGAGATATATTCATATCAAGGTAGGAGACTAGTCCCTTTAACAGATTCTGAAGTGACTAAGTCCGTTGTTAGAGCATTACACGGACCTGATGATCCTAAGAGCCTCTCATATAATTTTAGGATTTCCCTAGGGTATTACTATATCAAAGAGGGGAGGCCCATCTATCTGAAGAAGGATCTATACGAACTACGCTTGAGGGGGGTGGAGAGGGGAGCTATACTCTCACTCAAGTTCCTGAAGGGGATGTCCAGGATAGGTTACGATGAGCTCGTTGAGAGGATAGCTGAGAGGGCTAGGGAATCTTCAATGAGTTCGAAACTCATCTACGCCTCCTACCCAGACGAATTAAGTTCCTGTATATAGAGGTAGCTTTCTCAATAGCGTCTAGGAGGGAGTTTATCCTAGATAGGAGCTCATCATCTAATTCTTTTGAGGAAAGCGTCTCCCTCTCGAGTTGCTTCATTAAAGCGCCCATTACCCTCTCCAGCATCAGTCTCTGTTCCTCTATTCCGACTTCTTCCTCAGACCCTACTAATATCACTTTAGTACCGCAGACAGCGCAAATGACTTCACCTCCGCTAGTCTCGAATAGGGGAGTTCCACAGACGGGGCATATCTCAGGTAACATCTTCCATCCTTTGAGTAGAGCATCAGCCATCTTCCTGCTTCTCTCATCCTCGGAATGGTTCATTTAAGCTCACTAATATATTTGGGAGGGCACGTCCTTAAAACATTCCCCTGAAGCTGAGGCTCGTGAGGGGTCATCGTAAGCTAGAGCGATATTTTTGAAATACTCACGCTAAATCGTTAATTTATTTATGGTAAAATCCTGAAGAATCTTGAGGTTCGTCTTATGATTTGAAAGCTGATTATCTCTCTACGAACTCTCTATCCCTCCGCTGTCCTAAGAGAAGAAGTATCGGAAATTAATCCGAGTATATAGAAGTAGCGGGGGGAGGATTCGAACCTCCGACCTCCGGGTTATGAGCCCGGCGGGCTACCAGGCTGCCCCACCCCGCTGCCTAACCCCGCTACGGTAATCATAGATCTCCCCTATTTAAAGATTCCGCACTGTGTTATCGCGAGGAATTTAGCTCTGATCACTTAATCTATTTAGGAATAGAGTGATGTCGAATTTATAAACTCGAAAGATGCTAGGAGCACGCGTCAAGAAGTTGAAAATTGTTTCCTAGGGGCTACGAGGTGATTGGATGGAGGTCCCCCCGATAGACTCGCACCTAGGTATGCTGACTTACATGAGTGAGGGGGCCCCTGTAAATGGGAGACTCAGGGAGAAGCTCAGTGATTTCATAGTGGATGAAGTCCTCCTCGGTAAGAGGGCCTCTAGGGTCTTCTTAGGTATCGATAAGTTCGAAAGAGGCGAGGCCAGTTATCTAGTTGTGATGAAGAGAGTCAGGATGGACAGTTTTGAGATGATATCGAAGCTTTCCAAGAAGTTAGGGAGGCGTGTTGGGTACGCTGGGATGAAAGACGCTAGATCTATCAGTTTTCAATTAGTATCAGTCCAAGGGAGCCTCAGGGAGTTACCTGAGATCGAAGGATTGAGCTTGAGGTACGCTGGGAGGGGGGAGATGATATATTTAGGTATGAACGATGGGAATCATTTCACTGTAGTGATCAGAGGAACTGATAAGATCGAGCTACCTAAGATATTCCCGAATTTCTTCTCTTACCAGAGGTTCGGTGTGAGGAGGCCTTACAATCATGAGATAGGTAAGGCTATATTGTTGAGAGATATCGATGGAGCTTCTTCTATGTTATCAGAGCAAGGGTATGAGGTAGGTGATGTCAGGAGCTTGAAGCAGCTATCAGAGAGGATCGGGCCTGAATTAATCAGATTATACGTGCACTCATATCAATCCTACATATTCAACTTGATCTTATCGAGGAGGATTGAGTTAGGGATAGGCCCTAGATATGGTGACTTCGTACTGAAGCCCAATGGTGAGATAGCCCTCTATCCGGAGAGGGGGAGCTTACTCCTACCATTAATCGGAGGCCTGACTGAAGCGAGAGGATGGCTCGCTGAGGAGCTCGCATCTATCCTGAGGGAGGAGGGCTTGAGGAAGGAGATGTTCATCTTCAAGGAGTTGCCTGAGGTGAGCGCCCTCGGGGGCTTCAGGAAAGCTTTCTGCGAGGTCGAGCCCAAGGTGATCGAAAGAGAGGGTTTCATTGTGCTCTCCTTCTTCCTCGAATCTGGAGCTTATGCTACATCTTATCTGAGGGAGGTCATAAAGCCCAGGGATCCTATCGCCCAGGGCTTCATCTAGAAAGATATCAGTAAGTTTAGCCCCGTCTCCGGATCCCTGAGGGCCCTCACAATCTCCCTAGGTAACTCCGCTGAGGAAGCCGTAGCCCTTATGGCTAGAGTCCTGTCATCTATGTAACTCGATTTCCTTATTACTAAATCCTTTGGATTACTTAGCTTCAGCTCTGGATGGCCCTCGGCCCTGAAAGCGAAACTCAGTTCGCCTACGATTATCTCGATCTCTATCTCCCCTCCCTCAAGCAAGTGCCTCTTTAGTACTTCACTCAAGTCGCATACAGACTTATCTGCCCTCACTCCTATTATGCAGTCCGCTCTGATGCTTATCTCCTCATCCTTAGTCAATTGCATCGCGGTCCTATGCCTAGCCCTTATGTTAGGGTGACCGTATGCTAATATTCTCTCCATACTGAAGCACCCGGATGGATCACGCTAGGCTCGTCGAGAGCTTAGTTAGGAGAGGTATAATAAAAACGGAGAAGGTGAGGAGAGCTGCTGAGAGAGTTAAGAGGGAACTCTTCGTCCCTGAGAGATATAGAAGAGTCGCTTATGAGGACATACCCTTACCGATAGGTGAGGATCAGACGATAAGCGCCCCTCACATGGTCTTCATGATGAACGAGCTGCTCGATCTCGAGGAGGGACAGCTAGTCCTCGAAGTTGGATCTGGTAGCGGTTATCATGCTGCTACTATAGCTGAGATAGTTGCTCCTAGTGACTCACCACCATCGAGATGGGGGACCGTCATAACAGTCGAGATAAATCCTAAGCTAGCCTCACTAGCTTTTGAGAACCTGAGTAAAGCAGGTTACTCATCGAGAGTCCACGTAATAAATGCTGATGGTAGCATGGGATTACCCCTCAGGAGGAAAGTGGATAGGATAGTTGTCACAGCAGCAGCACCCCAGGTACCCCCTCCCCTCGTAGAGATGTTGGCTGATGGAGGGAAACTAGTCATACCAGTGGGGAGTCCGGGTTTCTGGGGTCAGGACCTCTTATTAGTTGAGAAGAGAGGCGATAAGGTTATGAAGAAATATATAACTGAGGTAGCTTTTGTCCCTCTGAGGGGTAGATACGGATGGAGTTGATCTATAGAGGGGCTGAAGCTGAGCTCTATAAAGCGGACTTCCTGGGCCTCCCCGTCGTGATAAAGAAGAGAGTGAGTAAGGGGTATAGGGTAAGTGAGTTAGATAGGATTATCAGGATGATGAGGACGAGGAAAGAAGCGAGACTCATGAGGAGAGCTAGGATAGCTGGAGTTCCTGTGCCAGCTATTCTAGATGTTTGGGGTGATTCTATAATGATGGAGTACATACAAGGAATTAGAATGGCTGATTCTATAAATGAGGAAAGTATGTTCGCCTTTGGTCTAGCTTCTTGCAAGCTTCACAGAGCTAATATAGCGCATAACGACCTGACACCTTATAATGCGATCGTGAATGAGAGTGGTATATGTCTCTTGGATTTCGGGCTAGCGGAGTATACGCATGATATAGAGAGTTATGCGGTCGATCTCTATGTACTGAAGAGATCCCTGAAATCGATAACAGATGATTGGGAGCCGCTATGGGATTCATTCCTCAGGGGATATAGGAATTGCGATATCGCGGAACGCGTAATAAAGAGACTGGGGGAGGTAGAGGCCAGGGGTAGGTATAAGTGATATTCGCGTCCTCCAACAGGCATAAGTATGAGGAGTTCAAGAGGATGCTCTCAGATGTAATCGATCTCAAATTCCTCGAGGTGGACTATCTGGAGCCTCAGGGGGAGGATATAGAGGAGGTAGTCGTGACATCTGCGAAGTGGTTGTCAAATTACATCAGGGAGCCCTTCTTCATAGAGGACTCAGGTCTCTTCATAGAAGCGCTGGGTGGCTTCCCGGGCCCCTATTCCTCTTACGTATACAAGAAGATCGGGAATGAGGGTATCCTGAAGTTGATGGATGGCATAGAGGATAGAAGGGCCTCTTTCATCTCAGTTATAGCTTTGAGCTATGATAGGAGGATAGAGGTCTTCAAAGGGAGCGTTCAGGGGACAATAGCGAAAGAGGTGAGAGGAGGGGGATGGGGATTCGATCCTATATTCATCCCTAGCGGTTCTGATAAGACCTACGGAGAGCTGGGGGAGGAGAAGGATAAATTCTCGCACAGAGGGGCATCTTGCCGCAAGTTAAGGGATTTCCTGATGAGAATTGAGGTCGGCGAGCTTCAATCCGTTTAACTCAGTGCGTCTATGAGGAGGTATTTAAAGGGTTCATTGGAGATCATCGACTAAGGGATTTGGATTCTTCTCGAAGAGTTCATGTTATATCATCTAGAGGATCCGATCGATGCTCAGAACCGAATACAGGCAACATCCTTACCGGGGATCTAGGTAGGGATTGGGCAAGATCGTTAATAAAACTCGGTAGGGCTCGACGCACCCGAGCCCCTGTCCTTCATGTATTTAATCTCCTCAACCGAGCGAGAACATCAGCCCCCGGCTGAGGATAAAAATAAATAGGAGTGGATGTTAGGGGAGGGAGGGATGAATAGAGAGGTGAAAGTATGGCGAGGCTTCACAGCAGGAAGAAAGGTAAATCTGAGTCGAAGAGACCACCTAAGAGTTTCTCACTAGATTGGGTCCCGATGAAGAAGGAAGAGATAGAGGAACTAGTTATAAAGTTAGGTAAGAGGGGAGTACCACCCAGCCAGATAGGGATGATCTTGAGGGATGAGTACGGAGTCCCATTAGTCAAGAGGATCACTGGTAAGAAGATAACGGAGATACTTGAGGAGGGTGGAGTGGCCCCGAAGATACCTGAGGATCTCATGGCCCTGATAAGAAAAGCTTACAGGATAAGGAAACATCTAGAGGAGCATAAGAAAGATCTTCACGCTAAGAGAGGGCTCATATTAACTGAGTCTAAGATAGGAAGGCTCGTGAAATATTATAAGAGGGTCGGTAAGCTCCCACCAGATTGGCACTACACTCCGGAGTTAGCTGAACTCTACGCGGCCTGAAATGGAACTAAACTCATTCTTTTATAAGGTAAGGGAGTTTGCAGATGAACTCTATGAGAGCTTTAAGGAATCTCATGTGAGAGTAATCTCTCATATAGATGCTGATGGTCTCAGTTCGGCTGGTATATTCATCTCAATCCTTAAGAAGTTTAAGGTACCTTTCCACTTGAGCTCAGTTAAATACTTGAATGAATCACTAGTAGATAGTCTTAAGAGAGAACCTTATGAACTTTGCGTATTCTTAGATTTAGGTTCAGGGGAAGTTGAGCTCCTGAAATCGATAGGTAAGCGTGTCTTCGTTATAGATCACCACAGGCCATCCAGTGGAGATATCCCGATGTTGAATCCATTCATATACGGCATAGATGGGGATAGGGATGTGAGTTCCTCGGGCTTATGCTTCCTCCTCTACAGAGAATTCTTCAAGGATTACTCCATGGTGCCAGTAGCTCTAGCTGGAGCCCTAGGCGATCTCCAAGAGGAGAGGGGTTTCAGCGGGCTGAATGAGACTATATTGAATTGGGGTATCGAGAGAGGGATAATAGAAGTCAGGAAGGAGATAAAACTTTTCGGTGGCCCCGATTATCCTCTCGTCTCCTCCCTTGAGAGGACCGTCGAGCCATTCATAAGGGGTGTTTCAGATGATTCAGCTGGGGCTCTGAGCCTAATAGAATCTCTAGGGATCCCCATAAAGATAGGGGAGAAGTGGGTCACGCTATCTGATCTGAGCGAGGATCAGAAGAGGGATCTATTGAACGAGTTGGTCAAGAGAGTTGAGAGCTTAGATAAGGCGAAATCCTTACTGGGAAATACTTATGTTAATCTGATGGAGCCCAAGGGCTCACCCCTGAGGGATTTATCGAGTTTCTCGACTCTCCTCAATGCATGCGGTAGGATGGGGAGGGGATACTTGGGAGTTCTTTTAGCAGCAGGGATGAGGGGCGAGATCCTCTCCTCAGCGTTATCGGTCCAACAGGAGTATAAAAAACATCTCTCAAGTTTACTGAGGGATCTCAAGCCCAGGGTTGTCGGGAAGGTGGCTTTCATAGATGAAGGTATCGCTGAGGACACGATCATAAGCACAGTGACATCGATAATGAGTAAGAGCATCAAGAACGTGGATCTAGTCATCGGATACGCTGAAACAGAGGGAGATATGTTGAAAGTATCTGCTAGACTCACGAATAGGATCAGCGATTTCGATCTGAATGAGATCCTGAGGAGAGCCTCAACTAAAGTTGGAGGGAGGGGAGGGGGACATAAGTATGCAGCGGGTGCTCAGATACCTAGGAAAATGAAGGGGGACTTCGAGGAAAACCTGCTCAGCTACTTTGAGTAGAGCCAGTTACTCTGCTCAAAGTCTCCCTGAGGTCCCTCTCCTTCTTCTCAAGGGATTTTATCGTAGCTTCTAGAGTCTCCTTAGCCGCCTTCAGATCTAGGAGCACGGAGTCCCTGTCCCTCCTTATGTAGAGCACTCCGACCCTCTCGAATATCTCATCCACTTCTGGGAGTCTCTCGAGCCTCCTTATTGCCTCATTTACTGAGTTATACTCAGCTCTGAGCGTCGCTAATTGAACTAAAACCTGATTCAACTCAGCTAATATCTCCTCGGCCTTCGCCTGAAGGTACTCGTCTGATGGCATACTCTCTGGAGCCCCCTCCGGATTACTTAATATTACTACCTCTCGAGCTCTATGGGGATCCCCTGCTCCATCGCGATGCATTCAATGTTACCAGTGCAACTAGTCAGCTTCTGAGGTTCGTAAGTCACTTTAATATCAGATAGAGTTACATCTTCCATTGTTATTCTGATTAGAGACCTCAGACAATCTTCTATTCTCTCACATTGTATGATCAAAGCGTATTCGTCTTGATCGACTGAGAGTAGCTTTATTACTTTAGATACTTCTCTGATTCCTAGGAGACACACGCAGACTTCGTAAGCGAACTTATCAGATATGTTAACACCATAATGGAAGCTCCTAATAGCTCTTATCACTGCCATGAGGAGATGTCTCTTCGAAGCTATCAGAGGAGCTGGTATTAGGGCGATATTCTCAGGTCTAGACCTGGGCTTACCCCTTAGACCGACTAATATCAGGTACTTATCACTCACTCTGAATACTTCCGGTCTCCCGGGTATAGTCCTCATCTAGAGGTAAAAAAATGTTTATTTTAAAACGGCCTTTATCGCTTGCTCAAATATATCTAGGCCTATCTTAGCTTGCTCCTCAGTCATTATGAGTGCTGGAATTATTCTAATCGTACTCGCTCCACATGGAAGCATTACAAGACCTCTCCTTAAGGCCTCAAGAACTATCTTGTCCCTCTCAGCCTTGGCATATTCCTTAGTCTTCCTATCCTTAACGAACTCCACTCCCCAAGCTAATCCTATCCCCCTGACATCCCCTATATTGGCGTACTTCTCCTTCATCTCGTTCAGCCTCTCCTTGAATATCTTCTCCAGCTTAACCACATTATCCAAGCTCCTCTGAACTACATTTATCGTAGCGAGAGCTGCTGCGCAGGCCACAGCGTTCCCACCGAAAGTATTGCTGTGAGCACCTGGGGTCCCGAAGTCCAGGTCGCTTCTGTATACAGTAGCTCCTATGGGTATCCCTCCCCCTAACGATTTAGCTAGCGTCAGTATGTCAGGGGCCACTCCGAAGTGCTCGATAGCGAACATCTTCCCCGTCCTCCCCATCCCCATCTGGACTTCATCGTCTATCAGGAGTATACCGTACTTATCAGCTAGTTTCTTGAGCTCCCTGAAGAAGTTCTTAGGCGGGACTACATAGCCTCCCTCTCCCTGTATCGGCTCGAAAATGAAAGCCGCTACTTCTTCAGGTGGTACGTACTTATTCAACATGTACTCCTCTATGAACTCTATAGCCCTACTAACTAACTCATCGGGGTTCTCATAACCATCTATATGCCAGGGATTCCTGTAGGGGTTGGGGTAAGGGGCATGGTAGACCCCGGGCATCATCGGGAAGAACCTAGAGCGTTGAACTATCTTGCTCGCTGTAACGCTCAAGACACCTAATGTCCTCCCGTGGAAAGCCCCTATGAATCCTATGAATAGTTTCCTCTGTGTACTCCATCTAGCTAATTTTATCGCTGCCTCATTGCTCTCCGCTCCACTGTTGCTGAAGAAGGTCTTCTTCTGGAAGTTCCCCGGAGTTATTTGATTGAGCTTCTCAGCTAGTTCTACCTGCTTCTCTATGTAAAAATCAGTACCTGCTGCATGCCATATCTTATTTAGCTGCTCCTCTATGGCCTTTTGAACCTCCGGGTGCCTTATACCGACGTTATTAACTCCTATCCCAGTTGCGAAATCGAGATAAACGTTACCATCGACATCCCATATCCAAACACCCTCTCCCCTCTCTATTACGAGGGGCATAAATTCAGGGTCGTTTGTCGTCGTAGCTACGCTCTTATGGTGCCTCTCTATTATCGCCCTAGCTCTGGGCCCGGGGACTTGTGTTACGATTTTCGGACTGATAACACTACTCATAAAAATCACCTAAATTAAGTTGAGGGTTCCCTATATTATGTTATCTTTTCCCACAGTGATATTAGCTCTAGCTCAAGTTATGAGCCAAATCAAATAATATAATTAACTGAAGGTGAAAGTAAAAATTTTTTGGAAAAAGTGACAGATCGACTTCACTCTTCACCTAGCGAGCCTCCTCAATGTCCGGATACATGAAATTTCCGGACATCTCGATCATGTATGACGACACGCATCCTCAGCGTGAAATCGACCTCAAAACTAGCGAAGTGCCGGGGGAGGGATTTGAACCCTCGACCTTCCGGTCTTCAGCCGGACGCTCTCCCTCTGAGCTACCCCGGCTTAGTGGACCGGGGGGGATTCGAACCCCCGACCTCCCGCATGCCAAGCGGGCGCGCTACCAACTGCGCCACCGGCCCCCTACACTAATTCTATAGGGCCTTTTTTAAACTTTCGCCCATGCGTAGCTGCGTAATCTCTTGCTCCTCCCGAAGCCGCATGAAGCGCAGTATCCCTTTCTAACGTTAAATGAATGTCTTCCGCACCTCCTACATCTGATATGAGTTTGCCCTCGGCTCCTCCTTCCCATCGACGGAGTTCCCTTCATTCTCCCTCACCTATCTCTATCTTCTGAGTCGATATGGCTATCACGTTATCCCCTCTTATCAAGACCCTCTTCCCCAGCTTCTTCGTATTCCCTTCCATTATCTCCTCAGCGTTATCAAGTATCAAGTTCAGATGGTTATCATAAGACTTCAATATCCCCCTAACGTAGACTCCATTCTTCAGCATCACTAGCACGCTTCCGTTCATGCTCTTAGCGAGGTACCTCATGGCGCTCGACATACCGTTCCCCGACCTTAAGTCCTTTATAATTTAAATACCGCGCCCTCCCCTCTATACCGGGTGCGATCATGGGTTTCTTCAGGAAGATATTCGGGGGCAAGCATGAGGAGGAAGAATATTATGAGGAAGAGGAGGAATTTGAGGAAGAGCCCGTAGAAATCGAGCCAGCTAGACCGAGAGTCCTATCTGAGAAAGCTATAACAGTCAAACCGATGAACTTGAGGAACGCTGAGGATGTCGAGCAGATATTGAATGAGATAAATGAGGGGAATATAGTGCTCCTGAGGTACGATGATCTCGCTTCAGAGGGGGAGGAGAAGCTCAAGTTCATGGTCCAGAGGTTGAAGGAGAGAGTATTAGAGATGGGCGGAGACCTAGTGATGATAAGGGATAGGGGCTATCCCCCGATATTAATAGTTCCAAGGTTCGTCGAGATATGGCGTAGCCCGGATTAAGCTAGCTTAAAGGTCTCACCTATTTGCGGAGATATCGCCCTAATAGAGACAGATCTAGAGGCCAGGGGCCCAAATTCCCTCATCTTCTCCTCTTCTCCATGGACTAAGAAGACTCTGTGGGGTCTCGGTTCCATCGTACTCAAGTAACTGAGGAGCTGGACTTTGTCAGCGTGCGCACTGAAGCCCTCAACTACCCTCACATCCGCCTTGACTTTTAGCGTTATATAACCCTCCTCATCTTGGAGCCTCAGTTCCCTCACTCCATCCCTCAGCTTCCTGCCCAGGGTACCCTCAGCTTGATAACTGACGAGCACTATCGAGTTCTCTTCGCTAGGAGCGAGCAACTTGAGGTAATCTACACTAGGTCCACCAGTCAGCATACCTGATGGAGCTATTATGACAGCGGGCCCCCCTTTAGTCACATCAGGCCTCTCATCAGAGCTTATGAAGTTGAAATGGGGCTCTGTGAAGGGATCCCTGTCTCTCTTGAAGACACTCTCCCTGACGTAATTTGAGAGGTAATCCGGGTATGCGGAGTGTATAGCAGTCGAATCGTATATCATACCATCTAGATAAACTGGTATATCTGGGAGGATTCCCCTCTCGAAGCCATCGACTAATGAGAGCATTATCTCCTGAGCTCTCCCTACAGCTAATGCTGGTATCAGGACCTTGCCTCCTCTCTCAGCCGTCCCCCTTATTATCGAGAAGAGCATTTCCTCAGCCTCAGAGAGGCTCGGTAGTACATCTGACTCCCCACAGTATGTGCACTCCATTACGAGGGTCTCCACCCTTGGGAACTTCCTAACAGCTTTATCGAGTAGTTTAGTGTCCCTGAATCTGAAGTCGCCAGTATAAAGGACGTTATGCCTCGCGCTCTCTATGTTGAGATGGGCTAAGGCCGAGCCGAGTATATGGCCAGCGTTGTAAAAAGTCAGCTTTATATCTGGAGATATATCCACTGTTTCAGTATAATCGAGCGTTATCGTGTGATTCATCATGTTGACTACATCCCTCCATGAGAAGAAGGGGATAGAACCCACTCTCTGGGAGAGATTTATGTAATCGTAGAGTAGTAGCATCATCAAATCCCTCGTCGGTCTCGTTAAGTAGACAGGACCCCTGTAACCGTATTTGAAGAGGAGTGGTAGAGCACCGGAGTGATCTAAGTGAGCGTGTGTTATTATTACAGCGTCTAGCTCATCTATATCTATCAGATCAAATCTAGGGAAGACGTTCTTTCCGGATAGACTTATCCCACAGTCTAGAAGTATTGTGCTCTCATCTGTCGTTATTAAGATAGAGCTCCTCCCGACTTCCCTAGCTGCGCCGAGGAAGGTGGCGTAGAGACCCCTATTGAGGTTCAGAGGGGACCTGAAGATCCTCTCAGATAGTCTCTTCATCACTTTCTTCCTCTCAGGAGCTCCGGATATTATTGCATTGTAGAATATGTCTAAGAAGGTTGATCTTATAGTCGGAGCTCTCATAACAATAGGTCTCCATCCTGTCTCCTTCAATATCTCCACTATATTAGCTCCTCCCTTTCCAACGACGTATCCCGTCCTCTTAGCTACTATGTAGACTTCTCCTGTCTCTGGAACGAACTTAAGATCCTCTATCTCAGCGTTCTCAGGTATTGTCTTCCTTATGAATTCAGCGGCAGCTGTCTCATCCATCAGGGGCTTACTAGCGAGTATTATTATCTTCTTCTTCAGTGTCTTGGCTGCATTAACCACTAGATCTGGCTTATCCAGTATTTCCTTGGGGTTCTCAACTAGGAGCGTTACGAATGGACCTTCCAGCTCTACTTTCTCGACCTTAGCGTATTGTGAGAAATATTTCTTCACCTTAGTCTTCAGATCCTCACTCATCTTACTAGTACCTCTCTCACGAGCTCGGATATCTCCTCCCTGCTCAGGAAGTTCACTCCCCTCTCATCTATAACTACTACATCTATGCCATCTCCAGTAGCAGCGTCCCTGGAGAGCGCTGCAGTCATGCTAGATATCACTAACCTTAGAGCTGATTCCCTATCCATATCAGGGGAATACCCGCTCTCTATCACTGATATAGCTACTGGAGAGCCTGAGCCCGTCGCTAGATAGTCCTCCTCAGTCAATGTACCGAAGGGATCGACGTTGAACAAATGAGGCCCCTCCCTATCGACCCCTCCCACGATGAGTTGGGCTAAGAGGAAGTAGGGCCTGTATCTCCTCAGTAATAGAGCTAGTATCCTAGCTATACCCCTCACACTCAACGGTCTATCAGTATCCAAACTATAGAGATCGGCTATCGCTCTTATATTACTCACGAGATATTGGCCATCTGCTACTAGCCCTGAGATCGTTGCTACAGCGTAATCAGTTATCTTGAGGGTTTTAACTGCGCTCTTACTAGCTACGAATGTCCCGCTAGTCGCTCTCTTATCTGAAGCTACGATAACCCCGTTCTTGAATTTGACACCTACTGTAGTGGTACCTTTCATCAACATAAGGGCACCGGGCTTAACTGAGGGAACCGATTAAAAAGGATTCCCTCACATTAACATATGCGGGAGGAAAGGAAGGGGCTCGTCCCGAGCAACTTAGCGAAGGAGGGGTTCAAGTTCATCTTCATGGGAGAGGCAGGGGCTTGCAGAGGATGTAAGTATAGGAGCGTTTGCGTGGATGGGATGGAGGTGGGGAGGCTCTATGTAGTTAAGGAAGTCGATGAGAGGAAGAGGTTCCAGTGCCCTATACATGGGGAGCTGACTCTCGCATCGATAACTAGAGCTAACATAGAGGTAGCCCTAGAGGCTAAGATGGTGGAGGGGGCTAGCTTCGTATATAGAGCTAGCTGCGGTGAGGAGTGCGAGTACCGGAATTACTGTAAGCCTGAGGGAGTCAAAGAAGGGGATAAACTGAGAGTGATCAGGGAGATCGGGAAGATAAGTTGTAAGAAGTTCGGGGAGTTGAGTGTCTATGAAGTGGCTTTCTGATTCGATTTCGGTATATCGAACTCCTCTATGAACCTAACGGCCTTAACCCCCTTTAAGTGCCTCATTATCAATGACAGAGAGCTTATCTTCCTCGAATATGAATCCCTGAGGACGTAAGCTTTCGGCGGTAATTGCACTTCAGCCTTCCCGTCCTCCACCCATCTCGCAGTTATATCATCTATACTCACTTCGAACATATCAGCTACTATAGCCCTGAGTTTCTCAAGATCGTCCTCTATCTTCTTGACGATTTCACACTCGACTATCAGCCTCTTCCCAGCTAAGGGATGGTTGAAGTCGACTGTGACCCTCCCTCCATTGATAGATTGTATAACTCCCCTCTGATCATCTAAGTAGATGACCTCACCCACGTGAGGATGTATGCCCTCTCTCTCGAGTCTCTTAACTGAGAAGACCTTCACTTTGCTCCTATCATAATTTCCATAAGCTTCCTCAGGTTCTAAGGTCAACTCGAACTTCTCACCTTCCTCTGAGTTGAGGATCCTCTCCATGAGTTTGGGGAATATCTTCGTCTCCCCCGGTATTATGAGTATCGGGTTGTAACTGATCTTCTCCGAGTATATGCCCGCTCCCCTCGCTACCTCTTCCACTGTAGTTTGGTAGACTGATTTCTCATCCCTTATCGTGAGGTTGATTAAGTAGAACAAATTATCACCCTTTGACGACTCCTATAGGGACGAATCTCGCAACTAATCTAGCTATACCAGCTTTATGAGTGGCATTAACGACTTCATCGACGTCCTTATAAGCTCCGGGCGCTTCCTCAGCTGCTACAGCTAGTGAAGCTGGTTTCACTATTATGCCCCTCTCAGCTAGCATTTGCACTATCTGGCTCCCCCTATAGACTCTCTTAGCTTGCTCCCTGCTCATCACCCTCCCAGCCCCATGAGCAGCGGTACCGAAGGACTCGCTCATCGCTCTCTCCGTCCCAGCCATTAAGTAAGAAGCAGTACCCTGGGATCCAGGTATCAGCACGGGCTGACCCACTTCCCTGTAATCCTTAGGTATCGCCGGATGCCCGGGAGGGAAGGATCTAGTGGCCCCCTTCCTATGCACGTATACCTTGACCCTCTTCCCATCGACCTCGTGCTCCTCCAACTTCGCTATGTTATGGGCTACATCGTAAACCAAGCTCATCCCTAGGTCCTCAGCGCTCCTCCCGAATACCCTCTCGAAAGCCTCCCTCACCCAATGCGTTATCATCTGCCTATTCGCCCACGCATAATTAGCTGCTCCCTTCATCGCTTTGAAGTACTTCTCAGCTATATCCGAGTTGGCATATGCGAATATCAACTCTTTGTCCGGGAGCTTGAAGTTAAGCGAGCTTATCTTTGACATCATAATACTGAGGAAGTCGTCCGCTACTTGATGGCCGAACCCCCTGCTCCCCGTGTGCACCATAGCGACGACTTGGCCCTCATGCTCTATCCCCATGACCCTAGCTGTCTCCTCATCGTATATCTTATCGACTACTTGGACCTCTAGGAAGTGATTTCCGCTCCCCAGGGAGCCGAGCTGGGGCAGTCCCCTCTCTTTAGCTTTCCTGCTTATAACACCTGGATCCGCTCCTTCCATCATCCCTCCTTCCTCGCAGTGCTCTAGATCTTTCTCCCACCCGTAGCCCTGCTCGAAAGCCCATTTCGCTCCCATCACTATCACTTCATCGAGTTGTCCCGGGCTCAGCCTCACTTTCCCGCTGCTCCCGAGCCCCGAGGGGACGTTCTCGAATAATGCATCTACTAATTGTTTGAGCTTGGGTCTCACTTCATTCTCGCTCAAGTTCGTCCTTATCAATCTGACCCCGCAGTTTATATCGTAACCCACACCACCCGGACTCAATATCCCTTCGTGAGCATCGAAAGCAGCCACTCCCCCTATCGGGAAGCCGTAACCCTCGTGTATATCCGGCATAGCTATGGAGTACTTGTATATGCCCGGGAGCATGGCTACGTTAGCCAGCTGCTCCAGTGCTCTCGCCTCTATTCCCTTCACGAGTTTCTCAGTAGCGAATACAAGGCCCGGAACCCTCATTCCAGTCTTATATCCCTTCGGAAGTTCCCACCTGACCTCATCTATCTTCCTCAGCTCTACCATTTCGATCCAGCTAATCTTGAATTAGCATTATTTAACCTTGATCCAACATGTCTAGATGAGAGCTAAGCTCGGGCAGCACATGATGGTGTCCAAGAAGTGGATAAAGCTCATAGCGGATTTACTAGATGTGAGAGGGGATGAAGTAATTGAGCTGGGCGCTGGTACTGGAAATTTGAGTGAGGAGATCCTATCTAGAGATCCTAGGAAGCTCATATTGGTTGAGAAAGATGAGAGGTTCATTGATATCCTGAGGGAGAAGTTCGGAGGGGATGAGAGGGTCGAGATACTGAAGGCCGATATCAGGGACCTCTTCCCACTGAGGGTAGAGAAGATAGCATCGAATCCACCTTATTACCTCTCATCTCAACTCATAATAGGATTAGCTAGGAGCGAATTCAAGAGAGCAGTCTTAACTCTTCAGAAAGAATTCGCTGAGAGGTTGATTGCTAAACCTGGGACTGAGAAGTACGGGAGCCTCTCCGTAATAGCATCCCTCCTCCTCAAGGTATCCCTAGTCTCTATAGTCGATAGGAGGTCCTTCAGCCCCGTTCCTAAGGTTGATTCAGCCATATTGGTCATAGAGCCGAAGCGAGATGAACTGAGGGATCAGATATTGAAGTACTGCAAGTTGATATTCTCTAGGAGGAAGAAGGAGCTTAAGAACTCACTTAAACCTGTGTTGAGGAGTTTAGATGGGCTCCCCTATGCTGAGAGGAGGCCCTATCACATGAGCCCGGAGGAAGTGAGGGAAGTGATAGCTTGGCTATCTGGCAGGTTAGGGGATTGAAACTCCTCAAGGATGATCACGTCTACTGGCCGGCTGAAGACAGCTTAATGATGTTAGATGCTCTTGATCCGGATCTATCGGGTAAGGTTTGCCTCGACCTCGGGACTGGAAGCGGGATAGTCGCGATTGAGATGGCTAAGAGGGGGTGCTGTACAGTGGCCAGCGATATATCCCTGAGGTCATGCTTAATAGCTTCTAAGAACGCTGAACTGAACGGTCTCGAAGTGCATGTAGTCCAAGGGGATATGACAAGGCACTTCAGGGATCTGGCCTTCGACTTAATAGCTTTCAATCCACCTTACTTACCGGGGAAGGGGGACTCGAGGTGGGCTGGGGGGAGGAGGGGGAGGGAGCTCATAGATGCTCTGATCGATGACTTACCTAGGTTGATGAGAGGGGAGGCTCTCATATTGCACGCTGACTTCAATCTCCCAGAGCTGACCTTGAGAAAAGCTGAGATCATGGGGTTCAAAGCCGAGATATGCTTGAGGAGGAAGCTCGCTTTCCATGAACTCATGATAATTAGGATAAGTAGATAATAGAGGACTTCAGGAGGACTTCCCAACGACTCCCCTAATTAAATTAGTCATCCTGATGAAGGTTCCTCTAGAGCTCCCATCTTATGAATCGTTAATTATCTCCTCGATGGATGAATCTAGATAAGTCCCCAGGCGTTAGATATCATTGAATTCGCATGAAAGAGGAGTTCCAAGTTGTATTAATGCGCATTGAGATTATAATATCGATTTCTCGAGAGTTAAGTCAGCTTAGAGTTCTTTAGCTTCCTTAACAATCTTATAATGCTTCCTACAGAGGGGTATCTTCTTCCATTCACCAGCCTTGAGCTTCAACTTCAAGCTTTGAATAGCTGGTAAGTAGGATCTATCTACCTCCTTCTTCGCCTCCTCATGACATCCCTCGATAGCGCACTCGACCATCCCCCGTTCCTCCAATAGGGGTATTTAAACTTTTCATCGAGGTCCGTATCTAGTTTAATCAAATGCACTAGATAGATCAGATATATCTTCATGCTAGTTAATGAATTCAATAATTAATTGGCTTTAGGGAGAAAACTTAATGAAATTTTACTTCAATAATGGGAGCTTTCCCGTGATCTTATCTATACTTTCCTCCTCATGAGGCCCTATCCCTACGGCTGTCGCTGTCCCTGGCTCGAGCTCAGTTAATCCGGCATCCCTTATCAACACGGATACCAATCCCTTATCTAGAGCTTCCCTATAGATCTCAATGAGCTCCTCCTCACTCTTAACCTCAAGGACAACTTTCTTGGCTCCTTCCTCCTTCCAAGCTCTATATAGATCTGGATTTTCCCTTCTAGATATCTCAGCAGCTTCTAATGATGCATGAGCTACTTGAACAGCTATCTTCCCGCAGCTCATCCCTAGGTCCTTCCTCACTACAATCACTTGTTTGTACCTCAACACTACCCCCTCGAGATCGTGAGCTAGCCTCAAAGTAGAGATTTATAAGCTTTGACCCACTCAGACCTCATTGGAAGATCTCAGGGACCTTCTCCCTCATTAAATCAATGTATTCCTGAGTTACTACCCTCCAGCTCCTCTTCAATGCCCTCTCCCTTCCCCTCCTCCCCATTTCCTCCCTCAAATTATCATCCTCGAGTAGGTAGATTACTCTCTCAGCTATGGCCTTCGCATCCCTAGCTACTAAGAACCCATCCACTCCATCTACCACCGCATCCTTGATCCCCCCTATATCACTGGCCACCACAGGAGTCCCGGCGGCGAGGGATTCGAGAGCTGTCAAGCCATATCCTTCATATCTAGCCGGATGAAGCAGGAGATCAGCTGCCCTATAATAAATTGCAGTCTCCTCATAGCTTTTCTTCCCCAATAAGGTGACGCGATCCTCTACACCCTCCTCCTTAGCTCTCCTCCTTATACTCCTCTCCTCAGGACCGCTCCCGATTATGAGGAAGCTCGCTCTCAACTTGGAGTTAACGATCTTAGCTACCTCGGGGATCAGATCGAACCCCTTAGCTCTAACTAACGAGCCCACTGAGAGGACGACGTTCCCCTCGATCCCCAATCTCTCCTTAGCTACTTCCTTAGGGGGGAGGGAAGCGAAGAGCTCGCTCTCAACTCCGCCAGGTATAACAGCATCGACTCTTATTCCAGAAGAATCCAGCCTCTCCCTCAGCCAATTGCTCACGCATATCACTGCCCTCGATCTAGATGCCGCTACCTTAGATAGAGCTTTAGGGAGCTTCAGCTCACTCCCATGGAATACTAAGAAGTAATCTAACCCAGAGAGGAGGCCTGAGATCCCTGATGTTGAGGCGTAATGTGAGATTATTAGATCGGGCTTCTCCCTCCTCAATATACTAGTAGCTCCCAAGATGAAGCTCATTCCCCTGAGCCCCTTGATCTTGAGAGTAGGGACTTCGATGAGCCTCTCCCCCCATCTAGCTTTAGAACCCCTATAGCTGACTACAGTTACTTCGAAGCCCATAGAGAGGAGCTCCCTAGCCATATACGTCATGTACACCTGAACTCCGCCCACAGCTGGATAGTAAGGACCTACTAGAGTTATCATCACTATTGCCCCGATGCCTTTTAATTGCCTTCCCTACCATATATAATGACCCTAGATGGGAGTTAAGATAGGGGAGCTTATCGAGGATAAAGTGGAATTGGAGCTCTCCGATATATCTGGGAAGAAGATCGCTTTAGATGCTTTCAACGCGATGTATCAATTCTTAGCGAAAGTCAGGCAGCCCGATGGTACCCCTTTGATGACTAGCAAGGGTGAGATAACGAGCGTCCACTCCGGCATCTTCTACAGGACCGCTAACTTCCTGAAGGAGGGGATAATCCCCATCTACGTGTTCGACGGGGAGAAACCCTCGTTCAAGTCCAGAGCGATAGAAGAGAGAGTTAGAGCTAGAGAGGAAGCTGAATTGAAGTGGAAAGAGGCCCTTGAGCTCGGAGATCTCGAGGAAGCTAGGAAGTACGCTCAAGCAGCTCTGAATATAACAGAGGATATAGTGGAGGATTGTAAGACCATACTCAAGCTAATGGGCGTACCTATCGTCCAAGCCCCGAGTGAGGGGGAAGCTCAAGCGGCTTACATGGCGATGAAGGGCGATGTATGGGCTACAGCATCGCAAGATTACGATTCCCTCCTCTTCGGAGCTCCGAGGCTGATAAGGAACCTCACAATAACTGGTAAGAGGAAGCTCCCGGGTAAGGAAGTTTATGTCGATATAAACCCAGAGTTAATAGAACTTGAGAGTGTCCTCAAGAAGAATGGGATTAGCAGGGAGCAGTTGATAATGATAGGGATTTTAGTCGGGACAGATTATAACTTGGGCGGTGTCAAAGGGATAGGTGTGAAGAGGGCCCTGGAGCTCGTCAAGAAGTATAAGAGGCCGGAGGATCTCTTCTCAAGGGTGCCTTGGGAGTTCGATGTGGATCCCATATCGATCTACGAATTCTTCCTGAACCCCCCGACTACCGATGATTATGATACATCTTTGAAGAGGCCTATGAGCGATGGGCTCCTGAAGTTCATGGTAGAGGAGCATGAGTTCTCTGAGGAAAGAGTGAGAAAAGTGATAAATGAGATAGAGGAATCTTATAGAATGCTCTCAGGGGGCGGGCTAGAGTCATGGTTCTGATCACTCCTCATCAGGCGTTATGTACTTCCTCTCCCCAGCAAGCTCTATTAAGAGCCCTCCTTTCTTCCCCTTGCTAGAGGTGACTATCTTCCCCATTACCTCCAGCTTCAGTAGGGCTTTCTCTATCTCGGAGAGTGAGACCCTCTGGAGCTTAGAGGAGAGTATCTCGAATAGCTCTAGATCGTCTATAGAACCTCTCTCCTTCACTATCTCATATATGATGTAGATCAATGGGAAGTTCTTTGCCATCAGCTCACCCTGCTCACTATATCGAGCTCCACACTACTAACTCCCTCCAACCCCTCGAGTACATTAGATATAGCGTCTGTAACGCCATCCTCCTCCGGCGCAGTTATCTTTAAGTTCAAAGCAACTATACCGAATCCTATTGGGTTCTCATCGTAACCTTCTAGCTTGAAACCTTTCTTCTCGAGCTCCTCCCTTATACTCCTAACAACTTCCTCACTGCTGATACTCCCATCGAGCAAGACCCTGTATATAGCGAGTATCCTAGCCATCAAGATCACCTCAGGGACCTGTGAACCCACAATTAGGGCATGAATACTCATTAACTTGCTTCCTACAGATACTACACCTTACTATTATCGCTTCCCCGCAGTTAGGACATTTAAAAGCGACTATCCCTCTCTCATAAGTCACCTTCCTACCGCAGGATGTACAGAACACCTCGCGATCCACTGGTAGGAGCTTGAACACCAACCTCTCTTCGGACAAATTACCACCTCCAATCCCCATAGCTCGAGTAATTTAAAGGTTCCTGGCCCTCTCACTGAGCCTTATTATATAGGTCTTCCCATACTTCTCCTTGCTCAATATCCTCCTATCGGAGAGTTCGGCTATCATCCTGCTTATCTTAGGCTTGGAAAATCCTGTCAATCCAGGTAATTCCTCTTGAAATACTTCCCCCTTCTCCTTAACTACCTCGACGAGCTTCCTCTCATCTAGAGTGAGGAAATCCATCAGGCCACCCTCTCCCCTCTTTCCCCTCCTCATCAGGATGTAAGTCAGGAGGGACCCCAAGGGGAAGCCCACTAAAGCGAGCATAGGGGCAGCTATCTCCCAAGATATGAGCTTATTATCTTCCGGATACCTCAGGGTCACGTTCATCCCTGAGATGTAGCTCACTGAGTACCCCTTGGACCTCAGGAAATCAGCTTCATCGGGATCCAAGCTCCCTCCTACAACTACTATCGATTTTAAGTCCTTCAGATGATTCTCCAAGGATTCCCTAAAACCATCCGGAGGCTTACCTTCCTTCGTGTATATTATAGGGGCTTTCCTCTCAACCGCTACGCTCAGAGCGGCTAAGTAATAGGATGAGTTGAACCCATCGACGAGGACCAGCGATTTGCAATCCCTCCAGTAATTTATCGCGAGGTAAAGGGATGTATCCAGCCTCGTGGCTCCGCCCACCCTCTTGACCACTATTCCTAGGTTCTGGAGCTTCTCCTCGAACTCTATCGGTACTGCATTAGGTGCTCCCACTATCAAGATCGATATGTTCCTCTTGAAGCCCGCTAATCCCGTTATTAGCTTCAATACTTCATTCTCATTTGTGGGAGTGAGTTGGATTATCCAGGAGCCGTGGGACATGCCGTATGACATCGCTATTATCCAATCCGTGTATATATCTCCCCTGACGACGACTGCATCGAAGTTCTGCTGAGCTCCAACATGAGCTAAAGGCAGAATTAAAAAAATCAGGAGTAAAGCGGGCCCGGCGGGACTCGAACCCGCGACCTTCGGCTCCGCAGGCCGACGCTCTGATCCTTGCTGAGCTACGGGCCCGCTCATATACACCCTCCCTTTAATAAATCACTTTCTCACTAGCTTCGCTTTCTTCAACCTGAGGTTCGTGCTCCTGCACCTCCTACATTTAGTCGCTGTTATCGGATTTCTAGCACCGCACTTCCTGCATATCTTGAAATTGAGGAGGGCCTTGGCTGCGACGCTCCTCTTGAATGGGTCCTCTATGGGCATTCTCGATCCCTTCCCCTAGGAAACATTAAAGGTAAATAAAGCTTTATCATGCCGGTGACAAATATGGAATCGGGATTGAGGGAGAGGGTCCTGAGGGAACTTGAGAAAGAAGGGGTGCTACATTTAAGGGAGATAGTCAATAGAATGGAGGTTTCGATATCAGTCCTCAAGAAGCTCCTCGATGAGATGGTCAATGAGGGGCTCCTTGAGAAATTCTCCCATGGGGGCTATACTTTCTACAGGATAACGGCGGAGGGGAAGGGGTACTTGCTGAAAGAGGGATCTGGAGGGACTGAGTGATCTCTCAACCGTTTTTGCTAAAAAGATGAATTCATTAGTCCATTAACTTTAAAATTATTATAGTTTATAAGGGATAAGTGAGTTAAAAATTTCCTAGGATATCAGAGCTTTTATGAGATATTAAACAATAGGGGCTTCCATAATGAAAATAAAGTGATGGGGGTTATACATTTCAAGAGATCTCATCCCTTTACCCCCAATAGGGCGAATTGGTGGTAGAAGCGGGAGTATAGAGTTATGATATAAGGACGGCCGAAGCTCCTGCTCGATAGTGTAGGATAGGGCCTGTAGTAAGAGAACCCTACTGATACGGATATAGTCTTCCCCCTTATGCGGGAAGCACCTCCATCCGTATCATCGGGATAGCCACAGCGATTATTACCCCAGCCTACATGGTAACACTTCATGCTCATGTTAACCCCCTTACAATAGTTTTCCTCACTCCATAGCTCTGCCTCGAATTGAGTAATATATCCTGACCCGTATCTAACTACCAGATACACTTTATTATTCATATTCCCATTCTTATACACATAATCCTTTAGCTTGGCCTGTATGAAGTATTTCACATGCACTTTGAAGTATTTTGGATAATTCTTTTCAGCAACTTGCTGCCTTATCCATTCATAATTCTTGTAATCTGAATATGTCTGTTTATCATTGCAATTCATACATCTTCCATTTGTATCGAAGATTGAGAAATAAGTTCCTTTGAATTGACTGTATGCCACACTACCGAATGTGAGCTTATCATTCACATAAACGTAAAAGCTATTACCATATATATCATAGTAACGATCTGTCTCAGTGGTTCCTAAAGGCGAGATGAACCTCCCCTGCTCATCAGTGACGTAACCCCTTCCTGGGACGTATACGTTGGGCTCTGGCGTTAAACTCGGTCCGGGTACATTCTTCATTTCTTCCCAAAATTTCTTCAATTCAGTCATGTCTATCTTCTCATCTATCCTTTTCTTCAACTCCATCAGCTCAGGGTCCAGTTCTCGAGTCGTATTATCCGGCTGAGCCGCTCCATGCAGGATGGGTAATAAAAGCAATATGAGTAGGGAAACTAATAGAAGGTCTCTCATAATCCGAATAGAGAAGGAAAAATAATATAGAGGTTTTCATGCGATAGCTATATATATACGACGAATGACGAGAAATTTATATTTATGATTTACTGTATTATTGGATGATGAATAAGAAGGCATTCCTGGTTACTGTAATCCTCATAGTTATCATATCCGCAGTAATCTCGATGGAAATAACTCAGATTGGCCATTCTAATACACAGGTTCATAACACTAGCCCTAATACCAGCAGTCTTATAGAGCATGACAATTCAACGACGTTATCCACAACCGGGAGGGATGCTATCTTCATAGATCGAAAGGATCCGAAGAAGAGGCTCGATGTACCCAGCGATGCTATCCTGAAGATTAAGGATAAGATATATGCGTTAGGCGGTTATTATGAGGGAGTTGCAGTAATTCTCTCCGAGGATCTGAGGCCGATATGCCATGCGAAACTCAAGCATGAGTTATGGAGAGCTGAGAAGTACGATGAGGATAGATTTGTAGCGGCGGAGTCCCGAGAGCAGGTCACAGGTATTGCCATGTTCGATTCGGAGCTCAACTTGATATGGTCTGTTGATGGGAACTTCACGGATTTCAGAGTAGCAAATAATAAAATTTATGCAATAGAGCTTAAAGGGGATTACTATTATCTCGATATATTCGATGGAAACGGTAATCTGATTAGATCATTCAGGGTCTTGGATGCTAATGAAGCTATAGCGGGAAGGCGAGTCTCCGTATTGGATGGAAAGATATACGTAACCTATATCTCGGGGGAGGTCACGGGACCCTACAAACTGATGCTCCTGAGGTTCGATGAGGAAGGCAACTTGGAGCTCAAGAAGGAAATCGAGACCAGCGAAGAACTAAGTGGTGTTGCTCATATATTCAGCCATAAGAACGGGCTCCTCCTGGCAGTTTCAAGTTCCTCCTGCCGCTACATATACGTAGATAAGGATGGTAACATCTTGGGGGAGGCTCGATGGAAGCCCCCGTTCGGGGAGGGATGCGCAGCTAAGGCGAAGGTGCTCAATGGTAGAGCTTATATATTCGGCTGGGATCCCAATTTATTCACTGGATACGTGGGCTTAATAAATGAATCGATATATGCAATTTATTTGAACGAATCTATTTACCACGCTAAGGCGCAGGAGATATTCGTCCAAAGGAATGGTACGCCACAGGGAAATTCACAGGTATATGATGTCCTCTTAGATGGTGATAAGCTCTACGTTATAGGCTTAGTTCAGATGTATCCGCCATCCGGCGCTTTCATAGCTAAAGTAGATCCTTATCTAAATGCTGATATCAGCTACCTCCTCGAGCGAGCTGATGTGGTTTACTTGGAGGACATACCTCCCTGCAAATCTTAGATGAGGACTTTAATGCCTCAATCTTTCAGCTAGGAGGGGAGCAACTTCGAAGGGAGTCCTAGCTACAGGAACCCCCGCCTCTGAGAAAGCTCTTTCCTTGCTTTCGACTGTCCCCTGGCCAGCTGTTATTATCGCCCCCGCGTGGCCCATCCTCTTCCCAGGGGGAGCTGTCCTCCCAGCCACGTAAGCCACTACAGGCTTGGGATAGCCCTGAGCTATGTACTTGGCTGCCCTCTCCTCAGCATCTCCCCCTATCTCCCCGACTATCACGACTGCTTTAGTCTCTGGATCCTCCTTGAATAACTCTAAGACCTCTATGAAGTTCAAACCAGTTATGGGATCTCCTCCTATTCCTATAGTCGTGCTTGACCCATATCCAGCATTCTTCAGGGATAAGGAGATCTCGTAAGTCAGGGTCCCGCTCCTCGATACTATACCGACTGGTCCGGGCGCGAAGGAGTCAGCTGGCATTATCCCTATCTTCACCTTACCCGGAGCTATTATGCCCGGGCAGTTGGGACCTATTATCGTTGTACCCATGCTCCTCGCATAGCTGACGAATTTAGCGGTATCGTGGACGGGTATCCCCTCAGTTATGACTACGACCAGTGGAATAGCGTTATCCACTGCCTCTATAACAGCATCCATCGCATAAGGGGCTGGGACGAAGACTATAGATGCATCTATAGGTCCCTTCTCCCTCACAGCCTCCTCAACAGAATCGAAAACTGGCACACCATGTACTTTAGCTCCAGACTTCCCAGGGGTAACGCCCGCAACTATCTTCGTCCCATATTCGAGCATCAGCTTCGTATGTATAGTCCCCTGCCTTCCAGTTATCCCCTGAACTAGTACTCTCATCCCTTCCCTGACTAGTATCGCCATGCCTCCACCTCCCGGACTGGGAGGTCAAATATTAAAAATATCGATGATTAAGTATCAGATGCATCATGAGGCTTCTGGAGTATGAGTCAAAGGAGGCCCTGGCCTCTAAGGGTATACCGATTCCGAAGGGAATTCTAGCGAGAGATCCTGAGGAAGCTGCTTCAGCTGTTGAGAAACTTGGAGGAAGGGGGGTCCTGAAGATACAGATACCCCATGGACAGAGAGGGAGAGCTGGCGGAATAAAGTTAGTCAATTCCCCAAATGAAGCGAGAGAAGTAGCTAAAGAGCTATTTTCAAGGACTTTCTATGGATATGAAGTGAGCTCCTTGCTTGTCGAGGAACCTATTGATACAGTCACCGAGATATATATCGGAGGGATAATTGACAGGAACTCGAGGGGCATGACCTTCATATCCACCCCTTACGGAGGGATGGATGTTGAGGAGATAGCTGCAAGCCACCCCGAGTCAATAGAGAAGAGGACCGTCCATCCGCTCATAGGGATGAGGTCCCATATAGCTAGGGCTCTAGCTAAAAACGCAGCCAAGAACGTCCCGGATAAAGTTAACGAGATACAGAGGATAATAAGTTCATTATGGGATATAGCGGTCGAATATGATGCGATGATGCTCGAGATAAACCCCCTAGCACTGACCAAGGATGGGAGGCTCGTAGCACTGGATGCTAGGATAGAGGTAGACGATAACGCTCTCTTCAGGCACATGGAATTCGAGAAGAGGTATTACTCATCGGAGAACCCTAGGGAGAATGAAGCGAGGAAGAGAGATATAGCTTACGTAGAGTTGGACGGTAATATAGGGACTATGGCGAATGGGGCTGGTTTAGCTATGGCTACTATGGATATGGTCCACACTTTCGGTGGTAAGCCAGCTAACTTCTGCGATGTCGGAGGAGGGGCCTCAGCGGAGAGAGTAGCTAACGCTTTAGAGATAATACTCTCGAACCCGAGGGTCAGCGTCGTCTTGATAAACACTTTATGCGGTATCACGAGCGCATTAGACGTCGCGCTCGGAGTTAAATCTATCAAGGAGAAGGGATTGCTCAAGATCCCGGTAGTGGTCAGGATGAGTGGGAATCAAGCGGATGAGGGGAAGAGGATACTCGAGGAGATAGGGATAAAGGCTACGGAGTCTGCTGAGGAGGCAGTGAAGTACGCTGTAGAACTCGCTAAGCGAGCGTAAGGTTTTTTATTACATCACCATCCAATGAAGAGGGGCCCGTAGCTCAGAATGGTAGAGCACCCGGCTCTTAACCGGGGGGTCGGGGGTTCGAAGCCCCCCGGGCCCGCTATCTCGAAGATATGTTGAGCAATCGCCCGGTCCTCTATTCTAATTTTGTCACTAAGCATTGGAGATCTTCCGCTCCGTTCAGCGGGCGGTGGGCTGGATCATGAGCGACAGTTGGGCTCGACATGAGGGCTTTCACTCGCTTCAGTGAGGCTCGATGAGTTCAGGAGAGCTAGGGGGCGTGAGGAGATAATTCGTTTATTAGTTCGAAGGACTTTTGAGATAAGATGAATGAAACTGAAATAGCCCCGCCCGGATTCGAACCGGGGTCTCCGGGTCCAGAGCCCGGCGTGCTTGGCCGCTACACCACGGGGCTTCATAGTCTGCTGAAGTACCAAATATTAAGCTTTACGCCCGGTCCCTCGCGTACTCTGAGAAGCGTCTCTCAACTCAACTTACCCGAGGTCTAGTGAGGAGAGATCTCTAATACGATCTAAGGACTATTAACGTCATTTATGAGATTCAAGGATGACGGGAGGTCTATTTTAGAGACTCCCTCTAACGAGATCTCTTCAGGGCTTCCTTCATCTCCCTGACCCTAGCTGCAGCATCCCTCCCCTCTTCGATGTGCGTCCCCACTACTATCACATTAGCCCCTGCTTCAGCTCTCTCCCTCACTAAATCAGGGGATCTGAGACCTCCACCAACTATTATACCGAGATTCGTCCTCTCCCTAACTAATTTCACCATCTCAGATGGGACTGGTGCCTCAGCACCGCTCCCAGCCTCTAGATAGATCCACCTCATACCGAGCATCTCTGCTGCTGTGGCATAAGCTAAAGCTATCTCGGGTTTGTCCCTAGGTATGGGGTTGACTGAGCCCACCCAACCGGCAGCGCTCCTCTGCCCAGGCTCCACTATGAGGTAAGCCGTTGGTATGGCTTCGAGACCCATCCTCTTTATCGGGATCGCAGCTAGGGCTTGCGCTTGTATTATCCAGTAAGGATTAGTTGAGTTGAGCAGGGACATGAAGAGTATCGCGTCAGCGTAAGGAGATACTCCATCGACGTTCCCCGGGAAGAGGATTATCGGTATATTGGATTCCCTCTTTATGCTCAATATTATCTCATTTAACCTGAAACCAGCCCCTATAGATCCTCCGACGAATATGAGATCAGCCCCCCCTTCGGAGGATGCTCTAGCTAACTTCCTAGCTCCATCATCATCCAATTTAGCTGGGTCGAGCAGTACAGCTAGGAGGGCCCTCTCAGCAGATTCTCTCCTTATACGCTCCTCTAGGCCCATCCCGGTTTGGGGGTATGGAAAAATATAAAGGGGTCACTAGTCCACTTGATGTAGCTTGAGCGTCAAGGGGAAGGTCAGGATATTAGCGGTCGATGATTCCCCATTCGAGAGGGGAAGGGACTCTGATACTTTCTTAATTGGGCTCTTGTTCAGAGATCTCATAATGGAATTATCTATGAAGGAGAGGGTATCTGTAGATGGAGAAGATTCAACAGAAGCTCTGATAAGGATGGTGAGGAGCCCCAAGCTTAGGGAGGAAGTCAGAGTTGTCATGAGCCACGGTACTACTTTCGCTGGTTTGAACGTAGTGGATGTGAACAGATTCTACGAAGAGACGGGTATACCTCTCATAGCTGTCACGTCTAAAGTACCGACGAATGAGATAGAGAGGGCGATTATCTCAGCTGGTATGATGGAGAAACTCGAGATAGTGAGGAGGAATCCTCCTTATAACCCACTGAGGACTCCTAAGGGAGTGTGCTTCTACTCGACAATCGGGTTAACTGAGGGTGATGCTGAGAGGATGATACTGAAGTACATAGTGGAATCCAAGATCCCGGAGCAGCTGAGGATAGTGGACATAGTATCTAGGCTACTGGCGGATTGCCGCTACTCCAAGGGGGAACACTGAAGGTTTTTATTGGGTCGGTAGGTCTGCGGGGCTGGAGGGGAAACAGTGATCGAGCCTAAGCTCAAGGAGAAGCACTGGTCCCCTGAGATGGAGCTCGAGATACAGAGGATCTGGAATGAGGAGAGAATTTATAAGTTTGATCCGAATTCAGAAAAGCCCATTTTCTCAATAGATACTCCTCCTCCTTATGCTAGCGGGAAATGGCACATAGCTGCAGCGATCCACTACTCTCAGATAGATATGATAGCTAGGACCATGAGGATGATGGGCTACGAGGTCTACTTCCCCCTGGGGATAGACAGGAACGGGCTCCCGGTTGAAGTAGAGACGGAGAAGCGTTATAAGATAAGGATGTTCGAATACCCGAGGGAGGAGTTCATAAAGCTCTGCAGAGAGTTCTTAGATGAGGCTGAACAGGATATAGTCTCGATAACTAAGAGGCTGGGTATCAGCTTCACGACAGAGCAGTACTTCCAGACGGATAGCGAGTTATGGAGGATGGTGACTCAAGCTACTTTCATAGATGCATGGAATAAGGGGATCGTTTATGAAGATTACAGACCTAACATTTACTGTCCGAGGTGCAGGACGACTTTAGCTGATGCTGAAGTTGAGTATAGCGAAATACCTACTAAATTGGTCTATTTGAGGTTCGGAGTTGAGGGGAGTGATGAGAAAGTCACTGTAGCTACGACTAGGCCCGAGCTACTTCCAGCGTGCAGAGCTGTGATATACAACCCCGGTGACTCGAGGTACCATTGGCTCAGGGGTAAGAGAGTGGTCACACCCCTCGGAGATACAGTCCCCGTACTCGAGCACCCCTACGCCGACCCTGAGTTCGGGACTGGTCTAGTGATGGTATGTTCATATGGCGATAAGATGGACGTGCAGCTCTTCAGAGAGCTGGGGCTCGATCCCAAGATAGTGGTGGATGAGGATGGCTCCATGAATGAAGCAGCTGGAAGGTACAAGGGGCTGGCGATAAGCGAAGCTAGGCAGAGGATCTTGGAGGATCTAGAGAGGGAGGGACTCCTAGAGAGAGTCGAGGATATAATCCATAGGACGCCAGTTTGTTGGAGGTGCAAGACCCCGCTGGAGATAATCCCAATGAGGGAATACTACCTCAAGCAGGTAGATTTCATTAGAGAGCTCGAGAATTACCTCAATACTGTCAGGTTCTATCCAGAATGGTCCGCTAACTACTGGAGAGATTGGTTGAGATCTATAAACTCCGATTGGCCAATATCGAGGAGGAGGTATTACGCTACAGAGATACCGGTTTGGTACTGTAAGCATTGCGGTAAGCCAGTGTTACCTAAACCCGGTAAGTATTACAGACCATGGAAGGAGGATCCTCCTTTCGATAAGTGCCCGCACTGCGGTTCCTCAGAAGGTTTCGAGGGAGAGACAAGGGTATTCGATACGTGGTTCGATTCCTCTATATCTCCTCTAGTTTACAACGGATACCTCTGGAATGATGAGATGTTCAAGAAGCTCGGACCTAGCGATCTGAGACCTCAGGGCAAGGATATAGTGAGGACATGGCTCCACTACACATTCCTCAGGGTCCATCAAATATTGGGGAGACAGGCCTTCAAGCACGTCTGGCTCTCTGGCATGGGTTTAGATGCTCAGGGGAGAGCGATGCACAAGAGTCTGGGGAATGTGATCTATCCATGGCCCCTGTTCGAGAGATATGGTGCTGATGCTATCAGGTTCTTCGGCGCTGCTGAGGCTCACCATGGGTCGGACTTGAGGATATCTGAGAGGAAGATAGAAGGCGCATATAAGTTCCTCCAGAAGCTCTGGAATGTCGCTAGGTTCATATCTCAGTTCGAGGAGCCTGAGGATAGGGTTTATTTGCAACCAACTGATCTATGGATATTGGGTAGGTTGAATAGAGCTATAGAGAGGTCTTTAAATGGTTACAAGAACTTCGATTTCTTCGATCCAGCTAATGAAGTCAGGAGCTTCGTTTGGGACGTCTTCGCCCCTCACTACATCGAGTTAGTCAAGGAGAGGGCTTACGGTATTGGGAATGAGGAAGAGGTGAGATCAGCTAGATGGACCCTCCATCAAGTCTTGAGGACGATCCTCAAACTCTCAGCACCGATAATACCCCATATAACTGATTACATATGGAGGCAAATTTATGGAGGCTCAGTCCACTTAGAGAGACTCCCGGAGCCGAGGGATGAGTACTACACGGATTACCTCAAGTTGGGTGAAGCGTTAATGGAGTTCAACAGCAGCATCTGGAGGATGAGGAAGGAGAAAAACCTCAGCATGAGGGAACCTATAAAAGCGGAGATACCTGAGGAGTTGAGTCCCTTCAAATCGGATCTAGTTAGGCTCCATAAGATATCTGAGTAGCGCCGGGGGTGGGATTTGAACCCACGAGGCCCGGAGGCCACCGGATCTCGAGTCCGGCCCCTTTCTTAGCCGGTAGCTGGCCCTCTGGCTAGGGTACCCCGGCACCACTCTTTAATTTCGTCACAGCCTAAAAATTTTTGGTGATGAGATGAAAGGAGTGATCGTGTTAGGTACAGCCGGCTCGGGCAAGACTACGTTCACGGCCAACTTCTCGAGTTGGTTGAGTGAGAACTTCCTGATTAAGAGCTGCCCCGTCAACTTAGATCCCGGGGCATCCTCACTACCTTATGAGCCCTCTTACGATATAAGAGACATAATAAGCGTGGAGGATCTGATGAGGAGGGAGAACTTAGGGCCGAATGGTGCTATAGTGAGAGCTGCAGACCTAATAGTCGACCGGTCTGATGATATAGTTGAATCCCTTACATCGCTGGATTGCGACACCCTGATAATAGATACACCGGGCCAGATGGAGATATTCGCATTCAGGCCTACCGGTAGAGCTTTATGTGAGAGGTTATCTAGGGACATGAGGCTCCTCTCGATCTACTTAGGGGATTACGATCCGAAGAGGGATTTAGAGGACTTATTATCCTCCGCCTTCCTCGCGAAGATACTAGAGCTCAAGCTAGGGGTCAAGGTAATTCCCGTGCTCAATAAATCCGATCTATGGGGAGGAAGGGATTTCAGCGATGTGTGGGAGGCTGTCCTCAGGGGGGAGATGAGCGTACTGGAGGGGAGGGATGGTGTCTATATAGATGCTCTACAAGACCTCTTGAACGCTATTTCATCCTTCAGATCCCCGATAAGAGTCGTATCTATCTCAGCCAAGTACTTCCAAGGGTTCGGGGAAGTCCTCGACTTATTGAACGAAGCTTGGTGTACTTGCGGCGATATGACGTAGATGAGATTTCAATATCATTGAAACAATCTTACAATAATTTCCAAAAGATTTTTAGAAAAACTCAGAAAGGGATTTTAATTCTATACTATACCTCACGAAATGGAGTTACATATACCCCTCTAATGATTTTAACTTGGATCTCCCCGATCTCGTGATGAGCCAAGTTGAGCTACTCAGAAAGTTCCTGAGGAAGGGCCTAAACTTAACGCCTGAGGCATTGAACTATTTGATGCAAAGGGGGGATGTCGAGAAGATAATAGAGTTAGTGCCGCGTAAGCCCGTTATAGATTATGAAGACATACTCCCCCTGATACAGGCTGACGAAGGTAGATATAGAGTTGAGAGCTCCGAATTCGATGTGGTCTTGAAACCAGACAACTTAGGTATCTTAGGAAATGTAGAGGAGTTCATCAGATTCGTTAGAGCGAGGTTCGATAAATTGAGGCCACTAGTATCGAGATGGGTGGATCTCGAACCCATACCCATAGCCGAGCTGAAGAATAAGACGAGTAGAAATGGGGACAATCTCTTCATAATAGGTATGATAATGGAAAAAATATCAACAAAAGACGGGTCAATAAAGATTATTCTTGAAGATGAAAGCGGTATAGTGAACGTTATATTCAAGAGGGATAGTAGAGCTTGGGAGCTCGCGGAGAGGACCCCGGTGGACAGCGTAGTAGGCGTCAGGGGGACTTACGTCAATGGGAAGATATATGGAGAGAGCATATTCCTCCCAGATGTGAGGAATGATGAAGTGCCTGAAGGGAGGCACAGCGGGAAGGTCGTTATGATAAGTGATGTGCATATAGGAAGCAGGTACTTCAATGAGGGGGCCTTCGAGAGGTTCGTGAGATGGTTGAGGAGTGAGGGGGCAAGGGAAGTGAGGTACCTCATCATATGCGGGGATTTAGTGGACGGTATAGGCGTTTACCCTAATCAAGAGGAAGAGCTCAGGATAACCGACGTTTACAAACAGTTTGAATATGCTAGTAAGTTCCTCTCCAAGATACCTAGTCGGATCAAGATAATATACATCCCCGGGAATCATGAGCCAGTTAGACAAGCCGAGCCCCAACCCGAACTCCATAGAGATTACTTAGATATACTACTGGACGCTAATCAGAACGTAGTAGCGTTACCGAATCCATCTATAGTAAAGATAGGGAGTTTGATCCTTCTTCTCTATCATGGAAGGAGCTTAAATGCTGTGATGAAGCATATACCGGGCTTACAACCTGTGAAGCCGCAGACTGTAGTAGAAGCGATGTCATGGATCTTGAAGTTGAGGAACTTAGTGCCTATATACGGAGAGCACCCCATATCGCCCGAGGAGAGAGACTGGTTACTGATAGAGAATCCTCCTAACATATTTCACACTGGTCATGTCCACGTTTACGGTGTGGGGGATTACAAGGGAGTTAAGCTCATTAACTCAGGCACATTCGAGAACGAGACCCCGTACATAAGGAGCTTGGGGATAGAGGTCACTGTGGGTAAGGTCCCCATACTAAATATGGAGAATTTAGAAGTTGAAATTATGGATTTCGAATAAAAATGGATATTTTATGTCCTTACCCCCATTTGGAAGAGGAGGGACTTCATTTGAGTTGGAGGCAACGCCATCCTCTCCACGACCTTAGTATTACCCCTAGCCCCTCCGTAATCCATCTTTATCTCCACTAAGCCAAGGGATTCGAGCTCCCTCAAGATACCGCTCACTCTCCTCATTGTCAATGGTTTCACTCCATAACTCTGAGCTTTCTTAGTGTATAAGGAATAGATGACCCCAGTCCCTGGCCTCACTTGAGGCCTCTCCAATATCTCAGCTATCGCCGCTAAGATCAACCTGTGGTGAAGGGGTAGAGTCCTAACGGTAACAGATATCTCCTCCTCATTGACTGAGTTGAGGGCTTTCTCCACATGCCTAACTGCGAGTTTCTCAGCTCTCTCATCTTCCGCGATCTCAGCAGCTATCCTCAAGACATCTATAGCCCTCCTAGCATCCCCAGACTCTTGAGCAACTCTAGCTGCGATTAAATGAAGTGCTTCATCATCCCATGTCCCGAGCTTCAGACCCAAGTCAGCTCTCTGTCTGAGTATATTGTATAGTTGAGGTTGAGTGTACGGAGGGAAGTGTATCCTCAGGGGCTCGAAGCTACTCCTCTCTCTCGGATCCAACCTATCCAAGAAGTCCAAAGTGTTACTTATGACGACCATACTTATGCTGAGGTTCCTCCCTAACTCATAATTCAACCTAGAGAGTGAGTAAAGTATCCTCCCACCGTCCCTCCTGACGAGTAGGTCTACTTCATCTAATATGACTACAAGCCTGGAGTTCGAAGATGAATAGGCTTCGATGAACTTATCCCAGAGGACGTCGAAAGGATAGCCTGAAGGTGGTACTAGGACGCCCAGGGCTCTATTCAATTGATACATCACTCTATAGGAAGTCGTCGCTTGACTGCAGTTTATGTATATGAACTTAGCCCTTATGTTAGGGTATTCCTGCTTGAACTTCCCTGTCACGTTCTTAGCTACTGCTGTCTTCCCAGTTCCCGGCTTACCTATGAAAGCCACGTCGCTCGGAGGTTGATCGCTCAATAAGTCTGACAATGCCCTAGTGAATTGGAATATCTGTTCCTCTCTTCCCGGTAGAGTATCAGGTATAAATGAGTCCCTCAAGACCCTCTTATCTTTAATTATTGAATAGCCTAAATAGGATGTGTCATAAAATATACTACTATTTATCGGCATCCACGACTTCCCCTCCGCCCAGACCTGAATGTGATAAGCGTCCACTCTACCTTTAAACTTAATGCCTTTTTAAATGAAAGTATTATGAAAGTATTATATAATATCTATCGATCAGAAAAACATATGATAAGGGATATGTGATATATTTCAGCTCCATCATCTCCGAGGTCGGGGAGAGACCCCTCTATTTCAACTCCATCACCTCCATAAGATGAGCATCGGAGTTGAAAGAACACACTTTCAACTCTATATCACCGGAAGGGAAGGAGTGGAAAACTTGGGGGGAGTGTCGCTAAGGACACGCCTACGATTATCACGATGATAGCATATATGAGAGCGAGGAAATCTGAGAAACTCACTCCATAACTAATATAACTCGTCCTCTTCCCCGATCCGAAGCACCTACTCTCCAACGCTTCAGCTAATTGCTGGGCCCTCCTGATAGCTATGACTATCAGAGGTATCAATAGAGGGAGTAGACTCTTAGCTCTCCTTATGAAACCGCTCCTCTCTACTTCATGCCCCCTACTAGCTTGAGAAGCGACTATATTCATGAAATCATCCGCTAACACAGGGATGAACCTCAAGGCCACTATGAAAGAGAAAGTAATCGACGTGGGGACTCTCAGTTTAGATAATACATCTCCTATTTCCGAGGGGTTCGACCCATTCATGAATATAGCCGAAGCTATTATCATCACAAGCAATCTGACCACCATAGATAAGCTAAAAATTATACTATTTGTAGCAATATAGTTCAAGAGAATTATTATCAAAATGAAGAACATTGAAGCTCTCAATGATCTGACGACCCTCCTCCCCGATCTAGACATCATTATCAGGGGGATCTGCGCCAGCATGGAGAAGAGCTGGAGGAGAAGGTTTGTGGACAATAACGGGAGGATTATGAAGACTGCGAAGAGGATGAACTTAACTAAGGGATTCAGCCTAGCGTATACGCTCTCAGCATAGCCTGTCCTGAATATCTCAAGCATCCCTAACGGATCGAACATTGAGGCACCTCCTTAGAAGGTCTTCAATGATATAAGAGACTGGAGGCATTAATTGGCTCATAACCAATCCCCTTATATCTGAGAAAATATCTTCGGGTGGTCCTCTCTTATAGATAGATCCCTTACTCAGCACTATGACTTCATCGGGATCTAGCTCCTCTAACCATTCTATATCGTGAGTCACGACGATGATCCCCTTCCCCTCACCTCTCAGATTCCTCAATAAACTTATCAGAGAGTCCTTAGAGATAGCATCCTGTCCGATGGTCGGCTCATCTAATGCTAAGAAAGTCGGTCTCATGGAGAGGACGCAAGCTATCGAGAGCCTCTTCATCTCCCCTCCACTGAGGGACCAGGGACCTCTCCTCCTGAGCTCCCAGAGACCTACTTCCTCGAGACTCCATCTAACGGAATCCCCGATCTCATTCTCTTCCATACCAACTGATCTAGGTCCGAATGAGACCTCCTCTTCAATCGATTCTGAGAAGAACATATGCTCAGGATTCTGAAAGACTAAGCCCACTTTCCTAGCTAACTGAGCTACACTAGCTTCTCTAGTATCTAAACCATCTACTAACACTCTACCAACCATCTCCCCTCTGTAAAAGTGGGGTATCAGTCCGTTCATCATCCTCAAGAGCGTAGACTTCCCGGAGCCGTTGGGTCCTATGATCCCGTATATCTTCCCAACTCTGAACTCCAATGAGATACCTCTGATAGCGAATCCCCGACTTCCCTCATATTTGAAACCAGCATTCCGGAATTCTATCAAGAGATCACCCCACTATAGCTCTCAAGAGCTCCCCTACTGTGAGCGGCTTGCCTCTAACCCCATGAGTCTTCGCGAATTTAACGACGCCAGGTGACTTAACCCCTAGGGGATAGGGGTCGTCATAGAGTACCTCTCTAGGATCTCCATCGAATTTTATCCTCCCTTCATGGACCACTAGGAGCCTATTGGATGGTGGAGCGAAGAGATCCAGCCTGTGTTCAGCTACGATTACCGTGATACCCTCTCTATTGAGTTCTCTCAGTATCTTAACGATTCTAGCTGCGCTAAACGGATCTAATTCACTAGTAGGTTCATCTAGTACTAATATTTCCGGTTTCATCGCTATTACTGATGCTATTGCAACTAGTTGCTTCTCACCACCGCTCAGCTCGTAAGTGGGCCTCCTCCCTAAATGCTCTATCTTGAGTTTAGATAACGCGTAATTCACCCTAGAGATCATCTCCTCTCTGCTCACCCCTAGATTCTCGAGTCCGAAAGCTACTTCCCTATCTACCCTCAGGGTCACTATCTGATTATCAGGATTCTGAAAGACTAAGCCCACTTTCCTAGCTAACTGAGCTACACTAGCTTCTCTAGTATCTAAACCATCTACTAACACTCTACCAACCATCTCCCCTCTGTAAAAGTGGGGTATCAGTCCGTTCATCATCCTCAAGAGCGTAGACTTCCCGGAGCCGCTCATTCCAGCTATTAGGAGGAAATCGCCCCTTCTTATCTCTAAGTTTACGTCCCTGATAGCGTAGGACTCGCTTCCCTCGTACCTGAAGGACACCCCCTCGAATTCTATCAATGCGCCCACACGCTTGAACTGTCAAAAAAGATTATAATAACAACACATCACCCGATGGTAGGGGTCGGAATGTCGAGTAGGAAGGCTCACGGGAAAGTCAAAACTAAGACCTGGTATAATACGTATGCCTTCGATATATTTCCAGGTCAGTGGATAGGGGAGACTCCAGCTAATGATCCGGAGAGCTTGATCGGTAGGAACGTAGAGGTAGTAGTCAGGGATATAACTGGTGACTTCATGCATGAGAAGTACAAACTCTGGTTCAAGATATTCAAGGTGGAGGGGAACAAGGCTTACGCTAGATTCGTGAAGGAGATGTTGAATAAGGATTACATGAGATCTATCGTCCAAAGGAGGAGCTCTAGAGTGGATATTCAATCAGAAGGTGTGACGAAGGACGGTAATTATGTCAGGATATTCACTCTCATAATCACATCCACTAGGATAAGGAGCAGTCAGAAGCACGCGATAAGGGAGAGAGTGGACAAGTACATCAGGGAAATAATCCCGAATTACACAGTGGAGGAGATCGTGAGATCCTTCATATTCGGTAACCCCCTCCCAGTCACCTCCGAGATACAGAGGATTTCCTCGAAGATAGCACCTATTAAATACGTAGAACTCAGGAAGATGGTGCTACTGAAACCATCCGAGATAAGAGAGGCTGAGGAGAGAGTTGAAAGTAGCATTGCTAGCGGCGGGTAAGGGCAATAGGTTAAGGCCCGCTACTGACTCAATACCCAAACCCCTATTACCAATCGCATGCTCGACCCTCCTAGAACATAACTTAGCCCTCCTAAATCCAACAGAAGTCTACGTTGTCGTCTGCTATATGAAAGAACTATTCCTTGAGTACCGATCGAAGTACGGAGTTAATCTAGTGGATCAAGGCGAGCCACTGGGAACGGGTCACGCAGTCCTCAAGCTTGAGGATTTTGTTAGGGACGACCTCCTACTTCTATACTCAGATATCTACATTCCTCCTGGATTTCTTGAGGCCTTTTTATCTGAGAGAGATAAGTACGATCACTTAGTGGCGGTAGCTCCTGTGGAGAGGCCTTGGGAGTTCGGTGTCATAGAAGCTGAGGGGAAGCTCCTCAAGAGGATAGTTGAGAAGCCTAAGAGAGGAGAAGAACCATCTAATTTAGTGGTCGCTGGAGTTTTCCTTCTATCTCAATCTATATTCGATATATTGAGGGGCCTGAGCCCCTCTCCTAGGGGGGAGATAGAGCTCACATCAGCGATAACTGAAGCAGTCGAGAGGGGGGAGAGAGTGGGTATCGTTAGCGTAGATCCATGGGTAGATGCCGGGAGGAGGGAGGATTTCCTCCTCGCTCAGGAGTTACTCTTAAATGATATGATATCAGGGCTTAGGAGAGTGCCGGATGGATTCAAAGTAGAGGGGCCCCTTATAATAGGGAGGGACGCTGAGGTAGAGGGATCTGAGTTAGATGGGCCCTGTTGTCTAGATGGTAAGCTGATAGATTCAGCAGTAGCTAAGGCTTACTTGCAACGCGGGTCTGAAGTGATAGGATCCACTATAAGGAATTCTATCGTAATGAGCGGATCTATCGTGAGGAGTTCTCTCATAGAATCTTCTATAATCTCCAAGGGCTCCTCAATACTCAACTCGAAAATATCTAGCTCTATAAACGCATCAGGGACATCTATTGAGGGATGCGAAGTTGAAAACGAGCTTATTTGGGGAAATAAGTCGTGCTTCACCTAGCTGTTACTATTTTAATGATATCTCTGTGTTTCAATTCGTGATCTAGGGATATCCTCATCTTATTCCTGACATCTATCCCATATAGAGCCTTACTCGCGATCTCGCTGTGTATCTTCTCAGCTAGATCTAGTACGGTAGCATGTTCAGGGAGTATTATGGCATCTGGAAGTATATTACCATCCTTATCAGAGAGCTTGCTCTCATTCTCAACGGGGAAGACGACCTTCATCCTTAAGACATTGAAGACAGAGACCTCCAAAGTATCTTGAACGCCTGTACTTCCGAATTCATTGAGTACCCTCTCCCTTATCATATTTAGGGCCTTCAACTGAGGTTCGGATAGCTTAGCTTCATCTATTATCTCGAAATCACTATCTCCTGGCTCATACCTTATTAAACCAGCCTTAGAAGCCTTTCTCAATATTAGCTCAGCTTCAGCAGAGACGGGGATAACTGGTTCCTCAAAAACACTCCTCAATCTCTCTAAATTCCTGTGAGCACCTGAGATATCGACCTTATTCGCAGCTATAACGAAGGGTTTCCCCCTCCTCAGTATCTCACTCGATAGTTCCTGTAACTCATCAATAGTGAGATCTAGAGGCGACTTCCTGATAGGGATAGATTCGAGAGCTTCCTTAACTACATCTCTGCTTATCTCCAGTCCAGTTAAAACTTCATAAATTGCTTCGTCATAAGAAGCGCCGCTCAACAGCTTCCCCCTGATCTTCCCCTTAGCCCTCTCTATTATCGATGCCATCCACCTCGAGAACTCCTCCTTAACGATCTTCACATCCTCGACCGGGTCATGAGTGAAGGGAGGGACTGGATTACCCTCATCATCAGTGGAGCCAGAGGCATCTACTACTATTATGTTGACACTAGCCCTCCTCAAATCATCTAGGAACTTATTCCCCAAACCTCTCCCTTTATGAGCCCCCCTAACTAGGCCAGCTACATCCAAGAGCTTGACTGGGACGAACCTATGGGTTCCGTTGCACCACCCATACTTAGGCTGGCACCTAACCCCGAACTCAGTGCAGACGGACTTCACTCTGACGTAACCGATCCCCTCGTTCGGCTCGATCGTGACGAAAGGTCTGTTCTCCCTAGCCGCATCTACTAGAGTCGCTGCTGAGAAGAAAGTCGTTTTACCGACGTTAGTCTTGCCGACCACTCCTATGAGCATCTCTCCATCATGTATGTCAAGCTTTAAAATGAGATAAGCATTGCCTCTGAGGGTGCCAAACTTGGTCATCGCTGGTAGGTACATGGAGAAGCTAGTGTGGAGGAGGAGAAAAGAGGATCCAGAGCTAATTAAGCTCTGGAGGGAGAGGCTAATAAGCTGGAGGAGGGAACCGGCTGTCGTTAGAGTGGAGAGGCCGACTAGACCTGATAGAGCTAGATCCCTGGGCTACAGAGCTAAGCAGGGATTCATAATAGTTAGAGTGAGGGTGAGGAAGGGCGGGAGGAGGAAGGCCAGGCCTAGGAGTGGGAGGAAGCCCGCTGGCCTGGGTATATTGAAACTAACCCCTAAGAAGAGCATAAGGTGGATAGCTGAGGAGAGAGCTGCGAGAAAATTCCCCAACTTGGAGGTACTGAACTCTTATTACGTAGCTGAGGACGGGAAGTACTACTGGTACGAGGTGATAATGGTAGATCCTCACCACCCAGTGGTCTCCTCAGATCCGAGGATAAATTGGATCCTTAACCCGGCGAACAAGAGGAGGGTATTCAGAGGGCTAACGAGCGCTGGAAAGAAGGCAAGAGGCCTGAGATCGTCTAGGGGAATACCTGAGGTCGTGAAGAGGTTCAAGAGGAAGAGGAAATCGGGTTGAAGTTACTCTCAGCCGAGATATCGACGATGCTCTACCCCTCTGAAGTGGAGGAGAGAGTGAGATCCTTAATACTCTCCTTATGCGGTGATTGTGAGATAAAGGAGGAGAGGATATCGAGCCACTATGGTTACTCATTCAAGGTCCTCATATGTGATTTGAGTGGAGAGAGTGCTGAGGGATTATTGAGGAGGGTATTGTGCTCTCTAAATGAATTAGAGCTCTACTCCCTTTTAGACAGTATAGATAAGTATATCGAGGGGAGGCACCTTTACATAAGGCTCTCTAAACAGGATCTAGCCCTAGGGAGATTTAAGATATATGAAGGGGGTCCGGGAGGGTACATAAGGATAAAATTCTCATTTAAAGGATCTCTAGATATAAAAGAGGAAGTAAGGAAGGTCGAGGAGTCTTGTACGCAGATCTCATAGCTCCTAGAAGTTTCGATGATTGTTTGAAGATGGTAGAGAGGGCTAGATACCTAGGGTATGGGATGCTAGGGATCTTGGGGGATTTCAAGATAGAATCGGACATCGTTAAGACATATAAAGTGGCTCTAATAAATAGAATAGACCCTAAGTCTAGGCAGAAGCTCAGGATGGAGTCAAAGCTGATTTTAGCTAAACCCTCCTCTTTAGAGGATGCGAGGAAGCTCACCTTCAGTAGCTTAGTCGATGGAGTAATAGCGACATATGATTCAGAGAGGCCTAGAATAGATTACGTCAGCTTAAAGCAATTGAAGAGGAATGAGGGGGCTTTAGTCATCCCTTTAAGTTACTTAATCAGGAAGATGTGCGAAAGAGCTCAAGTAATAAGATCTGTTTATTTAGAACTCAAGATGGCAATGAGAATAGGCGTCTATCCAATATTATGCAGTTTCGCATCTGAGGAGAGGGAATTGGTGCCACCTAGGCTCATGATATCCTTCTCAGAGTTCTTCTTCGATTTGAGGAGGGAGGAATCCAAGAGGTTCGTTAAGGATTTCCCAATGTACATGTTGAGCGAGGAGAGGAAGCTCAAGCTGAAGGGGAGGGGTGAGTTTGAAGTTCAAAGTACCGATTGATCTGAAGGAGAGGAGGAGGTACATATGCGTAAAGCATCCGGATGGTTATCCTATTTTAGATAGGACTAAGAGAGCTCTCGCGATGATAGGTGGGCTCAAGTGCTTATCCTATAGTAAGATCTCGGTGATCAGTCTAAATAGAGCGATCTCAGTGATAAGGACGAGCGAAAGCTCAGTCAAAGCTGTACTAACAGCAATATTGATCCTCAAATATACTGAGTGCAGTGAGATAGATGTGATAGGATTGTCGGGAAACCTGAGGAAGATAAGAGAGATCTGTCCAGAGGTTCAGGAAGGTAAGTAAATATAAGAAGTGGAAGTTATGAGAAGTTGAGATATTATTTAGCTTTTTAAAATAGTTGAATATATTTCAATCTCTCTGAGGAAATTGAAAGGGAAAATTTTTGAACTAGTTCCATTCTCTCGAATTCGAGATCTCATCGTTCAGAACGGTTCTCATGCATCCCTCTCATCTACCCAGTTCGGGAGCTCATGAATCCTCATCCGCTGACTTAGACATCCCTCGATGCGGGAACGTCCCCAAATTTGACGTATTTATGCTATACTCTCTAAGTTCTCCCAATATCTCCGTCATGAACGGTGAGTTTTAGCGGGCAATGATTTTATAGCTCTCATCATACTACTGGGTGAGGAGTGAGGTGTGAATATGTTTCCTCAGGTCACGGGCTATGATAGGGCTATAACGGTTTTCAGCCCGGATGGGAGGCTTCTCCAGGTAGAATACGCGCTCTCAGCTACTAAAAGGACACCTCTAGCTATAGGGATGAAGTGCAAAGATGGTGTCGTCCTTTTAGCTGTTAGGAAATACATATCCCCCTTAGCCACACCGCCTGAGAAGATATACAGGATAGATGAACATATAGGAGCTATAGCTGCGGGATTGGTCGGTGATGGTTTAGTTCTGATAGAGAGGGGAAGGATGGAAGCTCAGTATAATAGGCTGATATACGGGGAACCGATAACCGTGAAGAATTTAGCTAAGAGGCTCGCGCTCTATAAACAGCAATTCACACAATACGCTGGCCTGAGACCCTTCGGTGTGATGATAATAATCGGTGGAATAGATGAGGGACCGGAGCTATACGTAACCCATCCGGGAGGTGCTTATTATGATTACGCAGCTTTTGCTGTCGGGAAGAACTCAGATAAAGTGAATGAGATATTCAGACAGAGCTTCAAGCAGGATTTCTCTCTAGATGAATGCATAAAGTATGCAGTGAAAGTAGCGATAGAGTCTGAAGAGGAGGAGATAAACGAGAACTACTTAGAGATAGCAACGATAGATATGGGGACGAAGAAGTTCAGAGAGCTTCAGAAGGATGAGATAGCTAAATACGTTAACTTAGCTAAAGGATGAGGAAGCGAAGGTGGTTCTTTTGCCTGAACCCGTGATAGCTAGGATAACGCGGGCTGGGAAGAAGTTCGAGATATTCGTCTATCCGGATAAAGCATATCAATTCAGAGAGGGGAAGCAAGTGGATATTAGGAGCATACTAGCTGTAGAGAACATATTCACAGATGCTAGGAAATCTGAAATAGCTCCATCTTCGGAGTTGAAGAAGGCTTTCGGGACGACTGATCTCTATAGCATAGCCGAGACTATCCTGAGGGAGGGGGAAGTCCAGCTAACAGCGGAATACAGGAAGAAACTGCAGGAGGAGAAGATAAGGTGGATAATAAATTACATTCATAAGAACTTCGTAGACCCTCAGACGAACCTCCCGCATCCCATATCTAGGATAGAGAAAGCGATGAAGGAAGCTAAAGTTAAGGTAGATCCTATGAAGGACCCGGAGCAGCAAGTTAAGGATGTAGTTGAGCAGCTCAGGAAGATACTCCCTCTAAAAACGGGCTTAGTTAAGATGGTAGTCACAGTACCATCATCGGCATGGGCTAAAGCTAGGTCCTTATTGCTCGGACAGGGTAATTTATTATCGGAGAAGTGGTCAGATGATGGGGAGAAAGTCATTTTCGTAGCTGAAGTACCAGTAGGCTCTCAGATGCTTATATTTGAGAGGATAGGTGAGATGGGAGGTCAGGCTAAAGTTGAGTGAGGTATTGCTCTTCGTTAGGGATAGGGAAGTAGTGATACCCGGCCAACCCTTGGCCAAGGGTAAGATTAAGCCGGGGAAGGATGTTTACATAGATGAGAGCGGTATGATAAGGTCTAAGAAACTCGGTCTGGTGAATTTGAAGGAAGATGAGATCTCAATAGTCCCCTTAGTTGGTGCTTATATACCGAAGGAGGAAGATTTAGTGATAGGTATCGTCTCGAAGATAAGCGGGAATACTATATTAGTCGATATAAGGAGTCCCTATCAAGGGGCTCTACCAGTTCAGAGGAGAGCTGAGAAGGTCGATCTGAAGAAATATGATCTGAAGATAGGGGATGTTATCCTCGCGAAAGTGAGATCTTTCGATGGAGCTTCCTCACTCATACTCACGATAGATGCTGAGGGATTGGGGAAGTTAGAAGGTGGTTACTTGCTCGAGGTAGATCCGGCCAAAGTCCCCAGGGTGATAGGGAAGAGGCAATCGATGCTATCCATATTGAAGGAGGGGACTAAGAGCGAGATAATAGTAGCGAATAACGGTAGGATCTGGGTGAAGCCACCCTCCGTGAAGGAGCTAATAGCCCTGGAGAAAGCTCTCAGGAAGATAGAGGAGGAGTCTCACGTCTCAGGGTTGAGCGATAGGATATCTTCGCTCCTCTCTCAAGAGCTGAGTAGGTGATACCATGCCCCTATACGTAGAGAGGAGACCCGAGAGGTTGATAACTGAGGAAGGTATAAGGACTGATGGAAGGCTCCCCCATGAAATGAGGCCAATCAAAATGATGGTGGGAGTTTTGGAGAAAGCTGATGGCTCAGCTTTCGTTGAGTGGGGAGGAAACAGGATTCTAGCCGCTGTCTTCGGTCCTAGAGAGGTACATCCTAAGCACATGGTCCTCCCGGATAGAGCTCTCGTGAGAGCGAGGTATAACATGGCTCCCTTCTCCACTCCCGAGAGGAGGAGGCCTGGGCCCGATAGGAGGAGCATAGAGTTATCTAAAGTGATAAGGGAAGCTTTAAAGCCTGCTATCTTCGTCGAAAATTACCCTGGATCCGTCATAGATATATTCGTAGAGGTCCTTAGGTCTGATGCTGGGACTAGGGTGGCTGGGATAAATGCAGCCTCGCTAGCTCTCGCTAGCGCAGGAGTAGCGATGAGGGGGCTAGTATCAGCTTGTTCCGTAGGCAGAGTCGGGAGCTTCATAGTAGTGGATCCGAACCACGATGAGGACATGTGGGGGGATTCAGATATGCCCCTAGCTATGATGATGGAATCGGAGGAGATAACTCTACTTCAAGCTGATGGTACTTTGAGTGAGGAGGAGTTCAAAGAGGCATTGAACCTCGGGAGGAAGGCTATAAGATTCGTTTATGAAGTTCAGAAAGAGGCTCTCAAGAGACCTTATTATTTAGTGGAGAGGAGAGTGATCTGATGTTCGATCAGGAGATCCTGACGCATAATTTGATGAAGGATTACATAAGGGACCTCGTCGAGAAGGGTCAGAGGATAGATGGGAGGGGTCTATACGAATATAGGCCTATAGAAGTCCTCGATGGTACTTTCACTAAAGCTGAAGGAGAGGCATGGCTCAAGTTAGGGGAAACTCAAGTCTTAGTCGGAGTTAAAGCGGATCTAGGAGAGCCTTTCCCAGATACTCCCGATAAGGGGGTCTTCGTATCTAATGCTGAGCTCCTCCCAGTCGCTTCACCGACATTCGAACCAGGTCCACCTGATGAGGGAGCGATAGAGCTCGCTAGGATAGTTGATAGGGCAATAAGGAGTGCTGATGCGATAGATCTCGGATCTTTAGTCATTTTACCTGGCAAATTGGTGTACATGATATTCTTAGATATGTACGTACTGGATTACGATGGGAATCTCGAGGATTCCCTCACATTAGCTAGTTTAATAGCGTTAGGGAGGTCGGAGATACCTGAAGTAGAACTTAAGGGGGACGGTGAAATTGAAGTTAAGGAGAGGAAGAGGAAATTGGAGCTAAAGGATATACCGATAAACTTCAGTTTCGTTAAGATAGGGAGCAAGATATTACTGGATCCGACTATAGAGGAGGAGAGTGTTTCAGATGCATCGATAACTGTAGCGATTAATAAAGATGGGAAGGTCTGTTCGATACAGAAGAAGCACGGCACTTTCAAGATGGAGGAGATTTTAAATATCGTGAGCGTAGCTAAGAGCAAGTGGCCTGAATTAGCTAGGGTAGTGAGAGAGGCGATATGAGATGGCTAGGGCTCCGAGGAGTAAGCTCAGGACTATGAGATACGGTTCGAAGATAAGGAAGAGAGTAGAGTCCATACTTCAGAAGAGCAAGAGTACTTACAAATGCCCATATTGTGGAGCTCAAGCTGTGAAGAGAGTTAGGTTGGGAGTTTGGGGTTGTAAGAAATGTGGGAAGGTATTCACAGGAGGTGCATGGGAGCCTTTCACTGCTTTAGCTAGAGGTGCGGAACTTGCAAGGGAGACAACTTGATCCTGATAACTACGACTAGGAGGCCATCTAGAAGGACGAGATCCTTCGTCAGAGATCTCTATCACGTATTACCGAATTCCAATAGAAGGAACAGAGGGAAAATGTCCCTTGAGGACCTCAATGAGTTAGCTATTAAGATTGGGGCTGATAGAGTCGTCATAGTCGGAACTCAGAGGGGGAATCCGTCTTCTTTAATATTTTATGAGCCTACACCATCTCACCTCAAGCCGATATCTCTAGTTATCTTGAGCGGGGTCTCTCTCAGGAGGGAGATAACGGGGAAGAGGGCCCCTCACTCCCGGAGGTTATGTATAGCATACTCTTCCGATGAGTTGGAGAATGAAGCTGAGCTCTTAGCGAGATCATTCAATACAAAATCTGTCAAATTAGAGGAGCTAGAGCTCAGGAGATATTTCGATATCTCCCTCCTCCTCACTTCTGAGGACGGGCTCAAGGCCAGTTTCTACAGGGTCTTCCCTCTTGAGGAAATCGGGCCGAGGATGAGGATAGTGGGGGTCAGAGAATATGGCGAGAGTATCAGTTAGCCTCGAGATAAAGTTTGAAGGCGATGAAGAGGCCTCTGATTTTTTCAAAGCATTCTATCCGGATTTCACAGATCTGAAACCGGAGATAGTAGGGAGTAGGGTATTGATAATGATTGAGGATAGGCCTGCTAGAGTTAGAGCAATTATAAATAGTATACTCAGGCTCGTTCAACTCTACGATTCTCTTTCCGACTTTCTGAAGGTCTAGGATAGTAATTGAATGGCTTATTCAGGAATATGACTGAGGGTCCATTGTAGAGTAAATAGAAGAGGCTTTCAGCGATCCCTCTCGTTTTAAGCCTCCTAGCTGATGTGTAAACAGACATATCCTTCAAAAACCTCAGTTCTCCATATTTAATCGCTTCCATCGATAGAAGAGCGTCTTCTGATACTCTGACTCCCTCATTGAACCCGGAAACCCTCTCCAGGAAATCCCTCCTGTAGACGCAGTTGAAACCGAGGAAGTGGGGCCTACCTATGAGTAGAGTCAATCTCACGAGTATATCGTAAACGAAGATGTACGGTGGGATTAAGAGACTATCATCCTCAAGGGGATAGGCGGGGCCAGACGCTCCAACTACCTTCTCGTCCTCGAAACACTTCATTATAGCGTTGAGCCAGCTCTTGGATACGACTGTATCAGCATCTATGAAAGCCACTAGATCCCCGGTGGACAGCTTTATCCCCGCGTTCCTAGCTTTAGCGGGGGAGTCTAAGGAGCTAGAACTCTCCACGATATCAGCATATTTCTCAGCTATCTCCAAAGTCCTATCACGACTTCCACCATCTACAACCACTATTTCATGAGCCCCAACGTTCCTCAGAGCTCTCAAGGACCTCTCGATGTAATCCTCCTCATTGTAAGTCGGGACCACTACAGAGACCCTCATAGCATCCCCTCTATCAATGAGAGGAGGAAAGCGAAGCCGGTAGAAATTAGATTGACAGCATGGTTATCTATGAAACGGAATCCACTCAATAGCTCAGCTTCACTGCAGTAAGAGGGATCCTCCACTACCCTACCATCGCACGAGTATTTCGCCTGGATCGTAGCTCCGAGTAAGGAATCGAGCATGGAGGAGGAGAAGGCTATCGTGGATGATATGAAGAGCTCGTTGAAGCTCAGGATCCCGAATTGAAAGGCCTCGATGGGTATTATGAAGGATCCGAGGATACTGGAGATAGTTCCCAGGATCGAGATAGCGCCTGAAGTACCTGGCTGCGTTCTCCTCATGCTAGTTATTATCCAGGGCCCCCTCCTATCTAGGAGCCCTATCTCACTCCCCAGAGTATCCGCCAGGGAGCAGGAGATAGAGGACACGAAAGCGAGGGCATAAGTGCTATCGGAGCTCAATCGATAAAGTATTATAGCTAATGAAGGGAAGAATAAATTTGAGAGGACACTCTTCCATCCTCTAGCTCCTTTCTTCGGTTCCGCAGCTCCTAGGCTCTCCTTCCTCGAGTAGCCATACTTAGTGAAGAAGCTCCCTATTAGGAAGAAGGTTATGAGTGTGATGACAGCTATGAGGCCTCCAGATAGGGCGAAGAGTGAACCAATTAATATGCCTGCAGCTAGACCGCTCCTATCGACAGCTCCCTTAATATAGCCCAGCGATCCGACGACGAAGATCGATACGAGACCAGCGAGCACTGCGGCGTCCCCATACAACATTTATAATCTAGTCACCTCGGAATAATTGTTTTTAAAATTGAAGGCCCATATTAGAGGGGCCGTGGTCTAGCTAGGTAGGATGCCAGCCTGGGGCGCTGGTGGTCCCGGGTTCAAATCCCGGCGGCCCCATCTCATAACTCTTGATCTTACCCTTCGAGTAGAATTAATCTTAATTGCCTGTTTTAAGACATTATTCACAGATTCTAGAGTATTCAAGCTCATTTCCTTTGCTTCTCTAACTACATCTTCATCAACACAAATCTTAACATTCGTGCGTTTACCAGTAATTTCCGTGGGGTTATGTGATTTTAGTTATTTAAGGATTTCATGAGCGGAGTCAATGACTTGAAAATAAAGAATGACTGCTGGAGAATTAGACCCATTGCACGCATCCTTCTTATAATGAATGGCTCTATTCTCAAAGCTGAGCACCGACATCAGAGTTCCTTATGATTATTTCTTCGTGAACCACACCCCCTCTCCCTATTGATTCTACTAACATTTTGTCTACAGCTTTCAGATAGAACATTGTCTCGTCAAATCTATCCTCTCACCTCCCTAGAAGAGCTCCTCGCTCCGCTAACCCAAACCCCAAACAGTCTTAGAGTCTGAGTTCGCAGAGCGGGTCTTGATCTCCAGCTTTAGAAACGATACAGTTAAAATAGATGTTTAAAATCGAAATTTGAGGTGATGTTGTGGGCGTGATCAGGCGAGAGCTTCTTGTTAGAGGTGATAAAGGGGAAAGGAGGCTCAGCGTCTTGTTCGATAGTGGTGCATCGAGATCTCTTATTAGAAGCGATGTAGCATTAGAACTCTCCACTCCGAGGAAATTGCTTATTCCAAGGGAATTTATAGCAGCTGATGGAGATAAGATCATCTGCAGCTTTCTCTGCGATTTAATTGTTGAAATTGAGGGAAAGGAAATAGGTATTGAGGCATTCTTAATCGATAAACTGCCAGTTCCTTTGATCTTCGGGGCATTGGATATGGAGGCCTACAGGATAAAGCTCGATCTAGCAAAAAGAGAGCTAGACCTATCTGAGTTCACAGGATACATGCTAGCCCTTTAATGGGATTAAAGAACTCTTCAGAATGAGCTGAAGGCGAGCGAAGAATCAAAGTGTCTTATGGAGGGTATGCTAATAGCCTCCAAAAAGTTAACCTATAACTCCTCATAAGTATATATGGTTGCTGAGGAACTCCAGACTTGTGCCCGGTATGTGAGTGGAGATTACCTCTGAATGGGCATAGGTTTATGAGATGCCCACGCGGTCACGAGAAAGATAGGAACGTCCGCGGACATGCTCAGGATGAAGGGAGCCCCGTTGCCCCTGAACCACTGAAGCTAAGGCTTAGGTGAAACGGATAGTTAGTTAACTATCCGACAACGGTATCATTAGGTGCAAGGATAGGCTAACTCATACATATTTTGATGTGTATTCAGAGATAATTTGTAGGATAGTTAAGATTGAAATCCAAGATTTAAAAAGTAAGTACTAAAAAATATTTATTAAAAGAATGAATAATGAATATAACTGAAGATTTCTCGGCGATACTTAGATCACGACTCCTTCAACCATTCTATCCGATACCACGCCCTTTATCATCACTCTAACGATCCTCCCGACATTCAAACCCTTACTACACCTCAACCTAACCACTGGACCGCCATTTACCGGATATGCGTAGCAGTACCTCCCGATCTTGGGCGCTACTATAACCTCCATTATCTTTCCCAAGAGCTCCTCTTTCCTCTTCCTATTAAGATCGATCGCGAGCTCGCTTATCATCCTAGAGTTACGATCTACCTTGACCTCAAAATCCTGAAAAGCTGTCCCTGGAAGTGGTTTGAACCTGTAAATTGTTATCTTCTCAGCCCCAGCATCATAAACAGCTCTCATCATCTCCAGCGTCTTCTTAGCCACTCGCTCACTCTGCCCGGGGAGGCTGTGTATGAAGTAAGCGTAAGGCCTCAATCCATACTTCTTGAGGATCTTAATAGCTCTAAATGAATCTTCCGGGCTGCATGGCCTCCCTATTAATCTAGCGTGCTCAGGATCTCCTGTCTCCACTCCTATATGGATGGGGGTACCCTTGAGATATTTACTGAGTGTATAGGCAACTTCTTCGTTCACGAGGCAGGGCTTCACGTTCTCGATCTCGAAGAAGAAAGAGTACCTCTCCGATAAACCCTTAACTTTAGATAGCAGCGAATCTATAGCATCTAAGTTAGGTCCTGGATCCCTCGGGTTCGTCAAAGGTGTCGAGATGAGATCCCTCCCGTATTCGAGGAAATCAGCGCCACTCAAAACGAACCTCCTGACTCCAGCTATCGCTAATTCCCCTATCTCCCTCAATATGCTCTCCTCACTCCTCGACTTCGGCGGTCCGTAGAGGAGGGGTATCGAGCAGTAACCGCATCCCGGGGGTATGTTCTGCGGGCATATCTCAGAGCATGAAGATGGGCAACTCTTACATATATCCGGGGAGGCGATCAACCTAGGCCTGTAGAAATTAGAGCAGCTCCTCTGGACTTCTACATAAACTCTAGAGCTCCTATAGTGCGGGACAGTCTTATAGTATTTTATCGCTTTAGTTGAAGACTCGAACTTCATGAACTCCTCTCTAGATAGATATCTGAATTCAGTGGTCTTACCGTTAGGTAATATAATGTTAGGGATTCCCCCGACATCCGGGATAATACCATTAGAGAGCCCTCTACTCAACAGGGATTCGAGGGAGATTTCGCCTTCTCCCCAGACTCCTAGATCGAATCCGAGCCTCTTAACAGAGCTGAGGTCGGATGTGATGGGTCCACCCAGTATCTTGACACCTTCAATTAACTTCGAAGCCCTCGAGACAGCTGGCTCATCCATAGTCATAGCGCTAACTAGAGTGACTCCCTTGAACTTCTTCCCGATCCTGATGAAGTCCTCTACCCTGAGGATCTTATACTCCAAGTTGAATCTCTCTAAAATACCTGCTAAAAGCCTAGGTCCCGCTCCTATAACATCTAAGGACGATAGCCTCCTCCCTTCACCAGCTGCTAGCGCATCCAATATTAGGAACATCGTCCGACTAACCTTATGTCAGACCGCTTTTTATCCGAGGACGGGATGGAGATCTCGTTTAACTTAAAATTATTAGAAGATAAGAGGAAGAAGGTTTCTGAAATTAAGGGAAGCATCGTTAAAGACTTAGGAATTTTAAAGAATAAGAAGATAATCTCAGTAGGTGATAAGGTCACTAAAGAACTGTTAGCATCCGGTAAGAGGCCTGAAGTTGTTATAATAGACTTGAAGGAGAGGAGAGAGATGGATTGTTCCGCTATCTTCTACTTAGATGAGTATTTCATAGTGATCGCGAGGAACCCAGCCGGTACTCTCACGAGAGAAGCTTGGCTTAAAGTAAAAAAAGCAATAGAAATATCATTATTAGGTAAAAATGTTGCAGTAATTGTGGATGGAGAAGAGGATCTATTAGGGTTTCCAGCGGTAATATTACCGCCTGAGGGGTGGATCGTGGTGTATGGCCAGCCGGGGGTAGGGATGGTCTCTATCACTATAGATAGGAGAACTAAAGAAGAAGCTATAAGTCTTCTTCAGGAGGCTTTTCTCCCGATCTAGGCTTCACATGCCTCCTTATTACTATGAAGGGATGATCTGGATGATATTGAGAATATTCGACTCCTGATAGTAATGATCTCCCCGTCGCAAGTAATTCATCTCTCTCATTAACCACTATTACCTCACTCTTCGGCCTTATAGAGGGATCAGCCTCCTTAACGAACTTAACGAAGACAGTCGTCCCCTTAGCGACAGTCTCAGAGAAACGCTCCTTAACGACGACTCTCCCCTTCGGGGAGGGGATGTGTCTCAATATGAGGGAAGCCCCATCTAGTGTTGGTATGAAAGCACCATCACTCGGTCTGAAGTGACCTATCACTTTGCCCTCTAGAGTGACCTCTCTAAGCGTTCCAGTGCTTTTAGACCTCCTCATACTAGCTCCAGTGATTTTCGGGAAGGGAAAATCGTATTGGTATGAGAGGACGCATGAGAGTATCTCATCATCACTCGGCTCATCCAGTACTTCATCATCATAAGGGCAGATAGTTTGCCCGAATGGGTATAAATATTTTAATCCCAGTGGGACTTCTCCATATAAAAATCTCTTGAATTTCTTATTATGGTGGATATTTTTTATTCTGTTTCTCGCTCTAACTACCTCGGGTCTGAGGAAGCTCTCGGGTCCTGAGAATTGGAGCCCGGATGACTTAAATAAAGGCTCTCTCACTTCTAGGAGTTGTGAATATCTCCTCAATAAATGTAGTAAGGCAGAATATAAATTGGGATGAAATCTAGATCTCTCTTGGACGAGTTCCCACAACCACTCTCCTCTTATAGCCTCCCTAACTTTCTTGATCTCACTAATCGATACATAGAGGTTGTGCTTAGCTAATAACTTAATCCTCTCCTCTCTCTCCATGGATCTTACCTCTCTAGGGTCATAATTTGAACAGACTGGGCATGGGCAAGGGAATTCCTCTATCTCATCGAGTGATAAAGTTCCATGTGGTGTCATATACCTCCCCTGTTCGGCGTAAAGAGAATAAGATGCTGAATCGAATGAATCCGCCCCTATTGCTGCGAAGAAGGCGAATGTCGAAGGATGACCTATCCCCCAGAAATGGAAGGGCTTACCCGCTCTGAGGATAGATCTTATCAACATGAAATGATCTACTTGCGTCACGAAATCGTATTTCTCAAGTGCTACTTTGATCGAACCGACGCCATTATAATCGAAATCTAGCTCCCTTATCCTCTCAGAGCACTTAATCACTAGGTCTCTATAGATGGATCCCTGCGGCGTTCCGACCCAGAGCGTACCAGAGAGCTCTTCTCTCATTGAAGCCCATTCCTCAGCATTCCTTATCGTCTGTTCCACACCTAATTCAGCCTCCTCCCTTCCGATCTCTGATGACATAGGGATATCTAGGATGCTCCCTATATCAGATCCTATGGAGTGTTGGAAGAGCAGTATCTCACTATTAGAGACATCGACCCTCCCGTACCTATATATCTGGTAAGCCCCTGAATCCGTCATCACTATACCGTCGAAGCCCAGGAGGGAGTGGATCCCCCTCTCGAGAGCAGCTTCCTTCAAATCAGGAGTCCTGTATATCACATATGAGTTCGTTATGATAGCTTTAACATCCATCTCTCTCATTTCTCTTGGGGAGATCACTGGTTTGTTCGGATTGTAGACTGGGAAGAACTCAGGGAGTATTAAAGTTCCAGATTTCGTCCTAAGTTCTGAGAGCCTAGCGGAAGCATCACTCTTCCTGACCCTGAAGTATAGACTCATTTAGACTCCTCAGTATAAAAAAATAAATTAGTGTTTTAAGTAGCACCATCGCCATAGTCACGGAGAAGCACTAAGCCCTTAGTCGTTATGAAAACCCTCTCCCCCCTGAACTTCCTCCTCCTGACAATAAGGCCCTTACTCGCGAGATATTTCAGGACGAACTCCCTCGCTACTCTATCTGGAATAAGTTCTGAAGCGACAACTCCCTCGGGGCCAGCTCTTTCGAGCCTCCTAAGGATCCTCAAGTGCGCATCCATTAGGACGCTCAATTATCTTCACCTTTTACGTACTTAGGCTCGGGGGCGGAGGGGCCCCATCTGACTGTGTCATTAACAGTATACTACTATAAAACTTTTATCATCTGACGTTCCCCCTGGCATTTTTTTCGTCAATTAACGAACTTCCTGGCAGAGCGGAAATGCTGAAATATAGAACCCCCGTTATCATTGGGTGTCACTATGGAGGAATGGGACGTCATAGTCGTAGGAGGAGGACCCGCTGGACTCTCGGCAGCGAAATTCTCAGCTGAATTAGGGCTCAAAGTGATCTTATTAGAGGCTCACTCAGATATAAGAGCTTGGAAACCTTGTGGTGAGGGGACGAGTAAGACTACTTTCGAGACAGCTGGTATAGAGCCCAAGCCCGGTGTGGTTTCTAATGAGTTGAACATGAAGGTCTACGCTCCATCAGGGAAATATGTGGAGATACCCATGCACGGCTACGCTATAAATAAGGACCTATTCCTCCTAGAGCTCGCGAAGAAAGCTTACTTAGCTGGCGCTGAGATAAGAGTCGGGGAGAGGGTAGAGAGTGTCTTAAAGGAAAATGGTAGAGTTTGTGGAGTTAAAACAGTTAAAGGAGAGATATTAAGGGGTAAGATCGTTGTTGGAGCTGACGGATACAACTCGGTCGTTGCTAAGTCCTCCGGTCTCGATAATACTACTGAGTTGATTCCCACATATCAATATAAGATGGTAGGAGTGGAGCTAGACACTCATAAATCCGGGAGGATATACGTTGGCTCTGTGGCACCTGGCGGTTATGCATGGATCTTCCCTAAGGATGAGTACGTAGCTAATGTAGGTATAGGGGTTAGACCGGGATCCCCTAAGCCTTATTTGGATAAATTCATAAAGGAGAGACCCGAGATATTCAAGAGAGCTAAAGTGATCGGGGCAGGTGGCTACGTAGTCCCTATAGGGGGGTTGGCTAAGGAGTACATAGGGGATGGCGTCATCCTGATAGGCGATGCCGCTGGTATGGTGATACCCTTCACAGGCGCTGGGATACACTCATCGATAGCTGCCGGTAAGGCTGTGAGCAAAGTTATAGCTGAGGCCTTGGAGAGGGGAGATACCTCGAGGAAAGCGTTAAGCTCCTTTGAGAGGGAGTATAGGGGATGGATCAAGAGGATAAAGGATAGCTTAAGAGCGATGAGAGTGTTTGAAAAATTGAATGATAATGACCTTAATGAATTAGCAAATATACTAGATTATGAAGATATAGTAAATTTAGCTAATGGTATAGAGATAGGTAAAGTAGCGATGAAATTGATGAAGCACCCGGTGCTAGCTACTAAAGTAGCTAGGGCCCTCCTGTGACGCGGTAAAGGGATGGAAGTCTATGCTGGGTCAGAGGGAGTGTTTAAATCTGATATCAGAGGACGATACAGTGCTGCTAGTTGTTTATGGAAAGAAGGGAAAACCTAAGAAGTTCTTAGTCAAAGTGAAGAAGGGTAAAGTCTTACATACGCATAAGGGTTCGATAGATCTCTCGGAAATCATAGGGAAGGAATGGGGTTGCGTGATCAAGACGAGTAAGGGGGAGAGAGTGGAGGTCCACAGGCCCATACTAACGGATTATATAGAAAAGATAGGGAGAATTACACAAATAATCTATCCTAAAGATGCAGGTTTCATGATACTCAAATCCGGTATAAAGCCAGGAGATACAGTAGTTGAGATAGGCACGGGATCCGGAGCTCTCACTATGGTACTAGCTAATTTCTTAGGTCCGAGTGGGAAGTTGTACAGCTATGATATCAGGAAGGAATCTTTAGAAATAGCTGAGAAGAATTTAAAGTTATTAGGGATAAGTAATGTAATATTAAAGCACAAAGATGCGAAGGAGGGGATAGATGAGTCAGATGTCGACGCTATATTCCTAGATATCCCGGATCCATGGGAGATACTGTCCGAGGTACATGAGAAACTGAGACCAAACGGTACATTCCTAGCGTTCCTCCCTTCATGTGAGCAAGTGAATAAGACAGTACTGAGAGCTAGGGAGGTAGGTTTCGGGCTCATTGAGATTCATGAGATATTAGATAGAGAATATGAGAGTGATGAGAGGAGGACTAGACCATCTCCATGGATGATAGGACACACTGGTTTCATCGTGATCGGGAGGAAGCTCTCGAAGGAGTCTTAATTATGATCTCGTAAACCCCGGGTTCGAGCTCGGCTATAGCTACATCATCTCTGAGGAGAGCTGTTATATCTATTAAAAACTCACCGTAGGATACTTGCCTTATGAACGCCTCATCTAAGAGGGGCTCGATCTCTACTACTCCATCTTCCCGCTCGGCACTCACTTGGAACTCCAGCTCCCTCCTCCCGCAAGATGGACAAACTTCGGGGATGGGAATATCAGATCTCTCAGCATCTATCTCAAAACCACAGGATCTGCACTTAAGGAAGATTCTAATCGGCATCTTTCCACTCTATCTAGCTACGCTCACTATGGTCTCGTAAAGGTAGTTTATGTTGTCTCCCCTTAAAGCCGATATCGGGATGACGATATCATCGGGAAATACTCTCTTAACGCTACTAGGTCTGGCGTAAGGGAGATCTATCTTATTAGCTACCACTATGTACGGGATGAGCCTAGCCTTCAGATTACCAGCTATCACCCAATTGACTTGTGAAGTCGGATCCTTACTCGAATCTATGACTAATAGAGCCAAATTAACCCTCTCCATACTCCTTATCGCTTCAACTACTCCTTTGGCTGCTTCAGCAGCTCTCTCTATAGCTTCATCCTTCTTGAAGCCATACCTCATGAAGCTCCTGTAAGTTATCCTAGTCGCTATCCCCGGGGTATCTATTACATCCATCGTTATAGAGGAACCGTCCTTCAGTCTCAATACTACGTTCTCCATGACATTAACAGACCTCGTCTCATGAGGTACCCTGCTTACAGAACCAATCTTCCTACCAGCGAAGTCCATACATATTCTATTCGCGAGAGTAGTCTTCCCAGAGTTCACTGGACCGTATATGCCCAGAGAAATCTTCTTCCTCTTATATATAGCTGAGAGTAGCTTGGATAAGAACCTATCTTGATGGAGCTCCTGTGCGCTCTGCATCCCTATCATGTCGCCTGGAGAGACTACGTTAAAAAGGAGAGGAAGCGGATGTAATATCCGAATAATATCACTTTATCTCTATGATCTCACCTTCATAAGGTATATAAGTCCTTATCCCTCTAGCTTCCAATTTCCTCCTCAACTGGACTAATTTATCGAACTCACCATGAACTAGTATCACTTCTTTGAGCCCCTTACTCGCTACTTTCATGATGAAGTTTATCAGATTGGGTTGATCGGCATGGGCTGAAAAATCAGCGAACTTGACGTCGCACTTCACTTCTATAACACCATCCGGCATCGGGATCTGCCTGATACCATCTAAGAGCATCCTCCCCCTAGTTCCCTTCACTTGATAACCTGTCAGATATATCAGATTTCCCCTCTTAGTTCCGAAGTGCTTCAAGTATGTGAGTACAGGTCCTCCCTGAAGCATACCGGATGTCGTGACGATTATGAATGGCTCGCTTATCTCTAGGAGTTCCTCCCTATTCCTCACTTCCTCTATAGCTCTATGATCGAAGAGCTCCTTCTTGCTCTCCCTTATCATCCTCTGGAGCTCAGGCCTCAGCCATGACCAGTAAGCATTGTAGTACTTCGAGATCTCCCTTATCATACCATCAACGAATATCGGGACTTCCTGAAGGACACCAGATTCTATGTGACTTATCAAAGTTAAGAGGACTTCTTGAGCTCTACCTAGAGCGAAAGTAGGTATTATAGTGACACCTCCTCTCGCTATAACTTCCCTTATATCCTCTATGAACTGCCTCTCGACTTTCTTCCTGGAGGGATGTATATCATCATCCCCACCATAAGTCCCCTCGATTATCAAGTAATCGACTTTAGGGAGCTCGATCTCAGCCCCTCTAAGGGTTCTGGTCCCCGCTGTGTTTATATCTCCAGTGTAAAGGATAGTAGGACCATCTTTAGCTGTGAGATGTATCATTACAGACCCTAGGACGTGACCCGCGTTGAAAGTCCTGAGCTCCCATCCGTCCAGAGCTATGTAATCATTGAGCCTGATCGACCTCTCCCTCCTCCTAATGAGCTGGATATCCTGAGTGGAATAAGGCCTCTCAACGTATTCTGAGGAGAGGCTGATGAAGTCCTTCAGCAAGATCTCCCCTACATCGACTGTAGGAGGCGTCACATAAGTATCGCAACTCCATCTCCCCAGTATCAAGGGACTAGCTCCGTAATGGTCTAAATGAGCGTGAGTTAGGATCAGAGCTTCAGGATCGGACTTGGGCTCTAGTGGGAGGAGCCTCGAACTAGTTCCCACATCCACTCCAGAGTCCAATATGATGGGGTTCTTGCAAATGATCTCTATACTCGATCTACCGATGGATCTAGCTCCTCCCAGGAACCTGAGTCTGATTTCACCCGTTTAGAAGCACCTCCTTCAGGAACTCTCTCGCCGCTCTGAACTCTTTAATAGAGAGCTCCCTCCCCAACCCGATGTAACTCTGGGGTCGGAATATGACCTCAATCTCCTCAGGTTTCAATATCTTGGAGATCTCCTCATCAGCCAATACTTCATCTATGAGCCTTCTACCGCTCCTATAGGATCTTAAGGATATCCTCCTCACGATCTCATGCGCTTCTTGTCTTCCCAATCCCTTCTTAACTAACCAGATCATTAACCTCTCACTCAAAGCTATATCACCATATTTCTCGATGTTCTCCTTTATCCTGATCTTATCTATCTCGAGGTTCTCTATGACATTAGAAAGAGTGTTTATCTGTTCTTCTAAGATCAGGAAGGCTTCCGGTAGGATTATTCTCTCGACTGAGCTATTAGTAAGATCCCTCTCGTGCTCCAGTACTACGTTCTCTAGAGCCGCTATAGCTAATGACCTCATCAATCTAGCTAATCCGCAGACCTTCTCACTGTTAATAGGGTTCATCTTATGGGGCATAGTGCTCGAACCTACTTGCCTCTCCTCGAAGTGCTCTCTGATTTCGCTTATCTCAGTCCTATGTAAGTTCCTTATCTCATTAGCTATGGTATCCAGCACTGATGAGAAGAGGGACATCGAGAGGATTAGATTAGCTAGCCTATCCCTAGGGACTATCTGCGTAGTTATCTCAGGGGGACTAAGTCCTAAAGCTCTGAGCACTTCACTCTCCACTTCAAGAGGGTCCTCGATCCCTAACTCGATTGAGGCCGCAGCAGTACCTACAGCTCCCCTGAGTTTGCCGACTGATGCTTCATTCAGGGAGTTCATGAACCTGATGATAGCTCTCCTGATGTAATAAGACCAGAGAGCGAACTTCATTGAGAGGGGGATGGGGTCTGCTACTACCCCATGAGTCCTACCCAAGCACACGATATCCAACGACTCCTCTCCTCTCTTAACTATCTTCTCCAGGAGCGAAGCGGCGCTACTCAGTATTATAGAGCCTGCTTGCTTTATCTGGACTCCCATCACAGTATCTAACACATCGTTAGATGTGAGACCTAGATGGAGATATTCACCATAACCCCCAGCTCTCTTAGAGATAGCTCTCACGAGGGCCATAGTTTCATGCTTCACTAGGGATTCCTCATACTTAACATCCTCGGGCGTGACTCCCTCGGCAGCTCTCTCAATAGCTTCAGCTGCTTCTTTCGGGATCAACCCTCTCTCAGCTAAAGCCTTAGCATAGAGAACTTCAACTGATGCCATGAGCTTTATCCTATTCTCCTGCCTGAATATAGCTCTCATACGCTCGGATCCATACCTACTATCTATCGGATGGACCCACATAAACCAACGACCTCGCCTGCTCCACTAGCTCCTTAGAGAGTTGCTTCCCTATACCGACTATCCTCTCCAATTGCTCTGGCTCAGCTTCAGCTATATCCCTAACGGTCCTGTAACCAGCTTCATAGAGTAGCTTAGCTCTCACCCTGCCCACCCCCTTGAGTATCACTAGAGATAATAGTTCCTCGGGTACTCCATATCTTATCCTCATTGAGAGTACTCTGAGCCACTCTGAAATCTCTTTCTCACCAAAAAGTTTCGATATTTCCGAGAAAGAGTAACAGAGCCACTCTCCATTCTCAGCCAAGTTCCTCAAGTCTCCCGGTTCGATCCCGAGCTTCTCCTCTATCTCACCATCGCTCTGGCCTGAGATCCACATCTTCAATGATAGAGCGCCCCTAATCACCTGTAGGAGTTCACTGTGAGATGAGATAGGAGATTCCTCTATTGGAATCAGTGGATCTAGTTCTTCAAAAGCTTCAATGAGTGCCTCAGTCCTCCCCCTACCGTAGACCTTCGGCATATCTGGTAACATGCAGAGGAGGTGGAGGACGGGAAGCTCAAGATCCTCCATCCTCCTATACCTCTTAATTAACTCATCTAGGGCTTCTATCATCATCTGAGCTGATGATGTATCTATATACAACTCAGAGACCCTCTTCCCGAGGGATGTCGCTCTATATAAGCCTCCTATGTCTTGGAGGAACCCAGCTTCCTTGAGGGACTCTAGGAGGAACGGTATAGACCTCCTTAAGAACTTATCCCCTCCCTGAATGTACAATAATGTCTTCTTGAATATCTCTAGGATCTCCCCTGGGGATATGGGACCTGAACTCGCTACTAAAGCGAGCAAGTGGTTCTTAAGTAAGGATGTATCGTGTAAGTTAGATGAGATAGGCTCGGGCTCTGAGCTTATGTAATTCTCGAATATCCTCTTAGCTTCACTCTGCTTAGCTATTATGTAAGCTTCCCCATGGGAATCGTAACCCGGCCTCCCAGCCCTCCCAGCCATCTGCCAGAATTCCATGATCGAGATGGGAGTCATCCTACCTAACTTAGAGTTATACCTCATATAGGAGCTAACTATGACTGTTCTAGCTGGTAAGTTCACTCCAGCTGCGAGCGTAGGGGTGGCTGTCAGTATCTTAACGGATCCTCTTCTGAAGGCCCTCTCTACAGCTCTCCTCAACTCGAATGGGAGACCAGCGTGATGGAAAGCGACCCCCCTCCTCATCACACTAGAGAGTTTCTCGATCAGTTTAGAGGATCCGTAAGAGGATAAATTGACTTCCTCGAGGGGGTCTTCATTCAGTCTCATATTGAAGTGAGAAGCTAGCTTCTCAGCCCAAGATACAGCATCGCTCCTCTTATTGTAGAATACTATAGCCTGGCCTCCGTCAGTTAAGCACCTCCTCAATAATGGGATTATCCCCTCCCCCTCCAGCCTCTCGGAGCTACCATCTGGATATATGAGCTTCCCCCCAGCGTACATACCTACTCTGAGGGGGACCGGTCTCCAATCCACTCTTATCGGGACAGCTCGCAACCAATTAGCTATCTCCTCTAAGTTAGTTATAGTAGCGCTCAAAGCTATCCTCCTAGATCGATCGTTCTCATGCATGAATTTAGATACGGCCATCTCGAGCGTAGGTCCCCTGTTAGGATCGCCAACGTAATGGACTTCATCTAAGACTAGTAAGCTTATACTATCTAACCAAGAGCTTCTGTGCCTCTGGAGAGAGTCGAATTTCTCGTACGTCATCACTATGATGTCATGCTTCCCCAAGGGCTCATCTGAGGAATCGTAATCACCGATCGATACTCTCACGCTCCACTTATCGAAGACCTTAGAGAACTCCTCATATTTCTCGTATGCGAGAGATCTCAATGGTACTAAGTAGACTACCTTCCCTCCCTTCTCTAGCTCTTCATTCATCACTATCTCAGCTGCTAAAGTCTTACCTGAAGCAGTAGGAGCTGCTAGCACGAAATTTCCCTCGCTCACTAACCCCCTGCTCAGGACCTCCTTCTGAGTTGGGTAAAGTTCCTTAACACCTATCCTACTTAAGAGCTCATCTAAGCCCATCTAGATCCCTTATATGAGTTTTATCTTCCCTCCCGGTGGGAATATTATGAACCCATCTTCGTTAAGCTTCCTGAGTATATCTTCTATGACGTACTCCTTCCCCTTCAGATTGAGCCTCTCCGCTGCCATCCTGACTACTACATCCCTATCGACTAGGCCATCCTCACTCTCATCGGCCAATTGTCTTATGAGTTGGAAGACTACTTCCCTCCTCTTCACCTCAGGGAATGAGACACCAGTCATCCATCCAGTTATATCGAAGTATCCAGATACTATATCGTAAGCAGCTCCCTTCAATGTTATCTCCATCAGGTTTATAGCCATCTCAGCATCCTCAGCTGTTACTTCTCTCCTCAAGTGCATCCTAGCTCTAGCTTCACTCAACCTTATCAGAGCTTCTAATTGCCTCGGAGTTATCGATATGAGGTCTTGAACGATCCCCTCCTCACCCTCCTTAATCCCCCTCCCTCTGACCTCAACGTAATACTTCTTTATCCTCTCAGCAGCTTCATCAGTGAGTATAGGATCTATGTTCTGCTTAGCGTAAGCTATATACTTCTTGAGGAGATTTGGGTCTATAGGGGGCTTCGCTTCGGGGTTCCTCCCCATCCTAGTCGTTAGTATATGCTCAGCTACCATGCTATCGGATTCCAATCTGGGCCTATCCTTCATTATGAAGACGAGATCGAACCTCGATAGTACGGTTGGGGGGAGGTTTATGTTCTCAGCTACCGTCACGTAATCGTCATATTTCCCTTTCTTAGGGTTCGCAGCAGCTATTATCGTCGTCCTAGCGTTTAAAGTCGCTACTATACCTGCTTTCGCTATTGAAATAGTTTGCTGCTCCATAGCTTCATGTATAGATCTCCTATCGTCTTCACTCATTTTATCGAATTCATCTATGCACGCTACTCCCATATCGGCTAGTACTAGAGCCCCAGCCTCTAGAGTCCATCCACCAGTCGCAGAATCCCTCACGACAGCCGCAGTCAATCCAGCAGCAGTAGAGCCTTTCCCAGTCGTATAAAGCCCTCTGGGGGCTAGTTGAGCTGTATATTTCAGGAGTTGACTCTTAGCGACACCTGGATCACCTACTAGAAGTACATTTATCTCCCCCCTCACTTTAGAACCATCAGCTAATACCTTAGTGCTCCCCCCGAATAGAGCGTAAGCTATAGCTCTCTTGACATCTGTCCAACCGAAGACCGAGGGAGCTATCGACCTAACAATGAGTTCCTCTAGATCCTCCCTCTCTGAGAGCTTCAATATCTCTTTCTCATCTTCAGGAGTTATCTCCAACTTCTCGTAAACCCTATTCGGGACCTCTACATGTATTATCTCTAAATACCTCTTATATATGAGTCCCTCTCTTCCCTCATCCCTCCTAGCTGGTTTTATCCTTATTATCCCAGTCACTCTGACTCTATCCCCGGGTTTCACTTCATCCACTATATCGTCAGTCAGTACGCCATCTATGTGCTCTGGCATCATACCTGGTGGCAAGTCCTCAGGCCTCTCTTGGATCCTAACGCTACGCCACCTGATGAACTTACTCATCTCATGGTCTAATTTCATTGGAGAACCGCATTCAGGGCATTTCTCCAGGATCTTGAGCTTCTCACCGATTACATCTATCTCCTCAACTCTCCCGCAGTTAGTACAGATGAAGGATGCCTTAACGAGTTTATCATAGATATCTGAGACTCTAGTTATTATCCCCTCTATCTCTATCAATCTACCTATTGAGAACTTAGTCAGATCCCTGAATGAAGCTTTAGTCGGGACGTTGTAGAACCTTAAGTGGAAATCACCCTCACTGTATATCCTGAACTCCTCCGTCATCGGTATTAGCTCCATCACAAGTTCCCTGAGGGCTGAAGAACCAGCTGATATATGTAGAGAGGGGTTCATCACGATATCCTCAGCTATCTCCCTGAAATCAGGGTTGAAGTTATATAAGTGATACCAATTAACGCTAAGGGATCTCTTCTGTTCCTCTATTAATTGCGCTAATGCCTTCTGATACAAGAGCTCATTATTCTCATCCTTGTAGTACCTTAAGAAGATCTTGTATTTCTCGACGAGCTCCTCAAAACTCATTAAGGGTGTCCTCTCCACCATTATCGGTCAACCCTTACCCCTACGAAGGAGCGCATCCACTCCTCTATGATCAACTTCAGGGCATTATAAAGTATTAGTTCCTCGACTAATAAGTTCTTCGGAGGCCTCTTGGATGTCAAGAATATCGATGCCTTAAGATAATCCATGAGCTTCCCTATCCTCCTGTTAACTAGATCAATAGCATCCCTCCTTATGAGAGAATCCTCGGGGCTCCTCCTTATTATGTCTCTGATAATGTGGAATGTCTCCTGAGGGAGCTCAGCGAAGAGTATGGAGACCTTCTCCTTATATAACTTCTCACTTATCACCTCAGGGTTCTCCCTCAATACCTCGCAGATCCCCTCTTCCTCCAATATCTCAGCTAACCACCTCGGTACCTCAGTTTCCACATCCTTAAAGATCCTTATACCTAACCTCTCGAAATTTAAGTCCTTCTTAGCTACTACCTTCACACTCTGGATGTCCTCGAGGCATTCCGCCATCCTACTAGAGATCAACACACTGTACTCCCTATACCAACATTAAATATTTTGGTCTGTAGGTCAACTCGGGATGTACGAGAAAGGATTTAAAGTGAGTAAAGTAGTATTGCTCTATAATACAGATAGGGAGAGATCTCATAGGATATCTGAGAGGCTCAAATCATCGCTAATCTCGAATAAGATAGAGGTAGTCGATGATCATAAGGAGGCGGAGGTTGCTATAGTCATAGGGGGGGATGGGACGGTCCTCAGGGCCTTCCATCATGTGGGGAGCCTCCCTATACTAGGTGTGAAGGATGGGACTTTCGGGACATTATTGGAGTTCGATGTAACACAATTAGATAGGATACCAGAGATACTTAGAGAGGGGAAATTTTGGTTAGAGCATGCTATGACGCTAGAGATAATAGATTCGAAATTGAGCCTAATAGCTCTCAATGAGTTCCTAATAAGGAGTGGCAAGCTTGGAAAATCTTCTAAGTTGGGCTTAGCGATAGACGATGCCCCTCTAGGGGAGTGCATATGCGATGGCCTCATAATAGCCACTCCCACGGGATCTTACGCTTACTCCCTAGCTGCAGGGGGCCCAGTGCTGGATCCACGTTGCGATAACATCGTGTTATCTTACGTAGCTCCCTGGCCACCCAGCCTCATACCGGCGATTAGATCTATAGTAATACCTTCCTCCTCGATCGTAGAAGTTTGGTCGGCTTCCCCATACCTCTATGTAATAGCTGATGGCCTCTCTCCAGTGAGGTTAAAGCCACCTCTCAGGATATCTCGCTCAAAGAGAGAAGCAATATTCATAAGGAAGTCCCCGGATCCGGCGGAATTCTACAAGAGAATGGCTAAGAGGATGATTCCAAGGACTCTGACTGGTATCTTGCAATATGAGAAGTTGAGGCCAGCTCTCACAAAATCTTTAAATCTTGATAGAACACACTAAGGGATGAAGCGGGGGTGGCCGAGCCAGGTTCAAGGCGACGGACTCAAGATCCGTTGGGCATCAGGCCCTCGTGGGTTCGAATCCCACCCCCCGCACTTCACTCTCGATATATTTTAGTTCAATCGATTGTTTTTGAAGGGATTATGTTCAAATACGGGATCCCTCAACTACATTGTAAAAAGATAACTAAAAATTTATCAGAGTTTTGATCGATTATGAGATGTGAAATCTGAGGAATAATTCATAAAGCCTCAATTTATTATTGTGAAAATTTCAACTTAGCGAGGGGCTCAACTGAAGTTCACCGTTCAGAGCACTATCAGATCGAACGGTAAAGCTTAATAGCTCCGAGTACATCGAGAGATCGGAGCCCCGTGGTGTAGCGGCCAAGCACGCCGGGCTTTGGACCCGGAGACCCCGGTTCGAATCCGGGCGGGGCTATTTCAGTTTTCATTGCTGCGTATACTATTTGTTCCATTCTCCTCAGTCCTTCGAGCGCTATGGGTAACCTTCGCCTATCGTCTACTGTAGCTCTATAGCTTCCCTATACGCTACGAATGTGCCAATCGGCCGGGCTCACCTATTATATAAACAGTGCTTCATACTACGGTTCTATTACTGAACTCCCCTCAGCCCAGGCGTGAGGTTGAGAGTGTATAGGAGCTTGAAAATTAAAAAGCTATGAATCGCCGATAAATGGTTAATGTACAGTGATCTCTATGGAGTTCATCATAGATTCTATGAGCGGGAAACTCGCTAAATGGCTCAGGATACTCGGTTATAGTGTTAAATATGTATCGCCTGAGTTAGATGACTCTTCAATACTCGAGCTCGCGGAAGGGGCTCTACTGATAACTAGAGATCACGAGCTCTTAGAGAGAGCGAGGAAGATGAATATGAGGGCTTATGAGGCCCCTCAGGACTTGCTGAGGGCCATGGCCTCGATATCGATAGATCTGGGGATTAAGCTCAAGATAGACCCTAGAGTGACGAGATGCCCCTCCTGCGACGGGCCTCTCTCAATCGTGAGGAATGGGGAAATAGGAATAGAACTGCCTAAGGAGATCTTGAGGGGGCACAGAAGGTTCTTATTATGTAGAAATTGCGGAAAAGTGTTCTGGTTCGGTTCTCATTACTGGAAAATGCTCAAGACGTTAGCGAGAGTAAAGGAGAAAAAGGAGGAGATGAGAGCTAATAGGGGCCTATGATGTTAGGTGACGGCAATGACCCGTGAACAGACTGACCTGAGCTGAGGCCCCCCCACGATAGGATGTACAATAGTATTGGAGCAAATGATTTAATTTGGATCCCTCGAGGGCTCTTGGGTGATAATACGGATAGCTTAGAGCTCGTCTTGAGGAACTTAGCTGAACCTTTGGATGAGTTCGTCATGACCTTAGATGAAGTGAAAGAACTCGTAGGCAAAGGAGGTAACGTTTACGTCGGCTATGAGCCCTCAGGACCTATACACGTAGGTACTCTCATAACAGTGAGGAAATTGAGGGATATGATACAAGCTGGATTTCACTCTATCGCGCTAATGGCCGATATACATGCTATCCTCAACCTCAAGGGTCCGCAAGACTTGATAAAGGAAGTCTCTATGACTTACTGGAAGACTGTCTTCCACGAGTTGGGATCTAAGCAGATAGAGATAAAACTAGGGACAGAATTCGAACTATCTGAAGATTACATCATGGATTTACTCGCTCTATCGCAGAGAGTGACTGCTAGGAGGGCTTGGAGGGCTATGACTATGGTAGCGAGAGGGGAGGATCCGATGGTCTCCCACATGATATATCCATTGATGCAAGCTCTCGACATACTCTACTTACGCGTGAAGATAGCGATAGGGGGAACTGATCAGAGGAAGATACATGCCCTAACTAGGGAGGTCTTCAGTTCAGACATCCCCCTAAGAGTTGAGAAGTACGTACCTGCTGCTATACACACTCCTCTCCTCCCGGGTCTCACGGGTGGGAAGATGAGCAGTAGCATACCTAGATCGCACGTAGCAGTACATGACCCTCCTGAGCTAATAAGGGAGAAGATAATGAATGCGTTTTGCCCCCCTGGTAATGAAAATCAATACGATGAGGATGGGAGGCTCAGAAATCCGATACTAGCTATCCTGAAGTATTTCATACTCCCAGAGGTAGGGAGAATTATCGTGAAGAGGAGTAGGGCTGCTGGCGGAGGTGAGGTCGAAGTGACGAGTTATGAGCAATTAGAGAGGATGTACATAGCAGGGGAAGTTCATCCGATGGATCTAAAGGAGTTAGTGTCTAATTACCTCATAGAGGAGTTCTCTAGGGTGAGGGAGATATTCGAGAGTGAGAGGGAGCTCATAGAACCCTTATATAAGCTGCAGAAATGGCAAAGGGAAAAAGGGTTATTCGGAGATGTAGAATGGAGCGATGTATTGAGGTCCTATAGACCTTATTTGGGAGAAATAAGGGAGTAAATCCCTCAAGATTGTATTTTCTCACTCAGGAGCTTCGCTACTTGTACAGCTTTCCTGAGCAATAGAGGTATAGTCAGATCGCTCATCCAGTTCAACTTCATTGAGAGAACCAACGCTCTCATGACAGCTCTGTGCATCATAGGAGCTAAGGTATGTCTATTTATCTCTCCTAATTCTATTGCGAGGCTTAAGGATCTCATATGAGCTTCCCTTATCAACTCGAGGATATCCTCCCTCGTCACGGAGAGCACTTCCGGTGAGTAGAAGATACCGCTCTCATCTATAGCTCCAGTCACTCTGAATCCTACTTTGAGGGGCTTTATATTCAGGGCCCTCAGTAGATTCGCTATCTGAGCTGAAGCCGCCTCCCCCTTCTTCAGGAGGGTTACTTCAGAGGCTATAGCTATCTTCCCTCCTTGTATCTTAGTCGGTATATTCATAGCCCTGAGATCCATTAATATCGGGCCCGGGGCTAAATCTGTTGGACCAGCAGGTATCACGACATCATCCTCAGCTACATCGCCCGGTTTCATGAAGATCTCAGCTTTTCTCTCAGAGAGGAGCTTATATGTATCGAAGGGGTCTCTCTTACTGAATATGACGACTAAACTCTGGGGCATAGCTTTCAAGAGATTATCGAGCCCCTTCCTATCTGAGAGCTCACATGCCTTCTTAAGGAGAGTCTTCTTCATCACGAAGAACTTTATATCAGGTGATAGTTCTCTTCTCACTTTCTCAAAGTGGTTAGCTGGTATCCTCGAGAAATCCCCGATCATCACAGTGGGATACTCCTTCACTAACTTCAGAAACTTATTTATAGCTTCTTCCTTTCTAATTCTAGCCTTGCTTTTCCTCAAGGTCTTCAGAGCCATAATCATCTCCTCCTCGTTGCTATCGGAAGTTCCTCGGCTGGGCCCATAGTCGTCTTAATATAAACTCTCGAGATCTTAGACGGATCCTCGTACTTCCTCTCTATAGTGGAGAGCACTGCTTTTATGTTCTCAGCTATCTCCTCAGGCCTCATATCCCTAGAACCGACTTTCGTATGTATTATTGGTTGGTCCTTCGTCCTTATCCTGACGGACCTCCTCAATCTCTCTATGAGATCGGGGAGCTGGGATACGGCCATAGCAGGTAGGTTTATCGGCATCTTGTTCCTAGGGCCGAGGACAGGCCCTATATATCTCACTATCTTAGGTAATACATCCGCTTGAGCTATGAAGAAATCGTACTCATTCGCGAGTTTCTTAAGGGCTCTCTTATTAGTTGCTATAACTTCTATCTCCTCGGGCTCTAGTACTCTATCAGCACCAGCTTCTCTAGCTTTAGAGAGGAACTCGCCTTTCCCTATCACAGCTATCTTCGTTTTCCTGTTCTTTGGTGAATGAGGGAGTTCTACTATCTCATTTATCTTAGCGTTAGGATCTCTCTTGAGATCTATTCCTTTTAAAACGACTATTAAATCGACAGCTTCGTTAAACCTCCTCTTTGGGCTCTCCTCAAGGACTCTCCTGATCACTTCTATGGAGTCTCCCTCAGTCAGCAGCTTAGACATATCAACCACCTAACAACTTATCCCAAATACCTAAATCCATTTCCCTCTGGACTTCCCTCGGGTCCTTCCCCCCTACTGTCACGCCCATTGAGAGAGCTGTACCCAGAACTTGCTTCACGACTTTCTTGAGGTCACGAGTATTAGAATTAGCTAATTTCATCTTAGCTATATTGATTACACTCTCCATCTTCAAATCCCCTATTCTCTTCGATTTAGCATCTGAGGAGCCTTTCTCAGCTCTCAGTTCCCTGAGTATCAACATAGATGTTGGGGGAGTTCCCACTCTGATCTCGAATTTCTTGGTCTCCGTATCCACTTCTATCTCCACTGGTACTTTCATCCCGGAATAACTACTGGTCTTCTCATTTATCTCCTTCACGACCTGCCCTAAGTTCAAACCGAGCCCTCCTAGAGCTGGTCCGAGTGGGGGACCTGGCGTAGCTTTCCCTCCCTCTATGAGGACTCTGACTATTTTCTTAGGCAACTTCTTCACCTCCTTTCCCTCTCTCCAGTAGCTTAACGTTTATCACTGGCATCTTCACCTCCCAATCCCTATCTATATCTAAGAGCTTCAGCGTGAGCATCTTACTCTTGCCCTCGGGTGTAGCTATTACTACAGCCCTATAGCCCTTGAAATTCCCCTTAATAATCTTCACTATATCCCCGGGTTCTATCTCTATACCAGCTGTCTCGGAGGACAGTATATCATCTATCTCATCCGGTGAGACGGGGCTGGATGAAGCTAATCTAAGCTTACTGAGGCCAGCTATGAGCTTCCTAACTTCGTATTCTCTCTCAGCTTCTATGAAGAGGTAGTTCTTGAACTTAGGGATGAATAATATCGATCTCACTTTCGCTCCTGTTGACGAGACCCTGCTCATGAGGAGCCTCACTATGTTTATCTCCTTCCCTGAGATCACTCTGATGGGGAAGAATAGGGATTGGGACCTCTGTTCCATCTCATCCACCCGCTATATAGAGCGCTACTAATTGTATTAGGAAGCCTATGAGCCCCACGAGTAAGAAACCGACTATTGTAACTTTGAAAGTCGCCCAAATCTCATCCCATCCGGGTTTCTCAGCTACTTTCAATGTCTGAACTATGTAATCGAACAAACTCTCTTTCCTCTCCTTCTCCGGCATGATATCCCCTCATAACTCATCTATACCGAAATCGCTCCTCTCCCTGACTTCCCTAGCTATAGGGATAGTTTTCCTCTCCGTCACTTTCAGAGGAGTCTTAACAGTCCTCTCAAATTTAGGTTTCGTCGCTCTCTCTACATAAGGTTCCCTTAATTCCCCTTGGAGAGCAGCTTCTACAGTAGGCGATGTTACTCCAGTAACCACTAAAAGCACTTGGACAGAGCCCTTCAGGGATTCATCTATCCTAGCCCCCCAGATCACATTAGCGTTCGGATCTAGGGAGCTAACTATAGTCTCTACTATCTGTTGCATTTCCTCTAAGGAGAAATCGGGACCCGATGTTATGTTGACTATAGCTGCCTTCCCTCCAGATATATCTGCATCTAACAATGGATTGTTCAATGCATCATCCACAGCTTCCATAGCTCTATTCTCACCATCGCTCTCACCGAAAGTGAGGACAGCGGGTCCTCCATTCTCTACTACATTCCTCAGGTCCGCTAGATCGACGTTAACGAGACCCGGCTTCACGACGAGCTCAACTACTCCTTTGACTGCCCTAGCTACTATCTCGTCAGATATGAAGAAAGCCTGGTGGAGGGGTAGCTCCTTAGCTATCTCCAAGATCCTATCGTTATTCACCACGACTATAGTATCTGAAACTGATGCTAGTTTCGCTAGTCCTTTCATCGCGATCTCTCTCTTCTTAATTCCTTCAGCAGTGAACGGGAGGGTCACTATTGAGACGACAGCAGCCCCCACTCTCTTACCTATCTCAGCGATAACTGGAGAAGCTCCGGTCCCAGTCCCTCCTCCCAAACCCGCCATTATGAATAAGAGATCGCTACCACTCAGGAAATCCTCTAGCTCATCAGCGCTCTCTCTAGCAGCCTCCTCACCTATATGAGGATCTCCTCCCGATCCATTGCCTCCGCATAACTCCCTACCTATGAGTAACTTCCTATCAGCGGCCGTTATGAGTAAGTGCTGAGCATCCGTGTTCACCGCTACTGTCTCAACAGAATCTATACCTATAGCGTTCAATCTAGTTATTGTATTACTTCCTCCCCCTCCTACTCCCATTATCACAATCCTGGCTTTGACCTTCTCTAAGAACTCCCTTAGGGCCGAGTCCTCTGGAGATATCTTCTGAGGGATCTCCTTAACCCCTTCATCAACTCTCCTAGTCGCTGTCCTTATCATCGACTTCAAACCTCATCCCCTACCTCGCGCTTCCTCCTCTCTAGAGAGTGGTCAGATGCCTATATTTAAACTAAGGTCCGGGTGTGACGAAAGGATCGCTCACGATTGCCATAAAGGTACTTCCTCTATTAAGTAAGATATATAAACCTCTCTGAAATTTTAAAATTTAAATTATAAGTGGATTTATTAGAAATGTATTTTATGATCATCCTAGTGCGACTACTGCAAAGGTTTTTAATGTGGAATTCTAATAAGCGAGGGCCCGTAGCTCAGGCGGTAGAGCGCCGGCTTTGCAAGCCGGAGGTCGCGGGTTCGAGTCCCGCCGGGTCCACTCAAAAATTAAGATCTCCTCCTGAGAATTAATATCATATTAGGAGCAGGGCTGCTGGAATTATAGATAGTTCCACAGGTATTGAGGGCTGAGTAGCCGTTACGGTGAAGCTAATCGTATAAGGTATTATCATCTCTGGGATCAACGTAGCCCTTGGGCCGCACTTCTATTGAAAGTTTATGATCTCCCGGTGGGATCTCGGATGTATCTAAACTGAATACGAAGGATGTGGAGGATCTGGACGGTAGATCCTTCCTCCGAATCCCGGCGCTATCGTGGAGGGGCATATGCTCTCATTCCCAATGCAAATGAACTCCATTAAGGAGGGTATCTTGGGTTGATCTACCTGCATAGTTACATTATGTTACATTTATGATCCCGGAGAGAGGCTTGTCCTCATGGTTCCTGGTGTAGAGCTATTTTGAGGGGGTCGCCCTGCTTCACAGTAGTAAAGCTAAGTTCACTCTATCTATCCCCAGATCCCATACGGGTTGCGGAGCGGAGCTCAGGGATGTCAAGAGCAATGAGGAGAAGGCGATATATCTGTACCTCATCTTGATCGCATATCCCCATTTAACTTAAAAATTTTGTATGTATATCACCTCAAGAGGCCGGGGCCGGGATTTGAACCCGGGTTAAGGGCTCCACAGGCCCCCAGGTTACCAGGCTACCTCACCCCGGCTGAGAATGGGATGCGGCCGCCGGGATTTGAACCCGGGTCGCCGGCTTGGGGGGCCGGCATCCTGTCCAGGCTAGACTACGGCCGCTCCGGAGCGGGCCCGGAGGGACTCGAACCCTCGACCTGCGGCTTAGGAGGCCGCCGCTCTATCCTTGCTGAGCTACGGGCCCACATACTGGGGGTTCTATTCTCCTAATGCTTCTCAAAATATAAAATTTCCTAGGAGTATCGGGTGGAGGTCTGCAGTTTGGGGAAGATAAGAACAGCTAATCGTGATATTATGGTAATAAATAATGAAACTTGAAATTTATGTTAAAAATTTTTAAAATATCTAAGTTCTCTCGATATTTACGGATGATAAAGATTATTAGGCTGGAATGTGTAATAGAGGTGCCGGGTTGGCCGAGCGGTACAGGCAGCGGGCTGCAGACCCGTAGACGGGGGTTCGAATCCCCCACCCGGCTTCAACTTTCCCCTAGCTTGCCCTTTCTGACACCCATCTTCCTCCTCAGATCCTCAGTTCTCTTGAATAGGGATTCTAAGAGTTCCTCCTCTACGGGGTCGGGCTCAACGTTCCTCCTAGGGGCCATCCTCCTGTATGTCCTTATGACAGAATCTAATTCTATCTCAACTAGTTCCCAACCTAAGCTCCTCCCGTATATCGTGAAGGGAGGCACTTCCTCCCTCACCAAACCGTGGACATGCGATGCCGTGCCTATCACAGTACCAGCATATGTCAGAGTTCCTATTGAGAGTTTAGCGTGATCCCCTATGAAAGCTCCGATCCTGCTCAATCCAGTAGCTATGCCCCTGACTTTCACCTCCCCGTACGTGTTCTTCAGATTGGAAGTTATAGAACCCGCACCTATATTCACCCATCTCCCAACGTAACTATGGCCTAAGAACCCCAAGTGGTACTTATTCGAGTAATCCGATATTATGCTAGTGGTCACCTCACCACCCACTCTAGTAGCTAAACCTAAGTAACTACCGGCTATCCTGCTACCGGCTACTATCTGAGAGCTCGCGCCTATGTAGAGGGGTCCCTTTAGATAAGAGTAAGGCTCCAGTAGGACGTCTCTCTCTATTATCACAGGTCCCTCTCTAGCGTCTATAGTTATAGGGCCTAAGATATCCACTCCCTCCTCTATGAATACTTTATGCCTCCCTATCACATTAACGTTCACTCTAATCTCTCCTCTCTCATAAATACTCATCAAATCGCTCCTCAAGTATTCCACTATAGAAGTGGGGCAGATATCCCATAGATTCTCAAGTAACTTAGCCTCACAAGGCCTCACTCTCTCGAATTCTGGAGGCCACTCCAAGCTCTTGACCTTAGCCGCGACTATTTGGTTTCCACAGACGAGAGCTTCACCGTAATCAAGTCCTTTAAGGTTTAGATCCGTAGATAGAAGCCTGGAATTCAACAATATAGCTGGTGATCCATAATCCGGCTTCCTAGACTCAGGTACTCTAGCTATCATGTGGTCTCTCACGATCCACTTACTCTCCATATTCAGGTATCTCTCCAATCTGATGAATTGCTTCGCTCCACCAACTATAACTTCTTGCATGGGTATCAGATCCGTTATAGGGCTCAGGGAATCGACTCCTCGGTCCTCGAAGATCACTAACTGCACGCAATAGCTTAGCATATATAACTTTTAAATTATGAGAGAGGTCCTAGCACCGGAATGGGAAAATGTCCCTAATGTATGAGAGGTATGAGTTCAAGAAACTTCTGAAGGACCTGAAGGCTAAAGTGGGGAGGGGGACTGAGTTAATATCACTCTATATACCTCCGAATAAGAATGTGTACGACGTGATCAAGTACTTGAGGGATGAGTACGATCAAGCAGGGAACATAAAGGATAAACTAACGAGGAAGAACGTTCAGAGCTCCATAGAGAGCATAATACAGAGGCTGAAATTGTATAAGGAGATACCTAGCAATGGACTAGTGATATTCTGTGGAGCTATACCTCAGGGGAAGGACAGGGGAACTGAGAAGATAGAGATATACGTGATAGAGCCCCCTGAACCAGTGAGATCCTTCCAATATGTCTGTGATCATGAGTTCTACTTAGAACCACTAGAGGATATGGCGAGGGAGAAGAAAGTTTACGGTCTGATAGTGATGGATAGGGGAGGCGGATTGATAGCCACGCTGAGAGGATCGAATTATGAGATAGTGGACTGGGTCACATCAGACATACCCCCGAAGCACAGCGCGGGTGGTCAGAGTCAGAGGAGGTTTGAGAGGATAAGGGAGGAGAGGGTCCACGATTTCTTCAAGAGATTGGGGATGAGAGCTAATGAGACCTTCCTCCCCATCTTGGATGAGCTAGAGGGCATAATAATAGGCGGTCCTGGAGATGCTAGGGAGAGGTTCGAGGAGGGTAATTACTTAGACTACAGGCTGAAGGGGAAAGTCATAGCGAACCTTCCGCTATCTTACACCGAGGAACAGGGGTTAAGGGAACTCATAATGAAGTCAGAGGATCTACTGAAGGAATCCACTTTACACAAGGAGAGGAAGCTCGTGGAGGAGGTCTTCAGCCTCTTAGCTAAGAACCCGAATAGAGTGGCTTATGGGTTCAGAGAGGTAGAGAGAGCTATAGAATCTGGAGCAGCTGAGAAAATACTGATAATGGAGGAGCTTCCCATGAAGAAAGTGAGAGTGAGGTGTGAGATCTGCGGTTATGAAGAGGGGAAGATATTGAGGAGGGAGGAGACGGTAAACTCTTGGGAGTGTCCGAATTGCAGGGCTACTAGCTATAGCGTTGAGGAAGTAGATCTAGTGGAATATTTCGGGGAGATGGGGAAGCAAGCCGGCGCTGAGGTTTACGTAATAAGCCCTAATACTGAGTGGGGTATACAGCTCAGGTCTCTAGGCGGGATAGTAGCGATATTGAGGTATGAGATGAGAGATTAAATTTTAAAAGTTCAATTCAATCAATACTGGGCCGGTGGCGCAGTTGGTAGCGCGCCGCCTTCGCAAGGCGGAGGTCGCGGGTTCGAATCCCGCCCGGTCCATTAAAACGAAAATCACGATCTCATCACAGTGAGGAGATTCGGGAGGTAATTCCAAGACCCAATTTAATAGATAGAGTCGCATCACCGGGGAGTTGAGTTTTTTAAATTGTGAGCTGTAAGTAAGTGGGGCCCGTGGCTCAGACTGGTCAGGGCGCCCGGCTGATAACCGGGAGGTCGGGGGTTCAAGTCCCCCCGGGCCCATAGGTGATTCAATGAGGAGAGTACTATTGGATTCCTCCTTCCTTCTAGGAATAACGGAGCTCTCCGTAGGGATGGAGGAATTGATCTCGATCTATCCCAAGGCAGAGTTGATCACGACTAAGTCTGTGATCAGAGAGTTAGAGAAATTAGCTGAGAGGAAGAGGGGGGCTAAAGTGGCTATGGAAGTGGTGAGGAGGTACGGAGTTAGAGTGCTAGAGGAATTCGATAGAGAAGCTGATGAAGATATAGTGAGAGCAGCTAAGGAATTAGGATGCGCAGTAGCCACATTTGACCTAGAATTAAAGAATAAACTCTTAAGGGAGGGAATTCCTGTTGTCTACTTAAGAGCGAAGAAGAAGCTCATCTTAGAAGATCCATCTAAGCTCTCAGAGGAATATTGATCGTAACAGCAGTCACCAAAAAGCTTTAATAAGGGGACTGCGTCTAGGTCATGCTGCAATGAAAGGTGGTATCGTTGTTCTATGAGGTGGAAATGAGTGATGTAGGTTACATAAGGCCCGTAGATCTGGGGAAGGATCTGAGGGAGATACTGAAGAACCAATTCAGAGCTAAGTATGTAGGGAGGTTCGTGAAGGAAGCTGGTCTCATATTAGATATACTCGAGATAGTCGATATGAGTTACGGGACATCGGTCATAGGGAGTCCTAATATTTACGTGAGAGCGAATTTCAAAGCATTGAGTTACATTCCACTGAAGGATGAAGTAATAGAGGGGGAGATTGAGAACGTAGTTGAGTACGGGGTCTTCGTGACAGTAGGCCCTATAAACGGTTTCGTCCATATCTCCCAACTTGGCGATGATGTCTTCGTCCATAGAGGGGGGGTCATACAAGGGAGGAAGCTGAAAGTCACCTTCAGGCCTGGGGATATAGTCAGGGCAAGAGTGACAGCTGTGAGTAAGCCCGATCCGTCAGCAGTCCTGAGGAATGAGCCAGTGATAAAAGTAGCGCTTACTATGAGGCAACCTAAACTCGGGAAATTGGAGGAGGTAGTAGAGTAACTTACTCCACGGCTGGAGAGCTCTCTGACCTCCTCCCCCGCTATGAATGGCGAGTGTGCTAGTGCGGGGAGGTTTGGAGCTATATCCTCCTTTCGAGGGTTCAGCCCCGGGCTGGGTCTCAGCCCATTATCCCTATCCCAAACGGGACTCGGGGTTATGAATATATAATCAAACAAAGGGAGTTCATAATATTCTCTACTCATCCGCCTTTAAAGACGAGATTTTCAGTTGTAACTCTCCTAGTTATGTTCACAAATGCATTATAATCTGCATCGTACTCCACCCCGCGAAACTCACGCTCGAATACGGAGGAAAACTTCCCTTCGCTGCAGGTATGACATACTTAGGGAATGAGCGGGATTAACTTTATCGCAGAGATTCCTTTGAGCTTAGTTTTACACTCTATATACACTATTGTTTTTCCTATTATCCAACTCGAGAACCTCCCAGATCATTCCTTATCGCAGCCTGAGTGCCGAGTTCACTCTCTATAGATCTTGGCCTCAATTCTCAATATCGTTACTATCGCGAGTTTCTAAGCCCTGATCCGCGCTGATAATGACTCCGGTTTAATCCACTCAGGCTTTTTAACTCCGATTATTGAAACGAGAAGGTACCTCACTCTATGAGCTTCACCCCTCCACTCTCTGGACTTCTCCGATCAATAGCTCTCCCCCCTAGCTCTAATGGATAAGCTAATTCGAATATCTTAGCTTAAGGTTTGAATTCTTTACAAATTCAACTATCTGAGAGTATATGTTAAGCTTCCTTCTGCAATTATAATGGAGTCACTGAAGCTCCTTCTAAATAAGTGCCCTTCTCTTCAGCCCGGACTTAACTGTCCCAGCAAAGTTGTAGGAGAGTCCGAGGGATAGCCTGGTATTTGATATAAAGCTCTTTCGGTAGAACTAGCTTTTTTATTCACCTTTTCTGAAACCTTATGTCCTGTCTTTAGAGAAGGAGAAAGTATTTAAACCTACCACAGCTTCCATTTTAGGACTGAAAATCGGTAGTCCCCTTGCGAGGTGATCTTGTGAAGTATAAAGCCTGTAGGAATTGTAAGGCCATTTGTGAGGATAAGGATGAGGTCTGCCCAGTGTGCGGGTCCAATGACTTCACTTACAATTGGGAGGGGATCGTAGCTATAGTCGATCCATTCAAATCTCAAGTAGCTAAGACATTAGGACATGAAAAAGCTGGAATTTACGCCCTTAAGGTATATTAATGTCTCATGAGCTAATCGACACTTAGGTCAGAAATCTATAAAAAGGGAGAGTAGCTCCGTGAGGTGGTGAAGTAAATGGAACTGGAGTTCGTGAGGAGAAGGGAAAACCCGCTACTGAAGAGAGAGGAGGTAATAGCTAAGATTAAGTTTAAGGGGGGAACTCCATCTAGGAAGGAGATAAGGGAAATATTAGCGAAGCAGTTAGGTAAGGCTCCGGGTAATATCTTCATAAGGAGGATATCTACTGAGTACGGGAAGGAAGAAGCTACTGTCATGGCTATGGTCTATCATAGCAGGGCGATGGCTCTGCTGATAGAGCCCAAACATATAATAAGGAGGGATGAAGGAGGGGAGGCTGCTTGAAGCATAAGCCAGTCCAAGCTTGGAAGTATTACTCAGTAGAAGGGGGTAAGTTAGTGAGGAAGAGGAGGCAGTGCCCTAGGTGCGGCCGCTTCATGGCTGAGCATGAGAATAGGTACAGCTGCGGGGGATGCGGTTACACTGAATTTAAAGGGAAGGGATAGCCATAGTTTAGGAATTTTTTATCCTGATTATTGGCTTTTAACATATGCCCGTAGTGATCGTGAATGTGTGGAGAGGCTTTTCAGATGCTTCCAAGAGGAAGATAATAGAGGGGATAACGAGAGTCTTCGCAGAGCTCGGGATACCGGCTGAAGCTGTCGAGATCATAATACACGAGATCCCCATGGAGAACTGGGGGGTCGGGGGGATGCAAGCTAGCGAGAAATTTAGGGAGGTGAAGATACCTTAACCCCCTCAATCCCTTTTCATAGGGGCCCAGGCAGGCTGTTTTTTATTCAGTCTTCTCTATGGACTTCATCTGTGTTTGAGACAACGAAAATTGATCGATGTTAAGTGCATAGATCTATCGCTAAGAGTTAATACCCCTATCAGTCCAAAGGTATGTCGTACACTCTCATGAATTCTGCTTTCTATGATAGGAGCCTCGTTGCCCCTGAAGGTCACCGAAGCCTTAAAAGGCTGAGGTGGAACGGGTAGTTATAAATTAATAACTATCTGACAACGGAAATTGAGAGTATTGAATATAGGCTTAAGGAGAGTGTAGCTGACTTCTCCTCCTACTCCTTTCCCTATAACAGGATCAGCGTCGGATGAGCTGGCCCTCGGCCTCGAAGGAGATGACTGATCAGCTCAACTCCTTGAACTCTCTCATCTCAGATACATTTGGGAAGTCGAGAGGTTAGCTCCTGACCCTCCTCAGTTCGTCCCTTATCCTAGCTATTGAGTAAAGCTGCAGGGCGGCTATTATGAGTATTATCCCCAGCATGAGGGAGCCTAGTGAGATGAAAGCCATGGGAACGCTGAAGTACTTCGTTGAGAAGTATAAACTGAGGAGGAAGAGTCCGAAGTATAAGCTTACGATAACCATGACGGCTCCTGGGACCCCGAGGTAGAGGAGGGGTCTCTCCTCCAATACGATCCTCAGTATCGTGGCTATTAACTCAGAGAAGTGCAGAACAGGGTTCTTCGATGGCTTGCTCCCTATGTAGCTGACGCTTATGGGGACCTCAGCTACTCTGAGCCCATGTCTACTTAACTCCTTCAGTATCCCGAAGCTCACACCCATCCCCCTCTCTATAGCCCCGGCAGCTATCTCAAGGGCCCTCCTCGAGTATGCCCTCATCCCGCTCTGTGTATCGGATATCTTGAGCTCTGTAGCCCTCCTGCCCAGGGCATTGAGTATCTTGAGAGCTAGCTTCCTGAGGAAGGAAATGCCAGGAGTCGAGCTTCCCTCCATGAACCTCGAACCTATGACGAAATCAGCTCTCCCCTCCTCTATGGGTTTGAAGAGAGCTGGGATGAAATCGGGATCGTGCTGACCATCGGCATCTATCGTGACCGCAAGGCTTACGTTCATCTCTAATGCTTTCTTGAATAGGGTAAGGAGGGCGGCCCCGTAACCCATGTTCCTCTCATGCCTAACGACCTCAGCCCCTAAGCTTCTAGCTATTTCCCCTGTTAGGTCATCGGAACCATCATCGCAGACTATCACTATATTCACGTACTTCTTGGCCCTCAATATGACTGGAGCTATCCTAGCTTCTTCATTGTAAGCCGGTATGAGGGCAGCTTTCATCAGCGTTAAATCCGACTGAAAGTTAAAAAGGTATCCAATTGTTTAGAGTTAGGATTTCCTACCTTTCAGAGGATTTAATGAAGAAATTTTAGGGATATGTTCATCAGAATTTCATCTTTAAACCTTCAGTAGCTCGGGGCTTCGGGGATTAAGAACTCTCACCCTAGAGCCTTTCAGCGATCCTTTCGAGCATTCATTATCTAATAAGTCTCATTCTTCTAAAAAGAGGATTACTAGAATATTGCGTAAAAGCAGTTCGAGAGTCGAATAAATACGTCGATATTGAGGGTGATGTGAATGGTGGGTCAGCTCATTTTAGACCGGAAAATATATAAAGAGGTGTCCAAGGAATCTCATCCACTAAAAATTTCCATAATAACTTCTACGGTGGAAACGAAATCGCTCAGCATTGTTGAACTCTGCTAAACTTATCACTCCACTTCTATCTGGTCACTCGATATACCCCACTTCTCCGTGAGTAATCTAGCGACCTTATGTCTATGGTCCCCTTGAAGAAGGATATATCCGTCCTTATAGGTCCCTCCGCATGCTAGAATCCTCTTTATTTCCTTGAGGAAGTTCCATATATTATCGTCTGAGAACGGTAAGTTCTCTATTATCGTGACGTCCTTCCCCTTCCTCTTCTCATATCTTATCTTAACTGGTCTGAGTTCCTTCTCAACTTCCTCCCAGGCGAACAGCTCGATTGGAAGCCCGGTGATAGGATCTCTAACTCTCTCCTCGAACGCGACCATCCTAGTTTGTAGACTGATGTACTTATTTAAAAAGTATTAGGTTATTGCATGACCTACTCGCCACTCCCAAACTAGTACATAGGATCCAACGTAGCTATAATAATCCATTAATGGGCCTAGGAGACGCTATCATTAGGACATCCGGTTGTTTAATCCGAGAAGCGAGTTATTGAGAAACCAGTGTAATCAAAATCTATATCGTGAGTCTATTTAAAACTATTTAGTCACTTTAAATAAAATAGTTCTAAAAGTTATGCAGAAACTTTATGCGGGCTATGAGACTTATCCTTCACACATCTTAAAAAACTACTTATAACTTAAAATTGAGTTAAATCCCCCTAGAGCTTAGAACAAACTTGTTATATTGCTTGCAGATTCCATCCACCATTTATTATATTCATCCCTTTTTCTATCAATTTCTTCTTCTGTATAGAATTCAAATTTAATGTCTTTTGCTCTAAATACCTCTAAGCTCTTCAGATCCTCGATATCCCATATGAGCGCTACCACTTGTGATTCAAGCCAATTCAGAGGATCTTCATCAGGTGGTGATATCTTAGAGGGCCAGTTTGCCCTCCCCTCAAATCTGACATGACATCTACCATCTTTCTCTCTTATATCTACTACCTTCAAATCCTTTGACTCCTTCTCCCCCTTTCTCAAGTCTATTCCAAGTCTATTGAAGAACTCCGAGCACTTTTCCTCACTCTCGAATACGAGTTCTCCCTTAACCTCTAAGTTGACTCCCATAGGGCTTTGGTAGTCTACTTCATTAAAAACTTGATTGAGCAATAAAGAAAGTGACCTAGACTTAATAATATCGATGGGGAATAGATGTTAATAGATGATATCATTGATGCACGATCACTTCCTAAAATCGGAGATAGATTGAGAGATGAAATCCTCAAAAGCTAATTTCACCCTTTCAGCATTCTTACTCCTAATAAAACCCAGAAGGGCAGCCTTTATGGCTTCCGATCTGCTCTTAAAATTACCCTCCATCACGAGGGCATCTATTGCTTTTATCAATTCCTCATCGACTGTCAATACTATCTGTTGGGCCATGCGATCACCTAAGCCCTAGACCACCACACTTATTTAAGCTGTTATTGCGGATATGTAGATCGTCAATAGCCTAATAAGTGCCCAGATCCCGAAAAATATGTTAACCGATAATTTATTAAGAGAAACTCGCTGAAGATCCAGATAGTGGTCGATATGCTCGAGGCATTCATTGCTGTGAGTGTCAGGCCCTCTAGTACCGCTGAACTCAAGAAGACTTTCTCGGCAAGTGATAAGATTAAAGAGATATTCTACGTGACTGGGGAATTCGATTTCCTCATGAGAGTTGAGGCTGCAAATACATTTGAGCTCGCTAGGATAATAGAGGTTCTGAGGAGTCAGGAAGGCGTTGAGAATACGGTAACTTTCATAGTGCTGGAGAAGTTGAAGTGAGCATCAAGATATACGTACTTAGATTGGGCCATGACGACCCTAAGAAAGCAACTGGGGCCAAGCTCCTCAGGCTGAAATTAGCGGAGAGATATAGAAAATCGAGAGGATCTATTATACTGAATCCGTTCGCGAGTAGATACTTATCTCCAGCCGATAGGAAAGAAGCAAGGGCATTAGTCGCTGTCGATGCATCCTGGAGGAGGATAAAGGAGGTTAGATGGCCAGTCGGTCTCCAAAGGAGACTCCCGTTCTTAGTCGCGGCTAACCCTATAAATTACGGAGTCCCCGAGTACCTCTCAACAGTCGAGGCCCTGGCCTCAGCTCTTATAATTTTGGGATATTGGGATCTCTCATTAGATATTTTAAGGCCATTCAGCTGGGGGGAGGAGTTCTTAAGGATAAATGAGGATAGACTTAAGGCTTACGCAGAATCTAGTTGTGAGGAGGAAGTGAGAGCCCTGAGTGAGAAGTTCAAGAAGGAGTTAGAGGATCATCCTTCTGTAGCTCCCTAAGATCTTTATCCAAATAGTTAACCCTTCTAGCTCGCGTATAGCTTCCCTCACAGCATAGTCATTTATGGAACCTTCGAACTCCACATAGAAGGAGTAATTCCATGGCTCTCCCTTAATAGGCCTCGATTCTAACCAAAGCAGATTTATATTCCTACGGGCGAACGCCCCCAGAGCTCTCCAGAGAGAACCGGGCTTATGGCTCGTCGCGAAGAAAGCAGCTGTTGTATCAGCATCCTCACTGATTTGATCCCTCGGAGATATTACGAAGAACCTAGTTATGTTCAGGGGGTTATCTTGGATGTCTCTGGCCACTATCTTCAGACCGTAGATAGAAGCAGCTCTCTCGCTCGCTATAGCAGCTAAGCTAGTATCATTCGAATTAGCCACGATTCTAGCAGCTCCTGCTGTGTCTAAGCTAGGAACTACCACCCAACCCTTTTCCCTCAAAAATCTCTCACACTGGGCTATAGCCTCCGGGTGGGAGTATACGATCCTTATATCCTCTAAGCTACCTTTCAAACTCATTAGCGCGTGAGAAACCTTCAACTTGACTTCTCCAATTACCCTGACATCCCTCTCGAGTAATAGATCGAGGGATTTCCTTATGCTACCAGTTGTAGAATTCTCTATAGGGATTACACCGTAATCCGCCTCACCAGATTGGATAGAGTCAAAGACTTCATCTAAGTAATTCTTATTTAATAATTCGAATTCTTGTGATTTGAAGTAGAGGTGAGCAGCTTCTTCACTATAGGAGCCTCTCTCCCCCTGAATCGCGACTCTCATTCATGACGCGTGAGGATGAATATGGAAAAATTTATCGTTTTAAGATGATCGCAGTCTTGAGGATCGACAGGCTTCAAGAACATCTTCAAGTGTTGTGTAGATACTTCCCCCACAATACTCAATCCGATGGGAGTCTAAGCATTTAATAACATTAACTTCTTGCAGAGCATTCACTTATTAATTTACAAATAGGACCTTTAAACTACATCTTCAGAAATTTCTCCGACCCTCTCGAAGATCAAAGGGAGGTGAATCTTAATAGCTCCTAGAGGCCCTACTAGGTATTGAGAAGGTGAGGACTTGCGTTTCCATAAACCCATGAATACATCGATAGAGCATTCAGAGAACTCGGATATGGGAATGGTACTACCGGAGCTGAATCTGGTCCTCGAGACGTCCCGAGGATATTATAAAGTTCATACCACGGAAGTGATTGCTGAAATACCTCTGGAAGACATGGGCTTCCTATCATTTCACCTCCCGGCCTCGAAGATTTCTGCAGTAGGAGCTGATCCTAGGTTCGTTTTTGGGAGCTTCTTTTTACCGGAGATCCATCGTGAAATTGTCGAGAATTTCGAGGGAGAGGCCCAAAGATATCATGCGAGAGTGGAGAGTAAAGTAGTGTATGGACGGAAGAGGGCTCTCGCTATCGTATCTATGAGAGGCGAGGTAAGAGAAATTATATTGCCGACTAATATCAAGATCGGGGATCTTATAGTTCTAATCGGAGTTCCAGGAGCTGAATTCCTCTACTTGATCGCGAACATGAAGCCAGAGCTATTCACAAAGCTAGGAATGGGGGACAGCGTCCTCAGATGGAAAAGAGCTCTCTGGATGCTCACATGCGTAGATGCTGCGAAAACTACCCTTATGATATCTAAAGTAAATGGACTCATATGTGTCGATAGTAACGGAATTCTAGAATCTTTGAATAAGCTTGCGGATCTATCGGGAACCGGTTTCATGATCTCAAGGGATAGTATCGAATTCCCCCCAGAATTAGTGAGTATCGCAACTCAAATGAACTTGGATCCATTAAGACTTCCTAGCTCTGGCGTAGTTTTAGCAGCGATCCCTAAGTATGAGCGAGTGGATCAGATAAGGGAGATACTCGAGGTACATGGATATAAGGTGAGCTTCATAGGGAATGTATCCCGAGAAGTCAGAGTGATCTCTTAAGAGAGTTATAGAGACTCTTTATGGTCACCTGAAGGCTCTCATCCAGAGTAAAGTGGTTTGCGAGAAGCTAGAGGTATTCATTGCGAGGATCCTCCTCTCATGAGGATGCATGCATTTGGACGCATTATGCTAAGCATCCAATTACCTGGGGGAGCACTCTAAATTTCCTATATTCGCACATTTTTCTAGAAAAACATAATTTAATCTTATCTCACCCGAAAGTCTCATAAAATCCCTTCATTTCAAGAGATCCCATATGTTAAATTTATTTGAGTTTAATGTAAATGGAATATTCTAGCATTAAATACATAGTTCCCCTTTCAACGCATGTAGTTGCAATGCAGGGGAAAAATTTTTATTTAAGTTCTCCTTCCTTTTACTTATGCCAAGGGTCAGGTATCTACCTCTTGCTCCCATTGGGAGGATAATAAGAGATGCTGGTGCGGAGAGGGTGAGTGACGCTGCTGTTGAAACATTAGAGCGCTATATGGAGAAGTTTGCACTGGAAGTAAGCAGGCAGGCTGTCAGTTTAGCTAAACACGCGAACAGAAAGACTGTATCTGGTGAGGATATAGATCTCGCGATAAAGACCGTCTGGAAGGCTTGAGTTGAACCCCCTCCGCCCAGCTCCCATATTTTTTGTTGAGCGGGCTCCAATTACTCTATCTGATTTATTTAGCTTCTATTGGAAAAGCTGTTAAGATGGATAAAACTTATTAGCTTTCCTTACTTCATACGGGTGGTCACTTGAGCTTGAGGGGGTTCTTCGAGCCGGAATCTATAGTAGTGGTCGGCGCATCGAGATCGCCCGGGAAGATAGGTTATGAGATCCTGAGAGTGATGGTCGAGAATAGGGAGAGAGGGACTTACAAGGGAGAGCTTTACGCAGTGAATCCGAGATCTGATGAGATGATACTCAATGTACCGACATACAAGAGTGTTTTAGACATTCCTAAGGTACCAGAGTTAGCCATAATAGTTACTCCAGCACCAAATACACCTCAAGCCCTCGAAGAATGCGGGAAGAAAGGTATAAAGAGCGCCGTGATTATAAGTGGAGGTTTCGCTGAGATCGGCGGGGAGGGGGTTAAGCTACAGAGGATGCTAGATGAAATAAGGAGGAAGTATGAGATCAGGGTGATTGGTCCCAATTGCGTTGGTGTAATATCCCCTTCAACTGGAGTGGACACCCTCTTCCTTCCTATCGATAAGGAAATCCAGGGGAATAACTACATCTCCTCCCCGAGGCCTAAGCCCGGGAGCGTGGCCTTAATCACGCAATCCGGGGCCTTCGGGGTCGCTTGTTTAGATTACATGTACGGTGAGGATATCGGATTATCGAAATTTGTGAGCTATGGTAATAAGCTTGATGTAGATGAGGTCGATGTCATAAGGTACTTAAAGGATGACCCAGAGACGAAGGTCATCTTAGTATACGCTGAGTCTATAGAGAGGGGGAGGGAGTTCCTAGAGCTAGCTAAGGAGGTGACGAGGGAAAAGCCTATAGTCATCTTAAAAGCCGGGAGGACGAGCGCTGGAGCCAGAGCTGCTAGTTCTCATACTGCTGCGATAGCTGGAAGCGACTCTATCTATGATGCCGCATTCAAGCAAGCGGGAGTGATAAGGGTAATGGATATGGAGGAGCTCTTCGATGCCGCTAAGGCTCTCTCGATGCAACCCCCGGCTGAGGGTGAGAGTATAGCTATACTGACGGATGGAGGCGGAGTCGGTGTTATGGCAGCTGATGAAGCGGAAGCCGTAGGATTGAAGCTCGCTGAGTTCTCCGATTTCACGAAGGAGAAATTGAGAGAGCTTCAAAGGGCTAATGTAATTCCACCTATAGCTTCTCTTGGAAATCCGATAGATCTGACTGGTAGCGCTACGGATGATTCATTCGTGGGGGCTATGGAAACTATATTGGAGGATCCGGGAGTGCACGGTGTAGTAGTCTTGGCCTTACATCACGTCCCGGGTGTGACTTGGGAGCTCCCGAAGAAGCTTGCGGAAGTAACTAAGCGTTATAAGAAGCCGGTGGTGGCGATGGATGTAGGTAGCTCACAGTATGCAGTGGAATTCAGGAAAATGTTTGAGAGAGAGGGGATACCAGCATATCCGGAGCCCGAGAGAGCTGTTAAAGCTATGAAGACTCTCGTTCAGTACGGGCTCGTGAGAAGAAATCGGAGAACTTGATTCTCCTTCTGAAGATCGCTAATAATGTTACCAGCGATAATACGATCACTATTAAAATCCCCCAAGGCTCTACACCACCACTGACTAAATTCAAGCTGGCTTTTATCGTCTGCGATAAACTCCTCCCATCTTGCTTCCAAGTTATCTTTATATCGATAGGGATCTGCAAGGGGGCTTGTTTATCTATGTCAACTTCCATTATCGCAGAAGCATTGCTCCTCGCTGGGACGTCCCCTATCGCTAGGGAAGTAGTACCTATCAAGTAAGGAGTTACTATCTCTATCACAGCATCATTAGCAGTGACATCAGCCCTGTTCCTCAGGATGAGTGACAATTTAACTCCTCTATCCCCCGGCCTCGGTTTTCCAGATGCATTGAGCTCAATTAATTCGAAGGAAGCTTTCTCATCTATCTGAAGGGGCAGTTTGGCCTCACCGTACTTGGAGACGAGCTTCAGCTCATATCTCCCCGGTCTGGCATTCTCCTTAATTTTCAAAATGAATCTGACCTCCATGCTCTGGCCCGGTGGGAGTGCGGGGATTAAGAACGTATCGGAGCCTGAGTAGGATGGTTCAACGTAACTGGGCAGAGATGTGAGGTTCAACCTCAGATCCTTGGCAACATAACTCCCTACGTTCGTTATCAAAGTCACCAGCTTTACGTTAGAATCCCCGGGATATATAGGAGTCGGGACTGTGGATACATGAGCTACCTCTATCCTAGGCTCGCCCGATGCTCTCACACCCAATGTAGTCACATCCATATGATCTATCCCGGATTCATCCCTATAACTGATCCTCGCGATCATCTGAACAGCTCCATAGACATTTGGGGAGAGATATACTGTGAAGTTCCTCAGGGCACTTTCCCCTCTATCCAATGATTCTATATAGGCTCTCCCAGTCCCGACAATAGATCCTATCTCTGGGGAGGGAAATGCCAGCTCTATCCTAAGGTCTTTAGCCAATCCCCCTTCGTTCTTGATCTCAACGCAAAGCTCGTTAGTCTCATCGTTCTTAAGCTCATTGTTCAACGGTATTAGGATGAGGAGAGGCTGTTTCGGGGACTCAGTGATGAAGGATATTGGGATCGCTTGCGTTCTAGTGGAATCATGCTCATCCATGTAATTAAGCTCGACCGTAAGGATGAGGCTCCCGTAACTCATGTTAGGTGCGTAGAGTAGCGTAGATATCCCCTTCGAGGCCCCCGGCTCTAAGTCCCCCACACTCACTCCCGTCTCTGAGAGAACGGCGAGATCTTTAGAGGCTATGAGGCTCGCCCTTATGTTCCTAGCCGTCTCATTCCCGTCATTCTTCAGGTAAATCACGACTGATTCTGGGACCCCTGGTTTCAGAACTCTCTTATCCGAGAAAGCCGTGAGGAATGGGCCAGTGGGTATCCTCACGTAAAATCCTAAGGTGGAGGAGGATGTCCTCTCCTCCCCACCGGCATCTAACCATCGCAATGATGCTAAAATCTGAATAGGCCCTGATACTTGAGGTAAGATGCTTAAACTTACAGGAATCATCTTTAATTTACCCGGACCCAAATCCCCTAAATCGAACGTATTACTACCGATTACAGAGACTCCAGGTGGTGTTTGTATCGTCATCTTCGCTCTATAAGCCCATTCATCCCCCTCATTCTCTACTAGAAGGGATACCGTATTGTTCACCCCCGGCTCCAAGTAAATGTCCTTCGCGAAGACACTGACCCCCTTCGGGCCGACTTCAGAGACTGGAAGAGTCTGAGTAGTAGTATACTGACCTCCAGTTCCAACTTGGGCTCCCCAAGTCACCGTAGCTGTTATGGTAACAGCTTCATCGACGTTATCAGCTACATAGACCTCAGTCTGAACCTTCCTACTCTCAGCGGGATTCATGAGTCCCAAATCTATCGGTGAGGCTACTTGAACCCCTAGGCTCGTAGGGGTTAGGGATATCATTACGTTCCTCGCGACTCCGTCCCCTATATTTTCGACCTCTATGTAGATAGTAGCAGGCCAACCGGGTCTCAAGCTGCCTGATATACTACAAACGACTCTAGGAGAGCCTTGAATTGTGATGAACAGGGGTATCGCTTGATTCTGGGGCATCCCATCTGCTTTGAATCTCAGGAATAATTCTGCCTTATAGTGAGATGCATACGCATTCGCTGGCACTGAGACAGTGAATCTCATGTATAGGGACTGACCTTTGGAGAGCGATCCGGGATAGGAGAATGAAGTAGTATAATCTGAGCTGACGAAATTGTATATCTTAAGGGTGGCATTTATATCGCTTAAGATCCCGCTGTAGGAACTTCTCGCCTCTACCACGAAAGTATTATTAGCTCCTAGGACTAAAGAATAGCCCTCCCAATAGGAGTCCTTGATTATGAAATAGTTCTCTCCGGATATCGGGAGAGTATCGATGGATATAATGAGTAGTAAGATCATTGGCATTTTCCTCACTCAAGTCACCTCCATCTTCAGGAATTTGAGGGAGAATGAGAGGAAAACTGCCGAAAAGACAAGGATTATTATGAGCTCATTCATTACCATTAGGAAGCTCCATCCCTTCAGGGCGACGTTCCTGAAAGCTTTAATGAAGTAGTACATTGGGATGAAAGATGCTATCGCCTCGGCCTCGGGGCCGAGTATCTCAACTGGTATCAGCATACCGCTGAAGAGCATGCTGGGGATGAATGTGAAGATGCTAGTCTGATAAGCCTGAAGCTGATTCTTCGAGAATACTGATATCAGGAGGCCCATGCTGAGCGAACTCAATAGGAAAACTACTGAGACGACGGTCATATCGACGAGGGATCCCCTGAGCTTAACATCGAAGATCAGGATAGCTGTTAATAAGCTCAAGACACTATCGGAGATTGTAGCTATGAAGTATGCCACCAATTTTCCGAATATAACATCGAAGGGTCTTATCGGTGTCATTATGAATTGCTCGAATGTGCCCTTCTCCCTCTCCCTGCATATGGACACTGATATTAGGCTAGTGGGTACCATTTGGAGTATCAGGGCCATGAGAGTGGGTATGAAGCTCTCAATCTTCTCGACCTTCGGCCCATATACAGTATAGAACATCGGTTGTATCGCGAATGTCCCGAATCTGGATGCGGCCCACTCTTGGTATTGCTGAGTTACCACACCCACTGCTTGCATTATAGCTTGAGCCACAGTAGGATTGCTAGCATCATAATAGAGCTCAACTCTCGTTGCTTTACCGATCATAAGATCTTCTGTGAAGCTTTCAGGGATTATTAGGCATGCATAAACACTACCTGAGTAAACTGATGAGAACCCCTGTCCCTTCGATTTGTAAATGGCTTTTATTTCGAATAACCTGGAGTCCCTGAGCTCCTCAATGAACTTGAACGACCCCTCCCTCCCATCGAGGTCCACGATCGTTATAGGGTACTTCCCAGATCCCTTCCCTCCGTATCCGATTCCGAATAGTATCGTCACCATAATCGGCATCATTAGGACCATAGCTATAGTCTTGGGATCCCTCACTAACTGAATCAACTCCTTCTTAACTATTGTAATTACCCTATAAGCATCTTCCGATATCATTTTTTCACCTCATTAACCTTATGAATGCTTCCTCTAGACTCACGAACACGGGACTTGCTGATCTTACTCTCACGCCAGCTAATTCAGCTCTCCTCAATACTTCAGGGAGGAAGGAGCTCGAATCCTCTACGAGGAGGAGATAACTACCATCACTATTTTTCAATAATACTTCTTTCAAACCAGAGATCCCTTTCAGATCCAGATCCCCATCTATTCGCAGTTCTACGAGCTCCCCACCGACGGCTTTCCTCTTGATCTCCCGGGGGGTCCCTTCCGCTATTATCCTACCGCCCCCCATGAGAGCTAGCCTATCGCAGTTCTCCGCTTCATCCATGTAGTGCGTAGTCATTAGGATCGTCTTACCCTCTTTGTTTAGCTCCTTGAAGTGCTCCCAGAATCTCCTCCGAAGCGGGGGGTCCACTCCAGCAGTCGGCTCATCTAGGATGAGTAGATCCGGATCATGAACTAATGCTACAGCTAGACTGAGCCTCTGTTTCATACCACCGCTCAACTTCCCAGCGAGCCTCCCCCTTATCTCTCTGAGGTAGAATCTATCCATGAGCTCGTTCACTCTCTCCCTCAGATGCTGATCTCTGAGCCCCTGGAGGGAACCGTAAAGCATCAGATTCTCCTCTACTGTAAGATCCTCATATAGACTGAATCTCTGAGGCATATAACCTATCTTCCTGATCGCCTTATCCCTCTCCCTCACGACATCTATACCGAAAACCCTCACAGATCCCTCTGTGGGCTTGATAACGCCTGTTATCATCCTTATGGTCGTGGTCTTCCCTGCACCGTTAGGCCCGAGCAACCCGAAGTTCTCCCCCACCTTCACCCTCAGGTTTATATGATCGACGGCAGTAAAGGCTCCGAATTTCTTCGTTAAGTTTTCAGCTTCGATAACGAGTCTTGATCCCTTCTCTGGTTCCTCCAAACTCTATCTCCCTCCCTTTCTTTTCTCATCAATATCTTCCATTTTATGAAATAAAAAAATTGTGCATTCAATGCTCACGAATGACCAGCTTCCTTTTATTCATTCAACATCAATACTCCAAGGTGGGATAGTGGAAGATGAGGGATCCGAGATAAGCGATGTGGAGGAGCTGAAGGAAATATTTTCCGTACTGGGCAAAGAGGTCCCAAATTTACTTAAGGGCCTCATGGATCCGCTGAAGGAACTCATGGATATCCTCTACAATCCTGAGAAAGTTAGGGAGAGAGCTAAGGCAATAGCATCCTTTTACAGGGAGCTGAAGGATCAAGGGCTCCCGGATGAGCTCATAGTAGAGTTGATTAAGCAGCACTTCGAGAATCCTATGAGTTTGATAAAGAGTATTATCTCCGAGAGGGGAAGAGAGGAATTTGAAGAGGAGGAGTGCGATTGACATCTCTCAAGAAAATAACATCACTAATCCTATTAATGAGATATAGTATATATCTCATAAGCTTCTTCTTTAAACTTTTTATATTATTCATTAGAATAAAGATTAAATCTTACAGATCATTCAGGATAGCCCTGAGCGAGCTCCGGAAGAGCGGATTGAATGGGAAGCTGTCCCGTGAACTCGCGAGGCTCGCAGCTCCTGAGCTCAGGGGGGTGCTCAATTGGATGAGCTCAGGGAGATCAAGGAAATATTATCGCAAGTGATGGAGAAATTAAATAAGATAGAATCTAGGATAGGGAGCCTTGAGGAGGATAAAAAGCTAATAGAGACCTATAAGTCCCTCTTATCCGTATACGCATCGATCCTCGGTAAGATAGCGAACTTAGAGAGGATCGCGCGTATTGTCTCGAGCGATATAGATAGAGCTATAGTGAGAGTGCTATCCGATGGCGAGCCGAGGAACATCTCTGAGATAACTGAGGAAGTCAAGAGGATGAGGGGAAAATCTTCCAGGAGGATCGTCGCTGAGAGGTTGAATGCTCTGTGCAATATAGGGATCTTGGAGAGGGTGAGCGGTAAGGGAAAAGTTTATCGATTGAAGCCGGGTCTTCTCGAGGAGGAAGCGTTGAAGGGATACCATGAGCCCGAAGATTAACGCAGATTTCTGCGTTAGATGTAAGGGAAGTAAGATGCTCTGCGGCCTTAAGAAGTGCCCTATAGTTGAGAGGATCAAATTCAGCACGAGATTGGATTTTGGAAGAAGGTTGATAGATGGTTTCACCCCTCCTTCATCCTTAGTCACTGAGAGAGGATATCCTCACGTTTTAGTAGGGCCTACAGTATCCCAAATAGAGCCCGATCTACCAGAGAACCCTAAGTTTTGGATCTCAAAGGATTTAAGTTATATTATAGCTAGATTTTCCTCCCAAGTCTATGCGAACTTCAGATCAAATATCAGGAACGTAGATGATCCTAGATTAGAGGAACTAAGGTTCTCTGTGATGAGCTACTCTCCAGTTGGTATCAATGTAGAATTAGCTAAGGTCCCAAAGCCTAGAGTGAGTTTCGATGGTATACTAGCTCCAATAGGACCATCAGCACCTGCTGAGAGAATTAAGCTGACCGAGAACCCTAAGATACCTTCGAGCTTGGAGAGGGCATTCTATGATAGCGATGTTAAAGCCTCGGAGATCATCTGGGAGACTTATAATAGGGGGGTCGATGTTTATGCGATATCTAAGATCCTTTCGCTCGGTGGCTTGGGGAATAGGGCTAGAAGAAAACTTGTACCAACTAGATGGGCAATAACAGCGACTGATTCCATCGTAGGAGACTTCCTCAGGAGGGAAATAGAGTACCTACCCATATACTCTGGGGAAGTCATGCTCTTCCAGAGCAACTATGAGGGAAACCGTTATCTCATATTGATCGCTCCTGGTCCCTATATGCTGGAGATAGTCGAGGCTTGGATGCCGAGAGGGTTATGGACTAGGGGGAGCGATGAACCCGCAGTGATGCTGAACTCGGAGATAGGCAGGCTCGGGTTAGAGTATATGGACGGAGGCCACTACGCGATGAGACTCGCTATCCTGGAGAAGCTCGCTAGTATGAAGAGGCAAGCTGCTGTCATTGCTATTAGGGAGATCGGACCTGAATATTATGCACCTGTCGGCGTTTGGCAGGTAAGAGAGGGAATGAGGGCTGCTTTGAGATCTGAGCCCCTAAAGTTTCCGGAGCTAGGGGATGCTATGAGACACTTGAAGCTAAGATTCGACTTAAATCTACTGATTAGATCCCTAAGAGTACCTAAAATCCTGAGGGGCTGGATCTCGCTAGAGGGATTCCTTGAGAACCCTTGAGGCTCTTCTCATCATCGCCTTCGGAATCCTCAGGACTCCCCATCTCCAGAATTCCTTGAAATCCAACCTACCTATTGAGGTGAGCATGTACCTCCTGGCTATCTCTGGATAAGATACGAACATCTTGAAGAAGAAGCCCATGCGAGGCACTATTATATTCCTAGCTCTTCGTTTCAATTTAAGCTCCTCCATGACATAGCTCATATTCTCGCTATAAGTTAGAGCTGGATCCTCCGATTCCAAGGATTTTGAGCACTCTAGGGCGCTCTTAAATGCATAGTATAATCCTTCACCTGTCAGAGGATCCGCCAATCCAGCTGCATCCCCTACGAGTAAGACCCTGCCTTTCGCTATCGGTTTACCATGTCCACCAGTCGGTATGATCCAACTCCCGATTTTCTCAACCTTATACCTCTTAGAGAATTCCTCGAACGCTTTGATTACTTCCCTGGATCTCGAAGAAATCCCTCCCACGCCAGCATTCGAATCCTCTCCCCTAGGGAAGATCCAACCATAGCCGGATGGCGATGCATCTACTATGAAGGTGAGCTCATCGTGGGGAGGCGCTCTCCCCTCTATCGCGAATATTATATCATCGTTCCTCCAGCAGTTCCTTATACCCGAGGAGATCGCTGTGATGGAATATGCGCCATCGGCTCCTATAACATAGCGAGCGGCGAACCCTGAGCTGATAACTTCCACCCTATCCTCCTTCAAAGATACTCCGTTCACTTTTTCCTTCCTGAACTCAGCCCCTTGAGCGATCGCTTCATCTAGAAGTTCCTTATCCAGTTTCCTCCTATCCAAAGTAGCGACAGCGAATTCCTCATCAGAACTGACCTTTATCTCCTCCCCGAATCCTCTGATGACCACTTCCTTATGGTAAGCCTCTGGGGATCTGAGCTTTATGCCCAATTCCCTCAGGAGGTTGTAAGCCCTCCAGGTCACCCCGCCTCCGCACGGTTTGTACCTCGGGAAATCCTTCATATCGAGGATGAGTGTTTTATATCCCTTTTTAGCTAGTAGATAAGCTGTGACAGAACCGGAAGGCCCAGCTCCTATGACTATTGCGTCCCACATCAGTCCGAATCTTAGAAGCTCATTATAAATTCTTTAGGGAGACACAGGACATGATTTCCTTATATATTAAGAAAAGGAATTTATTAGATTTAAATTGACTGGATATCTGTAATATATTTATTGTTGTCTCTCTCTATGTTAAGAATTTTCGTGCTAACATCCGTTGAGGATGCTCGCTGTATAAGTTATCCCCACTCCTTAGAGGAAAGGAATTTATTGATAGAGTTCCGCGAATAGGGGCGAGACTATGGAGCTCAAGTTAGAGGTAGTGGATGTAACCCCGCCCGAGGGATGTAATATAATAATAGCGACTTCGCATTTCATAAAGACTGTCGAGGATGTATTTGAAGCATTAGCTGATTCATGTTCGTGTATAAAGTTTGGATTGGCATTTTGTGAATCATCGGGCCCTAGATTGGTCAGAAAAGCTGGAAATGATGAGAAGCTCGTTGAAGCCGCTGTAGAGATGGCGCTCAAGATAGGGGCGGGCCACTCCCTAGTCATATTAATGAAGGATGCTTGGCCTGTGAACGTCCTTCCGAGATTGAAGCAGCTCCCAGAGATAGCAACTATCCATGCGGCAACAGCTAATCCGCTCAAAGTCATAGTAGCTGAATTCGGTGATGGTAGGGGGATATTGGGAGTCATAGATGGCGGTAAGCCACTGGGCGTAGAGGGTAAAGAGGAGATCAAGGAGAGGATGGAGTTCTTGAGGAAGATAGGATATAAGCATCCGATACCAGACTGATCGTTCTCGAATTTTTTACCATATAAGGCTGAAATATTAAAGAAGTGTTCCAATTTATCGGATTGATGTTTCATTGAGCTCGGGTCTTGTTCAAATGAGGTTAAGTCCATTTGATCCTAGTTTTATCGCTTCTCTGGTACTCAAACTTAGCTATTATGCTAGCCGCAGCCACGGAAGGGTACTTCAGATCCGCTCCGCTCTCTATTATCACCTCAATCCCCTTGATCTGAGAAAAAACTTCCTCCAATCTTCTCCTATCGAAGGAATCTACGATTATCCTACAGGCCTCCGTATCCTTTAAAACCTCCTTAACGACTTCAAAGTGCCAAATCGAGAGCAGATCATTGAGATTCCCTCTATTCCATAATTCCCGAAGCTCCTCGGGGCTTACCCTCTTTACATGACTTGAGATCGATACCTTTCTTATCAATCCCGCTAACTCCTCTATCCTCTTCTTAGGGACCGATTTCGATTCGAGGAGGCCCCTGGCTCTGAGGAACTTCCTCCCCTCACCATCTAGAGCGACAGCTGCCACTACTATAGGTCCTCCCCTCTCGCCTTTCCCGGCCTCATCGGATCCTATCTCGATGCATTCATCCTCTATCAATGTGCTCTCTATTAAACTGACTAGAGCTTCGTGATATACGACCTTACCATTCTTATAGACTATACCCGAATATCCATCTATCTCGAATCTGAACTCCTCCCACTCACTCTTAGGTGGGATTTTGAGTTCTAATCTACTCCTTAGGCTCTCTAGTTCCTCTCTTCTTAAGAACGTACTTAACTGCCGCAACTAAGATCACCAGTACGATTAATCCAGCGAATATGGTGAGATAGCTCCCTCTCTCCTTCACTGTCACGTTTAACGATTTCTTCTCGCTCATCAAAGTGCTCCTAGGATATTCCTGAGTCCAGACGACCCACACGCTCAGATTAGCCTCTCCCACATTAGTGGGCTTGAGTGTCAGATTCTCTATCGCATAATCACCCGGGGCCAATTTCCCCACCTTGATCGATTGATGATCCTCCCCTAGTTTAGCGTGTACTTCGACATCCAAAGCGTCGAAGGAGGATGGGTTCACCACAACTACTCTCAAGCTCAGAGGCTCGTCGAGGTATATCTCCTTCGGGACATCTACCCTCTCTATGATGACCTTGGAGGGCTTTATCACTTCATATGGATAATCTACACGCGTCGATAGCTTACTCCCGAAGACCTCATATTCGACAGTTACTCTAACGATCTGTTTCCCCCCAGGAGCATCCTGAGGGATCTCTATTGGAAATTGAGCTTCCATCACCGTACCAAATGGCCAGTATTCCCTAGTCTCCTGATACACAATTCCCTTAATTGAATCCTCAACTTTTACGAATACGTTCCTCATGTCCGCGGGGTAGAGGGGAGGGGCTGTCAATATCCTCACGGAAGCCTTTAGGATTCCCGGAGGTGTGATATTCGTCTTACTAAGATTTAGGAATACCATGGGCTCCCAAGGGTGTACATTGACTCGCTTCGATCCGAACACATCGTATCTCCTCACATTCCCCCCTTCTCTCACGAGTATATATCCACTGGCTTCCAGAGTCCTCGGACCGCTCTCGTAGGGGGGGACCCAGACTAAGAAGGAGACCTGAGCTAGGGACGCGTCTTCTCCTCGGTAAAATGCCTTGGATCCGTTCCATTCTATCTTGATATCCTTTCCATCAATCGTTATCCCGCTGGCCTTATAGCGTTCGACCTTCCAGCCTTTGGGAGCTATCACTGTGAGCTCGAACCCGATAATGGGCTTATCTTTCGTTGTGGTGATGTTATAGAAAGCGTAGAATATATCACCGGCTATAACCTCAGTTCTCGAGACTCCGAGTAGGGCTGTTTGGCCACTAGCGGTATTGATCAGCAGTAATACGATTGTTAAAGATACTATCGACAGTGAAAGCTTAAATAACCTCATCTCAGATTCCCGAGGATGGAGTATATAATAGTGAGGGTCATTCATGTCCGCTGTAGAAGTAAAGAATCTCTCGAAATCCTTCGGGGAGGTCAAAGCCGTTAATAATATTTCGTTCGATGTTGAGGAAGGATCTATCTTCGGTCTACTGGGACCGAATGGAGCTGGTAAGACTACGACACTCAGGATGATCTACGGTGTCTTGAGGCCAGATAGCGGATCTGTGAGAGTGCTCGGGGTCGATGTCTGGGAGGAGCCTAGAAGAGCGAAGAGCTTAATGGGAGTCATGCCGGAGGATACTGGGATCTACCCTAGGTTGACTGCCGAGGAGAACTTGATATACTTCGGTAAGATGAGGGGGATGGATGAGCACAAGCTCAGGAGGAGGGTAAGCGAACTATTGAAGATCTTGGGGCTTGAGGAGAAGAGATTCACGATAGCAGATAAACTCTCGAAGGGTCAAAGGCAGAAGGTCGCTTTCGCTAGGGCGATACTGGATGAGCCTCCTATCCTCATACTCGATGAGCCCACTTTAGGCGTGGATGTTATGAGCGCGAGGGAGATAAGGAATATGATAGTGGACTACGCGAGAGCCGGGAGGACCGTCATACTATCAACTCATAACATGTGGGAGGCCGAGAGGCTCTGCACTCACGTGGGCATCATAAGTGAAGGTAAAATGAGGTATGTCGGTAAGAGAGAGGATCTAGAGAAGCTATATGAGGAGAAGGAGTTTGAAGAGATCTTCCTGAGGATGGTCAGGGGTGAGGTCATTGAGAAGGTTGTTTAAGGGATCTTCGGGAATAGTTAAGTTTACCAGGGGCTTGGGTCAGGTGGGCTACGGCCTACCTAAGAGAGGCTGGATTGTCGTAGCTTGGAAGGAGTTTTTAGAGGCCATTAGGGATAGGAGAACGATATTAAATGTCATAATACTGCCCCTGATACTGATGCCGCTCATAATAGCCCTCCCTATAGTCATGATAAGCCCGAGGACGCTCCCCCCTAAAGTGATGGTCGTTGTATGCGATAAGAATGCCACAGATCTCGTCAATTACTTCAATTCTATATCAAAAGAAGCCGATTTATCTATCAAATTTGATTGTAAAGGGAATTATACTGAGATGATATTGAATGGGAATATCGATTTAGTAGTTGAGGTACCTCCGGGGTTCTCGGAAAATTTGAGCAGAGGGAGAAGCTCTCAAGTATTCTATTACTATGATCCTCTCAGTACAAAATCCTCTTCAGCAATCGGAGTAGTGCAGGAACCTATATCCTCATATTCTAGGAAAGTACTGCTAGATAGGCTGAAAGAGGTCAATTTATCTATCGATTATGTTAATCCAGTGGTCGCTGTAGCTAAGCAGGTGACCAGATCGGGCGGGGAGGTCGGGACTGGTGAGATGATAACTGCGATGATCCTGCCTATGATGGTAGGGGTAATAGCGATAACTGGAGCGGGGACGTTCGCGATAGATATGGTAGCGGGTGAGAGGGAGAGGAGGACGATAGAGGCCTTGCTCACAAACCCAGTCAGTAAGATGGAGATCCTCCTCGGTAAGTTCTCTTCTCTAATAGTTCTATCGATTATAAGCGGTTTATCAACCCTTCTCTCAACTTTATTAGGGATAACCCTGTCCCTAGAGCTCTCCCTACCGGGATTGGTATCTAATCAAGCAATGAAGATGGGGCTTCCCAATCCGGTCTACGCGATACTCGGCATACTCCTGACAGTGGTATTAGGAGGGCTCACCGGAAATGCTGTGTTAGTCGCTGCATCTTCATTCGCTAAGACATTTAAGGAGGCTGAACAATATGTTGGAGCTCTCTTCTTCGTTTTAATGCTACCTATGATGATCGTACCTTACGCACCAACCTCTCTGCATCCCCTTCTCAGACTTCTCCCCATTACAAGCCTCGCGATGTTCGCTAGAGATACTATCTTGATGAGCGATCTATTAGCTATCTCTACGTCTTTATTCTCCTCACTCATTTATCTGATAATCTTCCTCATATTAAGCGCTAAGCTCTTCGGAAGGGAGTCCGTCATATTTGGGTGATCTCTCAGCTCCTTCCATTTTATCCATAATCCTCTTAGCTGCTAAGACCATCATATAAGCCCCCTTCATGCTCTCATCCCTCAACTCCATTTCCTTAACTTCGTCTATCGTGAACCAACCCCATCCATCGTGCTCCTCTCTCCTTATCCTCGGCTCGAACTCCCCGACTCTAACAGAATATAGGGGTATTATGAACTCAACTCCCATCTCTGGGTAGAGGAATCCGAATGTGTCCACTGGAATTATGGATAGAGGATCCAACCTCACCCCAGTTTCCTCCATGAGCTCTCTTATAGCTCCTTTCCTAGGGGATTCGCCGTACTTCAGACTGCCCCCGGGTATCTCCCACTTCCCCCCGTTCCTCTTGCTCTTAGCTCTCTTCAATAGGAGGACTTTCCCCTCTCTATTGAATACAACTACGCATGGGACGACGTGTATCTTCGTTCCCCTCAACTAACTTCACCGAATTCAATATTTCTTCTCCTTCCCTTTCGGTGTCCTAGAGTATATACTCACTATCAACGCTGGTCGCTGGCATTTGGGGCATTTATCCCCTTCTGAAACCGCGCCAACGTAATCCCCCTCCTTGAAATCTCTTATAAGCTTTTCCCCGCAACTCTCGCACATCAACTCACTCAGGACTTCGAATATCTCCTCCTTGAATGACATCCTCGTCCTCAACATATCGTATCCGACTTTAGCAGCTATCCCGAGACCTGCGATCCCCATGACTATATTGAGGAAGGACTCCCCCATGTTACCTCCGCTGAGGCTTGTGAACCCTAAGTAGAGGAAGACCAAGGATATTATCAATATCCCAGTTAGTGAAGCTATCCAGAGTAGGTAAAATCCGATTGGTATCTTTTTCTTCTCCTCCTCGGGCATAGTTTATGCACCTCCTATCTTATTCCCTATGCCCATCGTGTTCCCTATACCGGCAACTATCACATAATCTCCAGGCAGTGTCTTCGATATTATCGCCGCCCTCACTCTCCCTATGACCTCATCAGCGGATCTCGCTATCTCCTCGCTCATGCTAGTTATAGCATCGAGCTGATCCTCTTTTATCGCGATCGCGTGTAAGGGTATAGCATATTTCGTAGCTACTTCCTCTATCTTATACTTCTCAGGTCCAGGATCGCCTATAGCTGCTCCTATGCCCTCGGCTATCTCTGCAGTGGGCTCTCCCTCTAGCTTAGAAGCGGCATCTATCGTTATTATGAGGGAGACTTTACCCTCTCTACTCTCCACAATCCTCTCTATAGCCAAACCTGGCCTTCCAACTTCAGAACCTGGTCCCTTCGCTTTTATCACCATCACTCTCCTCCCCTCGATATCTACTTCAGCCCCCACTATGTTTTCAGCGATCTCTGTAGGTTCGACACCATTCATCAATTTCAAAGCGATTAGGGGACCTATCCCATCGCCTATCGGTACCCCGAGTCTGAAAGCATCGCATGCCTTCCAATAAGCTTTAGCTATCCTCATGATCTCGGGGAGGAGCATCTGTATCTGGGCTATGTATATCAAGTTTTGTGTCTTCCTCCCGAGGATGAAGTAATGCCTTATGATCCTATATATCATGTCCAGCGTTAGTGCGCTAGCCATCTGATCCCTCAAGTTAGATCTCTTCCAATTATCTGCATTAGGGGCTATATCCCTCATCAATGCATTCAAGTGATCTCTCATAGTATTTAAGAGGTGCTCAAGCCTCCTTATGGCTCCGTATGGGTCGAGAGTGACTGGCTCTATTAAGAAGAATCCCTTCACCTTGTTGTAAATAGATTTTACCTCCTCTTGAGATCTCCCATACTTAGATGCTTCTTCTATGAATTTCCTAGCAGAATCGTTGCTATACTCCTCTAGTTTAGATAAAGCTCTGCTTATCTCACTTATCCATATCTGAGCCTGCAGCCTGTTTGCGTAAAACTGCATTATCATAATGAATATTATGAAGAATATCCAAGAGAGCCAATCACTCTGACCGACTTGCATGAATTTCACATCATTCGGATTGCTATACACCTTATACCCTCCTCACTCAGCGACACAGTAGCGTTTTAAATAAATTGACCCGGGCTCGTATTCTATATATTGGAATATTATCGGAGTGCAATCTTAATTAAATAACGAGACGGGTAGAAGCCTATGATGAAGTACATGGTTTGCTTCGATATGGATGGGACTCTCATCGAGATAAAAAGCTCTTGGGAGTTCGTTCATGAGGTCTTAGGGACTGAGAGGGAGGCCTACATCTATAGGCAGATGTATGAGAGGGGGGAGATAGATTACAGGAGATGGGCAGAGCTAGACGTATCTTCTTGGAGGAAGAAGGATTTCTCGGAAGTCCTGAGGAGGGTGGACTCCATAAAATTAGTGGAGAACTCTGAGAAGTCTATAAAGATACTCAAGGGTTTTGGTTTCATTGTCGGAGTCATAAGCTCTGGTCTGAATGTAATCGCGGATAGAGTCTGCGAGAGACTTGGGATGGACTTCTGCAGGAGCGCCAGGCTCCTTCTAGAGGGAAATGAGGTAGTAGGATTGATCGAGGATCTTCCGCCTGATGAGAAGGGAGTTGTCCTAGAGGAAGTCGCTAGGGGTTATGGTATACCTCTCGCTAGAGTGGCTTTCGTGGGTGACGGGGATAGTGATCTCTCCATATTCGAGATGGATCTAGGCCTGAAGATAGCATTCAGGCCCAAATCTGAGAGGATAGTGAGGCTCTCAGACTACGTAGTCCATGATTTGCTCGAGGCATCGGAGCTCATAGTAAGGTGGTCGAAAGGTGCGAAGTAATTCGAAGTTATTAGAATGATTTAAATCCTGAACTTCCATAAGTCCTGAGGGAAAATGGAGTGGGAAGTCTTCACATTAGAGGATGAGAGACTTAAAATCTTGGGTCAAGAGATATCTAGCGATATAGGTAGGAGGATCTTGGCCCTTTTGAAGGAGAGATTGATGAGCCCCAACGATCTGGCTAAAGAACTAGGTCTTCCGATAACTACAGTAATATTCCACATAGAGAAGCTTCAGAACGCAGGCCTAATAAGGCCTGTAGCGAGAATATCTGGTAAGAGGGGGCAGAAAACCCTCTATACACTCGCTTCCTCAGCATTCATCATCATGACCTCCAGTGAGGAGAGGGATAGGATATACGAGGCCCTCAGGATGGTTACAGCAGCGCCTAAGGAGATATTAGTAAAGGGCGCATTAATCGGCCTCTTGATAGGCGTTCTCATGCTATTCCCATGGTATCTATTCACCATGAACACATACTCTGAGCAAATCCCTGAACTCTCCCCGAGTTATTCAACTCAGAACGCTACAGGACCTCTAATCAAGGGACTGAGATATCCGAACGAATCTATTGCTGAAGTCAGTAGGTATGAGGATCGATCGGCCCTAATATTCATCATCCTCGGAATATCAGCATCGATAGTATCTGCTGTGGTAACATCATTCATGATCTCTAGGAAGTCGAGAAAATACGAGAAATCTGAATTATGATCTCCCAGAAGGAGCTATTGGCTCGCCTTTGCAGTGGACCACACCTTTGAATCTCCTGACATAATTGGGGCATCCCATACATATCAGGAAGCTCACAGTCTTCCCAAGAATGGGACATTCAACAACATCTCTAGAGAATTTGGAAATTATTTTATCTCCATAGAGCTCTTTCATTCTTTCTTTATACTCTCTTTCGACTCTCAAAGCCCTATCCTGCTTGACTATCTGTATCTCGAATTTATGGTCCCCGCTCATGACGCTCCTCACCCAATGTGAATTGAAAAATATTTAGGGTTTTCTTGCAGCTGAGAGGAGATCTATCTAGATCCAGTAAGAGACCTCCCGCATATCTTCCAAGCTAGATCTCTCTTTGAAGATAGATAAAATAATTTCCAGTCACTCATAGTGGCCCCTCTATCTATTAGTGTTCCTTCAGCATTAGAACGGAGACTCGAGAACTCGGCGATTCCTTCTTGAAAGGGACAGTTCTTCTTAAGTATGGATCGAGGATATAAGATTCAGGTGATCGCTTGAAGAGGAGGCTCTTAGATCTACTCGCATGTCCCTCATGTTTGAGCTTCCCCCTTGAACTAATAGTAGAGAACGAGAGAAAAGAGAATGGACTCTCTACGATACCCGAGAGACCTCTGTGCGAGATATGGTGCGCTTTCACCGGCTCCCGACCCGAGGACCCAAGTAATTGTGTTAAATGTATGGAGCTTGAAGTAATAAGCGGAAAACTCTCTTGTAAGAACTGCGGGGCTGAGTATAAGATAGAGGAGGGTGTGCCGAGGATGCTCAGGCCCGATGAGACAAGATTATAAAATCTCATCTCGTGGGGCGGAGGGATATCATGCCGAGGCTGATCCTCGTGCTAGGAGATATAACGGAAGTGGAGTCGGACGCTATAGTCAACCCAGCCAATGTATTCTTAGTGATGGGAGGAGGTGTTGCTGGAGCTATAAAGAGGAAGGGAGGGGAGGAAATAGAGAGGGAGGCCATGAGGAAGGCTCCCTTAAGAATAGGTGAAGCTATAGAGACCTCCGCTGGGAAGCTAAAAGCGAGGTATGTGATCCATGCGCCTACTGTAGAGAGCCCGGGAGGTTCCAGCAGCCCTGAGTACATAAGAGCAGCTGTCAGAGCGGCTCTGAAGAAAGGGGAGGAGCTGGGGGTTAGGAGTATAGCGTTTCCAGCGATGGGAGCTGGGGTCGGAGGAGTTCCAGTGGAAGTATCCATTAGGATAATACTAGAGGAGATAAAGGAATCCTCTATAGAGGAGGTCCTCTTGGTAACTAGGAATAAGCAGGACTTCGAGATATTTAAAAGAGTTTCCGAATATATGGGAGTACCCTTCGAAGTTAGAGGGGTGTGAATCCGCAATAGGAGGCAGTAACGTTAATATATTACTTGGGCTAGCATTATGTGTGACGGGGCGTAGCTCAGCCTGGTAGAGCGGCCGGCTGTAGTGGGCGTCTGTTGACGCCCCGTCAGCGGCAGCTCCCACAGAAACCGGCAGGCCGGGGGTTCGAGTCCCCCCGCCCCGATCTAACTTATTCTCTTCATTATGAAGCCGCCTAGTAGTGTTCTCTCTAAGTTCTTAGCTATTATCTCCACGGATGCCCTTTCAAGCTCCTCAATACTCATAGATCTGACGGCTTGATAAGCCTCTCTCCTCAAAGAATCATGCTCCTCGCACGCTAGGAAGAGGTCCTCATCCACGATGAGAATCCCCTTGGTTATAATCTTCCTCAGAAGTATCCTGTTCTCCTCCGAGAGTACTATATGAGATATCTCAGGGAATCTCTCACGGAGTTGTTTCAAGGCTCCCATAACTTCCCTATCGTCAGGCTCCTTTCCCCTCCTCATCTCACTCAGTAAGTTCAATAGGTCACTCATCTAAATACCAAGTACCTCATGTTCTATAAGTTTACCGCACCGCATGATGAAGTCGCTGGTGCAGCGGGGAATGAAGTATAGAGAGTGAAGTGAAAATTTCGCCGGAAGTTTGGCGGTAATCCTTAGTCCTTTTCCTTAAGACGGTATTACGAGGACCCGGGTAAACGCATCCTAAACGATTGAGAGAGGGGAGAAACGATAAAATATAATGGTACCTCGTATACTAGCTTTAGTAGAGCTCTCACTCTCTCAGGGGATCATATGATCGGGGAGACTATAAGGAAGCTTATTCATGTGGTCTTCTCACTTCTCCTAGCTATCCCTTTGCTCTTGAAGGATTACATAGAACCTGGAGCTGTCTATGGAGCGGCTCTAGCTATAGGAGGGATAATATATTCAACTCAAGTCAAGGGTCTCCCAGAATGGCTCAAAGCAAGTATGCAAATCCCCCAAGTCAGACATTTAGAAGTCGTGATAGAGTCTTTTGAGAAATTGATAAGGATGGTTGAGAGGGATTATGAGAGGAGAAGCGGATGGTTAGGTATGATGTCAGGACTCGTCGGAGGGGCATCCTCATACTTCATATTCGGGCCCTCTATGATCTACGGTGTCTTAGCTTTAGTATTTGTTGATGGAATTTCCGCGATTTTCGGGATGAATTTTGGAAGGAGAGTTATCCCGTTCAGCAATAAAACAATCGAAGGGACTCTCTCTGGATTCTTATCTTTCTATATAATCTCAATACTTATAACTGGGAGGCTGCTTGAATCATTGATCTTAGCTGCCCTCTCATCAGTAGCAGAGCTCTATGGGATTGAGGATAACATAGCAGCGCCCATCGTCGCTTCAGCGACATCTTACTTCTTGAGCTTACCGATTCCAGGATAACCTTCTTGGGGATATACAGTATATTATCAAAACTTTATAAAGCCTTCAAGTGTAATAAATTTTACCCACACTACGAGGCATCGATATCATAACAATTCTCGGTAGGACAGTGAACTCGGGGACAGAGGGGAGCGGCTCGGTTTTTATTAAGTTGGGGGAGCGGCTCCAGGGGATACGCATTGATACCGATATCTAAACCATGCATAAGTGAGAGAGAGATCTTAAGTGTATCTGAGGTCCTAAGATCCGGAAAATTAGCTCAAGGGGAGCTTGTTGAGAGATTCGAGAGGTCCTTCTCTTCCTATGTGGGGAGTAAGTATGCTGTCGCTGTTTCTAATGGTACAGCCGCATTACATGTAGCACTCATCGCGATGGGCATCGGACCCGGGGATGAAGTCATAGTTCCAAGTTATACGTTTTTCGCGACGGCATCTACTGTCATACTCTCGGGAGCTAAGCCTGTCTTCGTAGATGTAGATCCAAAGACAGGTACGATGGATCCAAATGATGTCAAGAGGAAGGTCTCTGAGAAGACTAAGGCAGTAGTACCCGTCCATATACATGGGCATCCCGCTGATCTAGATGCTATAAGGGAAGCTCTAGGGGAAAGGGATATCTTAATTCTTGAGGATTGCGCTCAAGCGCATGGAGCCCTCTATAAGGGCCGGAAAGTAGGCGCTATAGGTGAGGTAGGGGCCTTCAGCTTCTATCCAACTAAGAACATGACGACAGGAGAGGGAGGTATGATAACGACGGATGATGAGGAAATATACTTAAGGGCGAAAGCTATAAGGGATCAGGGACAGGTCTCAAAGTATGAGCATCACTTCATAGGATTCAATTACAGGATGACGGAGATAAATGCCGCAATAGGATTGGTTCAACTCGAAAGATTAGATGAATTCAACAGAAGGAGGAAGGAGATAGCATCTATTTACACAGAGGAATTATCGGATCTAGTCGAAACACCGTATGTCGCTGAATGGGCCGATCCCGTCTGGCACCTCTACCCAGTGAGGGTGAGGGGGAAGAGGGATAGAGCATTGAAGCTCTTAGCTGAGAGAGGTGTTATGGCCAGAGCAGCCTATCCGATGCCTCTGCAGGAACAACCAGCTATCTCAAAATTAAAGGATAGATATTACAATTTCCTCAGCATATTATTTGAGGATTTCGAGATCTCAGGAGATACTCCGAATGCGAGAGCCCTCTGCGAGGAGATACTTTACCTACCTCTCTACCATTGTATGACGGAAGAAGAAGTAGAGAAAGTTATCAGTGTAGCTAAGTCTGTCTTCAGATCCCTTTAACGACTTCCATGAAGGAGACATATGTCGGACTAGGTCTCCCTGGTCTAGATTTGAACTCCGGATGGAACTGAACTCCGACGAAATATGGGTGTCCTTCGACTTCGAAGGCATTTATTATCTCACCGGAGGGATCTACTGCAGTCACTCTATAGCCCGCTCCTTCCATCCTCTCAGCGTACTCCTTTATTATGTGGTATCTATGCCTGAACCTCTCTACTATCCTATCTCTCCCGTAAGCAGCCCTCAGCTTCCCTCCTAACAATATGACTTCATGTCCTCCGAGCCTCATCGTCCCTCCCACATCTCTTATTGCCTTCTGCTCCGGGAGGAGATCGACTACTGGCCACGGAGTGTTCGCATCTATCTCAGTGGAGTTAGCGCCCTCCCAACCCATCACCTCCCTAGCGAAAGCTACTGTCGCTAGTTGGGCACCGAAGCATATGCCCAAGAAGGGCTTCTCGTTTTTGAGTGCCCAAGAAGCAGCGTATATCATCCCCTCAGTCCCCCTAGATCCGAAACCCGGTGTTAAGATTATCCCGTCAGCATCCTCAATTTTCTCCAGTTCATTTCCCCTCTCTATACCCTCAGAATCCACGGGGATTATCTCCGGAAGGACTCCCAGAGAAGCTCCGGCATGCTTAACTGCTTCTAATATAGAGATATAGACATCCGCCATCCTCCAGTATTTCCCGACCATCGCTACCCTCTTCCTGATACCCACCTTGAATTTCCTCACTATCTCCTCCCACTCACTCAGATCGGAGTTGCCATTTATATGGAGCTTCTCAGAGAGTATCTTACCAAATCCTTGATTCTCCAGATATATAGGTAACTCATAAGTAACGCTTAAGTTCGGATCGTCAAAAACTGCATTAAGGGGAACGCTAGCATAGAGAGCCAGCTTCTTCTTCACGTTTTCCGGTAGAGGCGATGAGGTCCTAGCGATGACTATATCCGGCGGCAGACCTGCAGCTAGGATCTCCCTGAAGAACAGTTGGGCTGGCTTCGTCTTAAATTCTCCTATTGTCTCAACGAAAGGAACATATGTGACGTGAACATGTAGAGAATTCCCACTACCCAGCTCTAATCTGAGTTGTCTAAGGGCTTCAACGAAAGCCATGGCCTCATAATCCCCTACGGTCCCACCGAGTTCTACGATTAGTACATCGGGTCTCTCCCTCTCAGCCACACTATATATCCTCCTCTTGATCTCGTTAGTGACGTGGGGGATCAATCTTATCGTCTGTCCGAGGTAGTGCCCCCTCCTCTCCCCCAGTATCACGCTCAGCATCACTTGGCCGCTCGTTATGTTATTAGATGGGTGCATATTTATATCGAGAAACCTCTCATAATGACCAAAATCTTCATCTATCTCGGCTATTTTGAACTCTACTTCTCCTGCACAGAATTTCCATACATCCTCAGTTATGAATACCTCTCCATGTTCTACAGGATTCAATGTCCCAGGATCCGGGTTCAGGTAGGGATCTATCTTTATCATTGAGACAGATAAGCCCCTAGATTGGACTATCTTCCCTATTGATGCAGCTACTACGCCTTTACCGAGCCCGCTTATCACACCACCAGTTACTAGTATGAGCTTGAAGTCCACGGAGCATTTCATAGAGCGTTAGAGATAAATAAGTGATGAGGGTGGAGGCCTCTCCATAGTGGATATCCTTTCATAGAATTTCGGATCTTTTTGAATTATTTTTGAATTGAAGCAGGATATAGCTTCCTTATCTCCTCCAACTTAGAGAGCCCCCTCCTCAATCTATCCTCTGAGATAAGACCCATCCCGAACCAAGATCTCAGGTCCTCGTTGAGTTGAGCGATGAGTTGATCGAGCGCTTCAGGTGGTAGTTTCGATATCAGATCCTTTATAAGATTCATGTTACACTCCGAACCTTGAACGAAGCCCCTGAGCTCGGACATTATAGCATTATACACATGCTCGAAGCTCGGGTAATCCGGCATGGTTACCTGAGGATTCGCGAATGAATAGATTAAAAAACATTTCGTTCAATGGGTTCTATTAATACGATCTCCGGAAAATTATGTTAAAAATTTAAATAATATACTTAAGACGGGGCCGCCGGCGGATTGAACACATTATCCTGAACGGAGGGGGAGATCGTCTTAGCTATTGCTTCGATCCTCTTAATAACGATATTATTAGTCTTCTCTATGTAGAGGTAGTATAGGGGGACCCCCTTGTCCGTTATACATATCTCCCTCAGGACTTCTAGCTCACCCGAAGTCTCCCTCGCGTAGTAACAGTAGCTCTTCTGACCAGCGTAATTCCTAGATCCGTTGTATGATGGAGAGCGGAGCTTACTCCCTTCACCTACCGGATCCCTCAAGTTTTCCTCCCCAGTTGATTGAATCGCTTCTTCAATCGACCCACTCTGTAAGCACGACCAATTCTCTCCAGCAGCTTTTGAGCATACTACACTGGAATTCCCGGATCTTATAATTGCATACTGGATGCTTTCCATCGATAGATCTAACCTATACTTATCCCCCTTAAGATAAGCAGAGAGCTCCCCTATCTTACTCTCATTAACCTTTAGATCGTAGTTCACTGAGAATTCCTTAATCGATAGGAATCTGTCTCCGAAGGGGAAGGGTGCTGCTTGAGTTTGCGTTACTTGAGTTTTAGATTGTTGCCGAGTTTCAGTATACGTTCCTAAGAGGGATGGGGCCACGCCTCTGTACATAACTGTATACGTAGATCCCAGCACGATCAAGACGATTACTATGACCCCCATTAGGAGTAGAGTATCGCGATCCATCGAAGATCGCCTCTAGCACAAGATAAAAAAGATCTCAGTTGATTGACGAATAAATGATATAATGATTCATCTTCATACTTTTACCTCTGCTTGTCTTGTTATATAAGGAATATCTAGTGTAATAACTTTAGCTATAAATATTATCCATCCAAATGCCATTATAGAGATCCCGAAGTATATAGCGGCGAGTGAGTAGAGCTCTTGGATGTGGGAGTTGACCCCTAGAGCGAGAGAGGCTACTTGCACTATCAAGATCAGTAGTAGGATATACTTAGCTTGACTCAGTATCTGGGGCCTGTGCCTCACCCTCCTCACTCTAGGTGCCTTCTTAGGGGGGACTGGCTTCGAAGTGCACTTCGCCACTGGTAGCCCTATCGCTATAGCAGTAGCCAAACCAATTGCTATAGCGTAAATGAGCGGGATCTCCTGACCCGGTGTTAGGATCCCGTATATCGTGAATACTATAAATTCTCCCAAGAGTATTGAGCCGTATAAGGTCGCTATCCTCCTGTTCCTAGGGTGCCTGCTATATGCTGGATCTATCCATGGCATGAGGACGAGCACTAATAATAGTATGCCTGGGACGACTGCGAAAGCTAGGAATGGATCTACTCCTGTCTTTATCCCAGCATAAATCGCCATCAGATACCACTCAGGCTGGCCGACTGGTAGGATTTCTGTTGGTAGGAACTTCTGACCGAGTTCCGCTGGGAAGGCTGCCGATAGTATTATGAGGGCTCCTATAACTACGGAGATCGCTGATATCTCAGTCAATAGGTGGTTGGGGAAGAACGGGACTGCTGGCTCGGGATCAGAACCATCATAAGGTGGGGAAGCGTGATGCATGTGAACCATCAGGAAATGTATTAACGCTAGTAAGGCTATGAGTCCTGCTAAAAGTATGTGGTACGCGAAGTACCTACCTATTATCTCATCGAAAGTGCCTATCCCGTATATGAGGGGGGCTATCCACTTTCCTCCAGGCATGTTGGATACGAGAGTATTCCCTATCCTTATAGCTTCAGCAGCTATATGATCCATCCTGAGAGAGTAACCCGTCACACCGCACAATATCGCGAGGAGTCCTGTTAATATCCCGATCACATAAGTCAGTTCGTGTGGCTTCTTATAAGCTCCCATGAAGTAGACTCTGAGGAAGTGTATCATCGAGAGTAGTATCATGAGGTTAGCCGCGTAGTTGTGAAGACTCCTTATTACGGACCCGTAAGCTACCTTATCCATTATCCTGACTATACTATCGTAGGCCAGATTACTCTCCCCGAAGACTGGGACGTAGAACATCAGTAGTAGTATCCCGGTGATCCCTAGGATCACTAACATCAGAGTGGTCAGTCCCCCGAGGCTGTAAAGGGGGTGCAATGTGTGCCTATAGACCTTGAGCTCCTTGAGGCTCTTCATACCTAATCTATCGATGAACCAATCAACGAACCTAGATATGCAGCTTCTCTCCTCGCAACTCATTTCTTCCACCCCTCAGCGTAGATATCTCCGTTCTCATCTATCCTTATTTCAACTTCTGGGAGGGGCTTCTTAGGAGGACCCGCAAGCACTCCCCCAGTAACGGGATCGAAGTAGCCCGCGTGACAGGGGCAGTATATGTCATCTTTCTTTTCCAAGTGGACTATGCATCCTAAGTGAGTGCAAACAGCACTGAAGGCCTTCAACTCAGTTCCAGCTCTCTGAGCTAACTCGGGTCTGAGCCTTATTAAGATAGCTGGATGTTGACCTCTACTACCATCCGGATTGAGGGGCATCGTGAATTGTATTTGAGAGTCTGGCTCGAGATTATTTATGTTAGCTATCTTGAGCGGTAGGGAGCTCGATCCAGCCCCTATCTTCCCAGTGATCACGCGTTCAGAGGAAATATATTGGATCAGGGGAATTCCGAGGGATGCAGCAGCTAAAGCTACTGAAGTCACGACACTCGCCTTTATGAAATCCCTCCTAGTCATCTCCACCATTCGCATCACCCTTCAGGGAATCCTAGGCTCTTCGAGTAACAGTAATATATCACTAATCCTATGATGAATAGTGCAAATAAACCAACACATATCCAAAGTTGTTCAACAGTCCCTATCCTCGCTTGGAGCGTATTCATTACGGAGTAGAGATGATGTATACTCACTCCTATCCCCCCTGAGGAGCTGCTTAACTAAAAATATTAAAATTACTTCTCGATTTTAATGAAATATCATATATAATGTGCATCATAAATAAAAATTTTATTAAATAAAATGCCTAACTAAAATAAATTTATAAGAGTAGTGGACGAAACATTTATCTTATTGACTGACCTGAAAATTGATAAATGAATTACCCGTAGATGGGAGGGTATGCCTTGGCGGAGGTAATAGAGAGCGATGTCGTTATCATAGGATCAGGATTAGCTGGTTTGAGAGCAGCTATAGAAGCCGCGAGGAGGAGTAATGATAAACTGAATGTGAGCGTCTTGACGAAGGTTCATGCGATGAGATCTCATTCTGTAGCTTATGCAGGCGGCACAGGGGCTGTTCTATATCCAGATGAAGGGGACAGCTTCGATCTTCACGCTTACGATACGATTAAGGGTGCGGCATGGCTCGCGGATCAGGATGCAGTGGAGCTGTTCGTGAGACTCGCGCCTCAGGAGATCTATCAATTAGAGCATTGGGGGATGCCTTGGGCTAGAAGGAGTGATGGGAGGATCGCTCAGAGGCCCTTCGGTGGGCACAGTTTCCCGAGGGCATGCTTCGCAGCAGATAAAACGGGGCTATATGCTATGCACACGCTCTACGATACGGCGCTCAAATATGATGGTATAAAATTTTACCATGAATTCTTCGTAACTTCCTTACTCATAGAGGACAATGAGTTCAGAGGAGTGACCGCAATTGAATTAAAAAGCGGGGACTTCTATGTATTTAATGCGAAATCAGGGATCTTAGCCACAGGAGGTGCGGGAAGATTATTCTCATTCACAACGTACTCACACTCCTCGACAGCCGATGGGATGAGCATGGCTTACAGGGCAGGGCTTCCGCTGAAGGACATGGAGTTCTTCCAGTTCCACCCAACTGGTCTAGTGCCCTCAGGTATACTCATAACAGAAGCAGCGAGAGGGGAAGGTGGTTATCTCATAAACAATAAAGGAGAGAGGTTCATGAGCAGATATGCACCAGAAAAGATGGAGTTAGCACCTAGAGATGTTGTTTCGAAGGCCGAGATGACTGAGATATCGGAAGGGAGGGGTTTCAAGGGTCCAGGAGGGCTAGATTATGTTCTGCTAGATTTGAGACATTTAGGAGAGGATAAGATAAATGAAAGGTTACCTGATGTGAGAGAGATAGCTATAGAGTTCGCTGGTGTCGATCCAGTTGAGGAACCGATACCAGTCAGGCCAGTAGCTCATTACACGATGGGAGGCGTTCATACTGATACCTACGGTGCTACCCCGGTGAGGGGTCTCTGGGCAGCCGGGGAAGTGGCTTGTGTCAGTTTGCATGGCGCGAATAGGTTAGGGACGAATTCTTCAACGGATTGCTTAGTTTATGGTATGCTAACTGGTAGAGCGGCTGCTGATTATGCGATGAGCAAGAGCAGAGGTGAGATACCCTCTAAGAAAGTAGAAGCTGAGGAGAAGAGAATATTCGATGGTATTCTCAAGGGGTCGACAGGGGAGAACCCCTACTTAATAAGGAGGGAGATGCAGAAGACGATGAGCGACTATGTTTACGTCTTCAGAGAAGAGAATGGGCTTAAGGAAGCTATAAGGAAGCTTAAAGAATTGAGAGAGAGATTTGGAAGCGGACACGTCGCCGATAGAGATGCGGAATACAATACGAACCTCATTCATGTCCTTGAATTAGATGCTATGCTCGAGATAGCTTATGTAGTTGCTCTCTCAGCCCTCAACAGGACGGAGACGAGGGGTGCGCATACTAGGTTGGATTACCCGAAGACAGATAATGAGAATTGGCTCAAGCATACTTTAGTGAGTAGAGGTGCTGATGGCGAGCCCATCTTCACATATCTACCGGTTAGAATAACGAAGTGGCCCCTGGCCGAGAGGAAGTATTGAGGTGAGTCTATATGAGTGAGGGAGAGCTGGAGTATTATGCTCAGAATAGGAGGGGTGTATCCGGCTGGTTCAAGGTTAGGGGCTACGTTATCGAGAGGAAGCTCTACACATTGCACAGGATAACGGGAATCTTAATAATTCTCTTCATCTTACCTCACTTCTACAGTACAGGATGGCATCCGGGTCTCTGGTGGGATGCCCTATTAGGCATTATAGTGACCTTCCATGTCGCGAATGGTATCAGACTCACGTTACTTGAGCTCTTCGGGATCGGCTTAGGGAAACCGTTGCTCGTGAAGAAGCCCTTCCAGAGACCCGTCTCCATAGAGGGTAAACAGAGATATCTTTTAGCTATTTCGATTATATTATTCATAATTTTAGCCCTCATCTGGTCATATTATGCGATTCTCGTGAAGCCTCTGATGGGAGGTTGATTCAATGAGGGAATCCACGAAGATGCTCCTCCATTATGTCACCGGCCTGCTAATAATAGTGACCGGGCTAATACACTTACTCGCGAACAACGAACCCAACGTGGGGAAGCTGATCACGGGCAATACGTACCTCTACCTGAGCAATATGGCTATCTTCCTCGCTGCACTACTCTATCATGCATTCAACGGTATTAGAGTTATACTCATTGAATTAGTACCAGATAAATGCTGGACGAAACTCATAGGATGGGCTATCTTTCTTATAGGAATTGTCACATATATTGTGGGCTTTCAGGTGCTTCTGATGGCTTTAGGACTAATATGAGGGGTGAGTGTGATGGAGTCGTCCATGGACCTCTGGAAACCCGTTGGGACTGTTAAGATTAGGGTTTACAAGTATAATCCGAGGAGAGACTTCGCGCCAGGATGGAAGGAATATGAGATTGAGGTGAGCAGAGGAACTACGATACTTGATGCGCTCCTGAGGATCAAGGAGGAGATAGATCCCTCTCTAGCGTTCAGATATTCCTGTGGGCAGGCTTTATGTGGTTCATGCGCTATGATGGTTAATGGGAGGCAGATGCTCATCTGCAGGACTAGGGTCTTGGAAGTAGCGAAGGATGGTAAGATTGAGCTGAGACCTCTCGATAACTTCCCGATAATCAGGGACCTGGCTTGCGATTTCAAATCCTTCTTCGATAAGCATAGGGCGGTCAAGCCTTGGATAATAAGGAAGGATGCAGAAGAATTAGAGAATCCAACTGGAGACTATAAGCAGACGATAGAAGAATACGCGAGGTATTACCAGTTCACTGACTGTCTGTTATGCGGAGCTTGTTATTCCGCTTGTCCAACTGTCTCGACTGACCATGAGTACTTGGGCCCCCACGCTCTAGCGCAAGCATATAGGTACATCATCGACACTAGGGATGACGGTTTAGAGGAGAGGATAGCTGTAGTAGATAGTGATCACGGATGCTGGCGTTGTCACTTTGCCACCTCTTGCTCCGATGTCTGTCCTAAGTACGTCGATCCGGCTCAAGGGATACAACTCCTCAAGAAACTCATCATGAGAAGTAAATTGGGCTTCAAGCCCCATAAACCAGCTGAAGTATTGTCTTCGAAGATAGGTGAGGTCAAGAGGAGGTAAGCCTAACCTTTATTTTTTAGTATTGGGAAGTTAATTGGGGGAATGAGGGAGGATCAACCGCCTGAGCTCCAGCGATGAAGTATTTGCCGAGTCCTGACCCCCTTCCTCACCTCTTTGAATATAGTTCGAGGTTCTTGGTTATTTACTCCCTCGGAGATCCTCGAGAGGATTGTATAAGGCATAGCCTACGATTCATATTTAAAGCCAGACTTCCGGAGAGCTTATGCAGATATTCAGATGTGAGAGATGCGGGAGGATCGTCGAAGAGCAGGTAGAAGGTAGAGGTCCTATCATATGTTGTGGAGAGGAGATGAGAGTTCTATCCCCTAATGAATTCCCCGAGCTACTTGAGGAACATAGGCCTAGGATCTATCATGACGGTGGGATCCTAGTAGAAGTGGGAGCTATACCCCATGAAATGGATGAGTCGAATAGGATAATATGGGTCGAAATCGTGAGGGAGGACGGTACCAGGATCAGGAGATATCTAGAGGGAGAGAAGAGGCCCGAAGCCTCCTTCGGGAGGATAGATGGGAATATTGAAGTTAGGATCCTCTGCAGTAGACATGGCCTCTGGATCTTCGAGCATAAGACAGCGAAGCTGGATTTAGTTGGAGCGGTCAGGAAAGCCGTTGAGAGATTCAATGAGCTGAGGGGGAGGGAGTCCTCAGCTAGAATACTGGAAATATCAGGCGAGTCTATTGTTGTGGAATTTACAGGTAATTTCTGCAGGACTTGCGGATTTTACGACTATTTCGAGGATCTCAGGCTCCTTATGGAGGATTATAATGTGAGGGCTTCGATAAAAGTCATTGAGGAATTTGAGGATGGTTCAATAGTCACTTATTCGATAGAGAGGGATAGGGATGGGAGTGGACGACTTAGTGAATGATGTGCTAAGATTGAGGGGTAGTGAGGTGAGGGGGATCATAGAGAGAAGAATGAGGGAATTTGAGTGTGAAAAGGACAATGAAGAGCTCTTTAAGGAGTTAGTATTCTGCATATTGACAGCCAATTTCAGCGCGGAGGGCGGTCTGAGGATCTTGGAATCCTTAGGCGATGATATCTTCACATTAACTAAGGAAGAACTGGCTGATAAGTTAGCTAAGCTAGGTCATAGATACCCTAGGAAGAGAGCTGAATTCATCGTCGAGGCTAGGAAGCTCATCCCGATTCTGAAGGATATAATATCCAGTTTCAGAGATGAGAGGCTATTGAGAGAATGGTTAGTGAAGAATGTTAAGGGGTTGGGCTATAAGGAAGCTAGTCATTTCCTTAGGAACATTGGATTTAAGAACGTCTCGATAATAGATTTTCATATCCTCGATTTGCTGGTAAGGTACGGTATACTCGAGGGGAAGCCCAGAAACTTGAACAGAGCTAAATATCTGATGATAGAATCTATCCTAGAGGAGATCTCTAGGAGGACAGGTATGGCTCTGGGAGAACTCGACCTCTATCTATGGTATATTGAGACGGGAAAAGTTCTTAAGTAGAAGCGAGGAATAGCCGATATGAAGGGAAAGGGGGTAGCGATAAGAGTAGCGTTTACTTCGATATTCGCAGCTCTATATGCTTCCTTAACGATCGCTTTAGCTCCTCTCTCATTTTATGAGGTACAAGTGAGAGTTTCAGATTCTCTATTAGCTCTCTCAATACTTTTCGGTCCACCTGTCATAATAGGCACATCCCTAGGATGCTTTATTGCGAATCTCATTGGTCCATTTGGTATAATCGATGCTTTGGGAGGATCTGTTGCGAATTTAGTCGCGACATATATCGGGTGGAAGTTGAGGAGGAGAAGGGCATTCGCACTCATCCAGATGCCGATCACAGTCTCTTTAATAGTATCTACTTACTTACATGCGCTGTTGAACCTCCCCCTGATAATAGTCTTCCTCTATCTGCTTGCAGGATCCGTCATATCGATAGATATCATGGGCCTGCTCCTCCTCAGGGTAATCGAGGCTCGTTATGGTGATCATAAGCATGATTTTAAACAATAAACACTTATTTGAATATAAATAAAATTATTCACTAACTTAATCTATTTTTCATTATACTTCATAATCGGCTTCCGAATAATTTTTTTAGTTTTACATTTATATAACAAAGATTTTTATGTAACACCCTCCCGGTCATTCGATCTTCAACGATTCCCGCTATAGCTCCGGTCTCAAAATATAAAGGGGAGGTGTTATGAAGCCTAATAGGAAGGTTGGGATCATTGGATGGGGTGTTTACATACCGAAGTGGAGGATAAGGTCGGAAGAGCTCGCTAGAGGATGGGGGAGGGAGTGGAAGCGGTACGCAGCAGGTATAATGGTTGAGGAGAAGAGCGTGCCCGGATTGGATGAGGATACTCTCACTATAGCATATGAGGCATCCTTGAATGCCCTGAGGAGAGCTAAGATAGATCCTTCTGAGCTCAGGGCTGTATATGTCGGTACAGAATCGAAGCCTTACGCTGTCAAAACTACAGCGACGATACTCGCAGAGGCCCTAGGTGCTGGAGGGCCGAAAAGACTCACTACAGGTGCTGATTATGAGTTCGCATGCAAGGCAGGAACTGAAGCTATTCAATCAGTGATAGGATTAGTAGGATCCGGGATGATAGATTACGGGCTAGCAGTAGGGGCTGATACTGCACAAGGAGCTCCTGGAGATGCTTTAGAATATACAGCATCTGCTGGAGGCGCAGCTTACATTTTGGGGCCCGCTGAGGATTCCATAGCTGTTATAGAAGCATCCCTGTCTTATGTGACTGATACCCCAGATTTCTGGAGGAGGCAGCATGAACATTATCCAGCTCACACGAGAGCTTTCACAGGGGAGCCGGCTTACTTCAAGCACATAATATCAGCTGCGAGAGAGTTGATGAGCTTAATGGGGACCGGACCAAACGATTATGATTACGCTATATTCCACCAGCCCAATGGCAAGTTCCCACTGAGAGTAGGGGCTAGATTGGGTTTCACACCCGATAAGATAAAACCCGGGCTCATAACCCCCTATATAGGCAATACTTACTCCGGATCAGCTCTAGTTGGCCTAGCAGCAGTTCTGGATCAGGCGAAGCCCGGACAGAAGATATTATTGGTCTCCTTCGGATCCGGTGCTGGTAGCGATGCTTTCCACATAGAGGTCCGAGAGGGGATTGAGGCTGTCCAAGATCTCGCACCTAAGACTATGGACTACGTCTCGAGAAAGGAGTACATAGATTATGCTATTTACGCTAGATTCAGGAGGATGATAAAGATGTTGCACGATTTCAGCGGCTACTGAGGTGAGGATCATGACGTATATAATAGGCGCGGGTGTTCTGAAGGTCGGGGATCATTGGGACAAATCATTGAGGAATCTAGCAGCTGAAGCATCAATATTGGCTATAGAAGACGCAGGAGGAGTTTCAGTAGATTACGTCGTGGTAGCTAATTCCCTCTCAGGAGTTGTGAATGGCCAGGAGAACCTCGGGTCCTATGTTGTATCGAGATTGAACCTTAAGGGCGTGCCCGCATTGAAAGTTGAAGCTGCTAATGCTTCTGGAGCTGCCGCAGCCATTATAGCGAATTCTTTGATAAAGAGTGGGGAGGCTCAGAGAGTTCTAGTAGTTGGAGTTGAGAAGATGACGGACTATACTTCCTTAGAGGACTCTAATACAGCTCTATCAACGCTCATAGACTCTGAGTATGAGGCATTTCACGGGGCTACTCTCGACTCCCTGCATGCTCTACTTATGAGAGAATATTTGAAGAAATATCGCATAAATAGGGAAGATTTTTCCTACTTTCCGATCCTAATGCATGAAAATGCTGTAGACACTCCCCATGCTCAGTATAGATTCAAGATAGATCTCGACGCTTATTTATCCTCACCTCTACTAGCTGAGCCGATAAGCATGATGGATGTCCCCAGTCCCTCAGACGGTGCTGCTGCGATCGTACTTTCAGAGAAGAGTGAGGGTCCAAATGGGAGCGCTAGAATATCTTCATTCGGGCAGGCTACCGATAGAATATCGTTATACAATAGGAAATATATCTTAGAGATGCCATCTATCAGAATGGCATTCAATAGAGCTGTTTCAAAGCTGAATAACTTCAAGCCTGATCTCTATATTATAGGGGAGTATTCGAGTGTGATGGGCTACATAGCTACGGAGGAGTTGGGTCTCGCTGAGAGCGGCAAGGCTTACAAACTCTTCATGGATGGAGAAGCTAAGAGGAATGGGCCTATCCCCATAAATCCAGAGGGAGGATCTAAGGCAAGAGGAGACCCTATAGGGGCAACTGGAGTCTATCAGTTGGCTGAAGCTTATCTTCAGCTCACAGGGAGGGCCCAAGGTTGGCAGGTCAATGGAGCTAGGAGGGCCCTAGTCCTAAGCATAGGCGGGCTCGGATGCAATTCTGTAGTACACTTAATCGAGGGGGTGTGAGTATGTGGGCCTACTGGCTGAGTGTCCCCGCTCATTGGAGGGAATTCCCAGCTAGGTATAGATTAGAAGGGGGTCTATGTAGGAGCTGCGGTCACACGATGCTCCCTAAAGGAGAGATATGTCCTGTCTGTGGATCTAAGGATATAGTTACTAAACAACTCCCAAGGAGAGGAAAAGTTATCAATTATTCCATTATATGGAATGCCCCCAGGGGATTTGAGTATTATACACCTTATGTAGTGGCTTTAATTGAGCTAGAGGATGGGACTAGGTTAATGAGCCAGTTGACGGACATCGAACCCTCTCAAGTGACCGAGGGCATGGACGTTGAGATGGTACTAAGAAAGGTGAGAGTGAGTGGTGAGTCTGGGATAATTGCATACGCATATAAGTTCAGGCCCTTACTCAAGAGATAAACACAAATCTCGCCTTGATTTTTTATTCACTCCTTTTCTAATTATAGCTCCTTAAACCAACTTTTTAATGTATTATGCAATCATTTCATTTTTACCACGTATATCTGAGCGTAAGCTCCTATCTCAAGCTATCGGGACCGAAATACATGCTAGATGGAAGCTGTACTCAGGCATCATCGTTTTTAACTCTTATTGTATCACATCGGGATGCTCCATTATAGGGGTAAAGCTAGGGAGATCCTCTCGAAGCTCGGGCTTGAGGACTTCGATAGGATCAGAGTTAAGAGGGGGAATCGTGTTTACGAGGGAGTACTCATCCCGAGGCCCGAGATACTAGATGATGAACATGTAATTATCAAGTTAGATAATGGATACAATATAGGCATCAATTTGGAAGGGGCTGAGATAGAACTAATTTCTAAGGGATTTAGGAGGAAAGAGAGAAAACTCCCGGAGTTGAGTTACAGAGAAGATCTTCCCCGTGTTTCAGTGGTAGTTACAGGAGGAACTATAACTTCGAGAGTTGATTACTCGACGGGAGGTGTTATAGCTCACGAGAAGCCTGAGGAACTCCTAGATCTAATTCCGGAGCTCGCTGATATAGCTAATTTGAGTTACGTTCAATTATTCGCCGAGTTCAGTGAGAACTTAACCCCTAGGCATTGGAAGGAGATAGCTAAAGCCGTGGAATCTGAGCTGAAGGGGGGAGCTGAGGGAGTGATCGTAGCCCATGGCACGGATACGATGCACTTCACTGCATCAGCTTTAGCATTCATGCTGAGGGATCTAGATAAACCCGTGGTCTTCGTGGGATCGCAGAGGTCCGTGGATAGGCCATCGACAGATGCCGTGCTCAATATGATAGCAGCCACGAGATTGGCTGCTCAAGGACCCATAGCTGAGTCCGTCATAGTGATGCATTCCAGTCCCTCAGATGATCACGCTTATGCTTTAAGGGGAGTGAGAGCTAGGAAGATGCATACATCGAGGAGGGATGCTTTCCTCCCAGTTAACGATCTTCCATTAGCTAGGATAAGTAGGGAGGGTATTGAGTTGATCTCAAAGAACTTCAGGAGAAGGGAGGAAGGAGTGAGTAAGGTGCATCTCGATGATAGAATTGATGAGAGGGTTGCTTTGATTCAAGTATGGCCCGGAATTCCACAGGGTTTTCTGAGCTCCCTAGAAGGGATCTTCAGGGGTATAGTGATAGCTGGGACTGGGCTCGGTCACGTCCCTAAGTACATAATACCTGAGATCAGGGACCTCATCAGGAAAGGGGTACCTGTCGTAATCTCCTCTCAATGCCTATATGGAAGAGTAGATTTGAAGGTTTATGAAACTGGGAGAAGGCTTCTTGAGGTAGGCGTCATACCTGCGATGGATATGTTGCCAGAAGTAGCATTAGTGAAGCTTATGTTCGTCCTAGGACACACAGATGATCTAGATGAGGTGAGAACTCTCATGTTAACGAATCTCGCTGGAGAATTGGGGGCTCATTTAGGGCTCAATACGTTCCCTCCCTGCTGGGGGTGATCCGTTGGAGGACAATTTCTATAGGGACATCGGGTTGAAGGTAGGGCTCGAGATACATCAGAGACTAGATACACACAAGCTATTCTGTAAATGTCCTTCAATCCTCAGAGAGGAAGAACCGCATTCTTGGATAAGTAGGAGACTTAGCGTCTCTTATAGTGAACTCGGTATGATAGATCCGGCGGCTAGATTCGAATCCTTGAGGAAGAGGGATTTCCTCTATGGAATATACTTCGATACTACATGCGAAGTGGAGATAGATGAGGCACCACCCTATCCCTTGAATGAAGAGGCTCTCGAGATATCAATTCAAGTGGCCCTAATGTTGAGGATGGAGCCCATCGATGAGATACATGTGATGAGGAAGATAGTAGTCGATGGTAGCAATACTACTGGATTTCAGAGGACTGCTTTAGTCGCTTTAGGGAATGAGGAAAGCTATATAGAGACCTCTAGGGGAAAAGTAAAATTGGAAACACTCTGTCTTGAGGAAGAATCCGCTTATATCATTGAGAGTACTCCAGAATTCGCTAAGTACAGGTTAGATAGGCTAGGAATACCCCTAATTGAGATCTCCACAGCTCCAGATATATGGCATCCAGAGCAAGCGATGGAGACTGCTCTGAAAATAGGGAGGATCCTCAGAGCAACTGGGAGAGTTCAGAGGGGCATTGGGACGATTAGACAGGATATAAACGTCTCTATAGAGGGAGGAGCTAGACAAGAGATAAAGGGGATACAGGAGCTCGAGCTAATACCTGAGGTGATCAGAAGAGAGATCATGAGGCAGCAGAATCTCTTGAAGATCCAGGAGGAGTTGAGAAAACGCGGGATAGATGAGAAAGATATAGATGACCCGATATACGATATAACGGATGCCCTCTCTCGGACAGGATCACAGTTAATCAAGAGATCTCTCTCTAGAGGAGAGAGGGTCTTTGGGATGAGAGTTAAAGGCTTCAGGGGATTGATTGGTAGAGAGATACAACCAGGGAGACGCTTTGGGACTGAGTTAGCTGATTACGCTAGAGTATTCGGTGGCGTCAAAGGGATACTGCATGGGGATGAATTACCGGGTTACGGTATAGGGGATGAAGAGGTGAGGAGGATCGAAGACGTACTCTCATGCGGTGATGATGACTCATTCATATTAGTTATAGGGGAGAAGTCCTCCTCTGCGTTAGCTTTAGAGTCCGTAAGATCTAGGATCAAGTTCTCCATTAAGGGAATACCCAGCGAGACTAGGAAAGCTTTACCGGATGGAAACACTTCATTCATGAGACCAATGCCCGGAGCAGCTAGGATGTATCCTGAGACAGACATACTCCCAGTTAAGACAGCTCCGATGATCAGTAAGATAGGAGAACTCCCAAAAATGCCTGAGGAGACTGTAAACGAACTAATTAAGGAATACGGGATTAATAATGAGCTCGCTTGGGATTTATATGATGAGGGTAAGGTATCTCTCTTCAAAAAGCTCGTGAGTTACGGGGCTCCAGCGAGCTTCACAGCGGCTACACTGACATCGACTATGAGGATGCTCAGAAGGGAGGGGGAGGATATCGAGAGGATCACTGAGGGTCATTTAGTTGAGTTATTCAAACTTCTAGGTGAAGGGAAGTTAGCGAAGGAAGCAGTCCCTGAGATCCTGAGGGGGATTGCGAGAGGCAATTACTCGAGCGTTCATGATTACATGAGAGCGTACTCAATGAATTTAGATGAATTGGATTCCTTAATAGATTCGATACTGGAGAGGTTCAGGGATAGAGTGCTGGAGAAGGGTGATAGAGCTTTCGGGATGCTCATGGGGGAAGTCATGAAGGTCGCGAGAGGGAGGATAGATGGTTCTATCGTGAGTGAGAGGTTGAAGGAGAAGTTAAAAGAATTCCTCAAGGCTTGACTCCTTTCTATCCTTTATGATCTCATCGAAATTCATATCGAGAGCCTCCAGTATTTGCTCGAATGTGGATCTCATTATCTCTAAATACTTCTCCTTATCTATCTGGGACTTGCTAGCTAGTTCCACAGGCATTACTCCCTCTCTCCCAACGACTTTCACGTATCTAATCACTTGCCCCGCCTCAACACGCTTACCCATGCTCTCCAGTATCCTAGCGACCTTGACGTGCTGGGGCGTGGTCTTAGTATAATCATCGGGACTCTTACCCAACATGCATCTAAAAGCGAGCTTCTCTAAATCATAATCACCGGACTCTAGCATCTTAACGTAACTTCTTATGATCTCCTCTATCTTTATCTTCGCATTTGAGAAATCTTCTGGGCTCTTGACCTCTGATAACGTTTTTATGACTTCGTCGAACGCTTCCTTAACGAAAATGGGTATGTTCCTCTTCTTACCTAACAATCCCTTGATTACGACGGATCCGTCTCTAGTCACTCCTAAGTAATTCTTCTTCAACCTCGAGAAAACCACGTACCTATACCACTTATCGAGCTCGAGATCTATCCCCAGTTTCTCCTCGACCCTCCTCTCGAACTCCTCTATCTGTTCCTGCGTCGCCCCCCTGATGAATAGGCTATCAGTATCCCCGTAAATGACAATCAGATTCATCTTACGTGCCTCATCTATCGAGAGAAGCATTGCCTTCCTAGCGAGAGCCGTGATCATCTCCGCTGCAGGAGGTGAGTAGAGGGGGAAGTTCTCATATCCAAATACGCCATATGAAGCATTTAGGAAAACTTTGAGGCTCCTTTGGACGGTATCGAACCACTCCCTCATATTCTCATCCTTCTCCTCCTTTGCTCTCTTCTTATACCTCTTGACCCTTAGGTCCCTTAAAGCTTGAATCAAGTATGGGACTATCCCCCTCTCCTTCTTGCATATCCAATGGGGGAGTTCATTAACTGGTCTGTTTTCCCTGCAATCTTCATGGGGGCAGTTTATTGTCTCAAAACTTACTTTCCAACGACCTATTATTGATGGGTATAAGCTGGCGAAGTCCATCACAGCTACATCGAAGTGTATGCCGGGGACGGGCTCTAAAACTATAGCTCCCATGTACTTCTTCCCCTTTATTATCGCTTGAGAGTATGTCCTCTCTCCTCTCACTCTCATTATCTCCTCTCTTTCAGGGATAAGCCAGCCTCTCCTCCTATATTCGAAGAATATCATGTTCCTTATCCACGATGATACCCCCTGCCTAGAAACTTCCTCGAGAGACATCTTGCTTATCCTAGAGAATAGGAAGAGGAGCCTGATTATCTCACCAGAACCTATATTTCCGAGCTTGAATGTGAGCTCAGCATCTCTGAGGCAGTATTCAGCTAAAGTCCTGGTCTCGATTGAGTAGAAATCTCTAGCTTCCAGTTCCATCTTCTTCTCGCCCAATATAGCTTCAGCTACTTCATCTAATGTATATCCTGCATACTTATTATCAAAGACATAAACTTGTATTGATCTATTGCTGAATAGCTTATAGAGATCTATGTGGGTACCTGTGTCTAATATAGCCCTGTCCTTCTCGAGTCTCACAGGCCTATCGCTCACTCCCAGTTCCTTAGCCCTTCTAGCTAGATACGGTAAGTCGAAGTTATCTCCGTTATAAGTGAATAAGAGAGGGTACTCACTTATCCTATCCAATACACTCCTTATAAGCCTTCCCTCACTCTCATAGCTTATCAGTTTAGCACCATTTGGTAATTCGTTAGGAATACTCCCTCCTCTGTGAAGTACATGAACCTCCTTCCTCCCTGAGCTATCTACTATCGCAGCAGCTGCGATCGGCTTGTCCGGTTCCCTCGGATCGGGTATCTTATCTAACGGGGATAAGACCTCTATATCGAGTGCGGCATTCGGCATGCTCGGGGAGGGCTCATCGAAGAGCGGGATCATAGAGAGCAATACTTCCCTGACCTCGCTATCGGAGTTGAGCAACTCCCCTTCCAGTTCAGCTTCTACGCTGATCCTCCTCAAGTCCCCAGAATCATCTATCTCATAGAGGCATCCCGGTATTAGATTTCTATCAAAGACGAAACAATCGTAATATTTTATTCTCGCTTCCCACACATCATACCCGAGCTTAGCTAATACATCCCTCATGTTTTTAGGAGATCCCCCTATCGCGAGCGGATCCTTAGCTTCGACTTTAGTTAACTCCACCTCCCTATCCCTTAGGACATCATATTTCCTGACCCTCGATATAGAGTGAATCCTAGATGCGAACTCTGAGAGGGCTTCAGGTATCTTCTCCTCAGGGGCATTTGTGAGGAGATATGGCTTATGGTCCGTCTGATCCTTGACCAGAAATACCTCTCCACTATCCACATCATAGAACTTCATCACAGCAGCTCTATCATCTCCTGAGTAGAATACTGAGAGCAGGACTCCTCTCCTCGGGGGCATTCATAATCTATTGCAAGAAGGAGAATTTAAATAAGGTGCTACTAGGGGTTGCGAAAGAGGTGTTCATTAATGAGGTATGAGCTATTCGCTGTAGCTATACTCGCTCTTATGCTAGTTAGCCAGATGAGGATAATCAATTCAGCATATCCGATGCCAGTAGCGACCATTCAGATAAGGGAGGATTTTTCAGCTACGATGAAGGCGAGCGTATATAGGACGTTAAGTGGCGATGAAACTTACTTCTTCACGAATACCTTGAAGGCGCCTATCCTGTATTGGATGAACTTCAGAGGGAATGTTACGATGAATCAAACACCTGTCGGGCTTAGAGGAGATTACAGATTCTTACTTTATCCTCAAGTCGGGGATCCAACGAATAGAGCGGACTTCCTTAAGAAAGCCGCTGCTAGAGGCTATCTCTCGAACTCGACGATATTGAGCATGATGAGCTTCTTTTATGGAAGAAACTTGTTAATTTTATACGGACTTAGATGGAGTTTCTTCAATGTGACCTATAGAGGAGTTCCTAACGTTAACTACACTGGTATAGCTGCGATATCATCAGCTTCCTCGAACTCGAGCGTGATAAAGAGCTTGCGGGTTTCATATAAGAGCGAGACCCTTGAAACTCAGACAGTAGTCGTAAGTTATGAGGTATACGCTGAGACTAAGCCCCTATCACTCAAGAAGAGTGCTAGCGGCGATTATTATGTGATGGATCTGAGCCCCCTCACTTATCTGCTACCTGACGACATAGCTTGCAACCTATGGGTCAACTTCACGAACCCATCTATACAGATAATGGGGGGTAATTTGGCACCTAAAGTGATCGTTTGGAATAATGCACTCTGGGAGTTCGTCCCACAGCTTCAAAAGGATGGAAAGTCCCTCACAATAATAGTGAAACGCTCTGAGATCTACGTGACACCTCAGCTGGTCCTCCTAGCTTCATTACCCCCGGTTGTAGTAGGGGCATACATCTTCTGGAGGATAAGGGGAGAATCCTCGAGAACTAGACGGGGGTCCAAGGAAAAGAGAGGAGTTTCGTAGGGCCTATCCTGCATATATCATTTTGTTCGCTCTACAAGAGTGAAGTGAAATTTTTATAAAGGCTGAACATCAATGCCTCATGTAGGGTGTAAAGTATTGCCTACGTGGGGGTACTCGTACGCGGCTCAAGGCGAGAAGGAAGCGATGGCCTCTGGAAGGGACTTGAGAGTATCCTTCAAGGAGATGGTAGAGTTACTGAGGGAGATAAGGGGAAAGAAGCTATCAGAAGCTTATAATATACTAGATGAAGTAATCGCTCTGAGGAGAGCGATACCCTTCAGGCGGTACAACGGGGGCGTACCCCATAGGAGGGGCATCTCTGGTGCAGGGAGGTATCCTGTTAAGGCAGCTAAACTCTTGAAGAAGATCCTGAAGAGTGCGGAACATAATGCGATGAACAAAGATTTAGACCCCGATAACTTATACGTGAAGCATGCAGCAGCTCAGAAGGGGATGAAGCTGAGGCGCTTTTTCCCGAGAGCATATGGGAGGGCCACTCCTAAGATCGAACAATTGGTCCACGTGGAGATAGTGCTAGAGGAGAGGGAGGAGGGTGAGGGATGAGCTCCGCGAAGTCCATGCCTATATATAAGAAGTTCGTTCAAGAGGGTATTATTAAATATAAGCTTCACGAGTTCATGGAAAAGATAGCCGATAAGGCCGGCTTCCATGGAGTAGAAATTTCATCCACACCTATAAGAGATATAATAACTGTTTACGTCGAGAGTCCCGGGGTTATGATCGGTAGGGGCGGCAGGACATCTAAGAGGATAAGCGATATCTTGAAAGAGGAACTAGGAATACAAAACCCATATATACAAGCTAAGAAAGTTGACAAACCATTCCTAAGCTCTAGGATAGTCGCGAGTTACATAGCTAGGAGGATCGCTAAGGGGGAGAGGTACAAGAAGGTAGCTTACTCAGCGCTCAGTAGAGTGATGGCTGAGGGAGCTAAGGGAGTTGAGATAAGGCTCTCTGGAAAATTTGGAAGTCAGAGAGCTAGGGAGGAGAGATTCAGGGAAGGAGTTATATATAGGTGTGGTCAGGACTACATTGAGAACGTTGAATATGCGGTGAAGCACGTTTTAATGCCGCAAGGCATGATAGGAGTGAGAGTTAGGATTGTCAAGCCGGGTGTGAGGGGGCCCGATACCGTTGTGATAAAGGAAGATGAGATAGAGAAGATCAGGGAGAAAATAAGATCTGAAATAGAATCGTTGTCAGAATCGGAGGCTGTAGAGATACCTGAAGAGTTAAAAGGAGAGCTAGAAGTTACTAGTGAGGTGAAGGAAGATGAGTCCAAGTAAACTCGATGAGTTGAGGGGATTGGATTCCGAGGAACTTTTGGAAAGGCTTAAGGAAGTGGAGAGGGATCTCTTCATTAATGAAGCTAAGAGGCTGCTCGGAGCAACTGAGAAAACTCATCTAAGGAAGGCTTTGAGGAAGGAAAGGGCGAGGATCCTGACGATATTGAGGGAAAGGGGTATAAAGTTATAGGCCCGATCAGAGCAAGTAATATACTATATCATGAGCTCATAGGCTTAGAGGTACGTGTTTTTAGTTCTCCAAATTTATCTGAAGTGGGGATTAGGGGAAAAGTAGTATATGAGACGAGGAACTGTTTAATAATCGAGGGAGGGAATAGGAGATCTACTATCGCTAAGAGTGGGAGATTATTTTTATTTAAGGTCGATGATGGTAGCTCTGTGTTAGTGTTGGGTGATAGGCTAATAGGTAGGCCTGAGGAGAGGGTGAAGAAGGCATGAGGGAGATCTCAGAAGATCTTATAGAGGGTATAATCCCACCCGAGAGGAGTTGCGACGATGATAAGTGCCCGTGGCACGGAAACATATCCTTAAGGAGGAGCTCTCTCGAGGGTAGAGTCATAAGCACTAAGATGACTAGGGCTGTCACAGTGTTAATTGAATATTTGCACTACGACAAGAAGTATAAGAGGTATGAGAGGAGGAGAAGTAAGATACATGCGCATTTACCTCCGTGTATCGAAGTTAAGGAGGGGGATTTCGTTAGGATAGTCGAGACTCGTAGATTGGCGAAGACAGTCAGTCACGTTGTTCTTGGGAAGCTGAAGTGAGCCTCCTCCAACCGTAGACCTTTTCATCATAGAAGGGCATCTTCTCAACACTCACTTTCAGCTTCCTCTCCTCCCCCACGCTGAGTTCCCTACCGACCTCTGCGTACTCCTTCTTAATGTATGCCATCCCTACGCCCCTCTCTATAGTCGGGCTGAAAGTTCCACTCGTCACGATCCCCACCCTCTCCTCACCCGCATACACACCTTCACCCCTCCTTGGGGCGCTCCTGCTGTGGCTCACTATACCTACTCTGACTCTCTCAATACCCTTATTGATCGCATCAATTACCGCCCCTTTACCCACGAAGTCCTTCCCGAGATCGACAGCGAACTCGAGCCTAGCCTCTATGGGATTAATATCCTCATCTATATCGTTGCCATAGAGGACAAGTCCCGCTTCGAGCCTGAGAATATCTCTGGCGACTAATCCACATGGCTTAGCTCCTGCTTCTACTAAGGACTTGAATAACTCTGAGGCTAGGTCTCTATCACCTATTATTACCTCATAACCGTCCTCCCCGGTGTATCCAGTCCTGCTAATAACGAGTTCGCTTCCCTTCCATCTCATAGTAGTTAGATTGAATTTTTTTATTTTTAATGAAGTCCCGATGACATTATGGAAAACTTCTCTCGCTCTAGGTCCCTGAATAGCGAACATGAAAGTCTCGAGTGTCGCATCATAGACTTGGACACTCATATCCCATTTCTTTAACAATTCATCAAACCAGTTTAATATTTTTATTCTATTTGCTGCATTTGTTACAAAAATATATTTATTGTCTGATAACCTAAAGGTCACGTTATCGTCCTTTATGCCGCCTCTCTCATTGAGAGTGAGCGTATACCTGCTCCTGCCGATTTCGATATCAACGTTATTTGATGTCGCCTTCTGAAGGAATTTGGGCGCATCAACTCCCTCGATAATCAATCTACCCATATGGGAGACATCGAATATCCCACAATTCTCTCTCACGGACATCGCTTCTTCTAATGAATTCGTATACCTCATTGGCATTTCCCATCCGGCGAATTCGAAAAACTTCGCATTCAACTCCCTATGAAGATCCGCCAGACACAACTTGAGCACCTACATCCCTCTCGATCCTACGTGGATTAAGATTATTACTATTTCCATACTGGAGGGTCCTTGAGACGTTATGAGTGGGGATAATATCGAAAAGGCGTTAGAAGAGTTATCCTCTCAGTTGGGTGGAGATCAGATACTCAGGGAAGAAGTCGATAGGTATGCTTACTCTTATGACTCCTCTGGAGTTGAGTACATCCCAGATGCTATTATAAGGCCTAGGAAAGTTGAGGAGGTCTCCATAGTGCTAGAGATAGCTGACAAATACGGTGTGCCCGTGACTCCTAGGGGGTCCGGCACCTCTCTCGTAGGGGGACCTCTCGCAGTGAGAGGGGGGTTCATCTTAGATATGCAGGGGATGAATAGAGTAATCGAGAAGGACGATAGCAGAGGCCTCATCAGAGTGGAAGCGGGCGTTAAGTTAAGGGATGTCAATAGATTGATAGATGGGATGTTTTTGCCGATAAATCCGGATGGTATTGGGTTCTCAACGATAGGTGGTATGATAGCTGAGGATGCCGCATCCCCTCTCTCAGTGAGGTACGGGACTATGAGGGATCACGTCAGGGGATTGGAGATCGTCATACCCGGAGGACAAATAATATCTTTGGAGCAACCTGGTCCCCCGAGCAGGAGAAATGTGATGGATTTGATAATAGGATCCGAGGGGACTCTGGGAGTCATAACTTCAGCTCTAATAGGACTCAGTTACAGACCCGAGTCTAGCATCTCGTATTCCATGGAACTGAATGACGTCTCGGATTCTCTAGTAATATATGACGCCATTAGGAAGGCGGGTATCGATATCTACGGGTTCGAAGTCTACCATAACTACAAGGAGTTGATAGAAGAACGGGAGTTCATCGGGGTTGAGGCCATAGGCTTCTTAGAGATAGCTGGAACTAGTGAGTGTGTTGAGAAGTGGAAAGGGAGAGTTGAGAGCGTACTCGCTGAGACAGCTTTGGAGTACAGTGAAGTTGAAGCTAAGGAAGTTGAGGGCATCTGGATGAGGAGGGAGAAGATCTATGAGCTCTGTAAGAGGAAAAAAGTCTCTGTGCGAGTAGTTAGTATGTTATCATATCAACATTCAGTGAGGGATCTCGTCCAAGAGATAGATAGAATGAGCTCCAGGATGAAGATACCATCTATAACAGTGATAGACCCTCCCTTGGGGTGGGTGATCGCGATATTCCTCTATAACTCAAGGGATCCTAAGGAAGTTGAGAGGACTGAGAGAGCTACATCCACTCTGATAGAGAATGCCACTTCTCTAGGTGCATCCCTGGGGTTCGGAACAGGAGTAGGTATCTACAAGTTAGATGAGAACTATGATGAGGGTTACTTAAGCATTATGAAGGCCGTAAAGGGAGTCCTAGACCCTCATGGGATAATGAACCCTGAGAAGCTGATATGAGGTGATCTCTTGGAAGTTGAATTTGAGGAAAGTCTTTCTTCAGATTTCGCGAGATGTATAAGTTGTGGTGGGTGCAATATACCCTGCCCGCTCTTCAACTTGGATCGGATAGAGAGCTCCGGTATGAGATCGAGAATCAAAATTCTATCAATGCTCTCTAAGGGGAAAATAGAACTAACAGAAGGAATCCTTAGGCATATATTTGCTTGTGCTAACTGTGGAATTTGTAACAATTATTGTCCAGTGGGCTTACGTCCCTTCGATCTCCTCGTTAAGGCCAGGGACTCTCTCATAGATATGGGATACGTCCCCTTGGTCACTGTAGATATAAGGGACTCCTTCAGGAAAGTGGGCACTCCTATCGCTGATGAGCTCATCAAGGGTAGCTGGTTACCACCAGACTTCCAGCCGACGAGGAACTCTGAGATTCTGTTCTTCGCTGGATGTTGGATGCATAAGGCCATAGAAGTTGCCTTGAATACTATGAAGATCCTCGGGAGAATTTCCGGGAGTATCACGACTATAGGACCGGGTGAGCCTTGCTCAGGCGCTCTCTTATACATACTAGGGGAGAAGGACTTAGCTAATGACGCGAAGAGGAATTTAGAGAGCGTGATCTCGGAACTCAGTCCTAAGCGTGTTGTCTCAGGATGTCCGCTTACAGTGAGGGTCTACCCGGATCTCGGTCTCATGAAAATATCCTCGTACGTATTGGACGCTATACGATCTGAGAAGATGAGGATCGGTAAAGTGAGAGGGAAGGATACTATATTGCCGATACCATCGTGCGGGAGCGATAGTTCATTCCTAGAGGTACTAAGAAGTTTCAATAACTTGAAGATCCTTGAAACTCCAGAATGGCTCTGTTGCGATTGTGGTTTCACACTGATCTACAGGACCGATAGGGGTCTTTTCTCCAAGTGGGTTCAGAGAGTGCTATCTCTAGCTGAGGAGCTTGGGGCGAACCATATAGTAATAGAAGATGTTGGATGCTATGCTATGATAATGGAAGTCATGCAGACAAGAGGAAGGCTCAAAGGTATAAAAATTTCACATATGTCTGGATTTATAATGGAATTTTTGAAATAACCTCTCTGAAGGCGATCGCCTCGCCCCTAGTAAACTTCAAGGATGATATATTACCAACAGAAGCGTAGATGAAACCTGAGGCTTCCGCCTTCTCCTTATCTATTATTAGTCTTCCATCCAGGAGTAATACGGGACCTCTACCAGCCAATCCTCTTATTTTAAGGAGATCCATATCCTTGAACTCGCTATGATCACTCACTATCACTATCACATCAACATCCTTCACGGCCTCTTCTAACCTATCGTAATATTTCGCCCCGAAAGATTCCCTCACGAGAGGGTCATAGACTCTCACTCTGTGACCCATCTTCATCAGCTCGCTTATTAGGTATTTAGCGGGGGACTCCCTAGTATCAGCAACATCTCCTTTGTAAGTCACGCCGAGGACGCATATAGTTCCGCTCCCAGAATTCTTCCATTTGATGAAGTCATCTATTAGAATAGCGTAGTGAGCTGGCATAGATTCATTTAGCTCTCTAGCTAGCTTTATTAACTCAGGTGAATATCCATTCTCACTTGAGACCCATGATAGGAATAGAGGATCTTTTGTGAGGCAACTTCCACCGACTCCAATACCAGGTAAGAGCATATTCACTCTAGGATGCTTGTTGACTAGTTCCCTGACCTTCCTTACATCACTGCCTAGGGCCTCACATATCCTCGCTACTTCATTAGCGAAAGCTATGTTCACATCCCTGTAAGCGTTCTCGACGAGCTTAGTTATCTCCGCGGTGAGAGGATCTGTTACTTCTATCTCTCCCTTAACGAAACATCTATATAATATTTTTGATAATTCCGCAGATATGGGATCTTTTACACCAATTATCCTATAATTTGATATCAGTTCTTCTATCAATTTCCCGGGCATCGCTCTCTCAGGGCAATAGGATACGAATACATCCTCCCCGGGCTTGAGGCCCGCTTTACTTATCTCATCAAGCAGCATATCGAAAGTCTTAGGAGGGAGTGTGCTCTCAACTACTATGAGGCCTCCTCTATTTATAGTTGAAGATGCGAGCTCGATAGCATCCATCAGCATCCCGAGATCTGCACTTCCATTGACTCTCGGAGTAGGGACAGCTACTATGATCACGTCGGATCCTTTCAATCTCCCCCGATCACTCGATGGGAAGTATCTAGATCCTAAGTGCTTCAGTAAAAGATCACTAACGCCTTTCTCATTTCTCAACCTGGTGATCCCGATAGATAACTCCTCAATGAGCTTAGAGTCAACGTCATAACCTATCACACTGAACCCTGAATCCGCTAATAGTAGAGCTAGGGGAAGGCCTATGTACCCCTGACCTATCACAGATATTTTAGCGCTCCTACTCAGTATCTTCTCCTTAAGTTCAGATGGATCCATTCTAGGTCTCATATACTGATGTCCAATCCCTCAAAAACAGTACTATTGAAACAGATGAAATCGATGAAAATGAGTATCTTAGGAAGTATTATCGAATCATACGAGAGTCCCCTGCCTCTCTCTGACCTTCAATCTCGTTATATAACCAGCTATTCTATTCCTGTACACTTTAGATTTTATCTCGGCTATCTGAGATAGGACCCTCTTATTATGCTCGAAGTCCTCGGTCCATAAATCGGGGTACTGTTTAACGAGCTTGTATGCCACTCTCTTTATAGCTCTCTCCCTCACTGTCCCCATACAGATCCTCAAATTGGGGTATTGATCATTATTAAGCGTTACCATATGGGGGAGCGAAGAGATTATATTTAGCGACAAGTGACGTATTAATACCGCCCGCCACCAGATGACCCCGGAGGTAGAGAGGAAAGCGTGGGCTGATCGGTGACCTCTGGGGACTAGTTGGCGGGCGGACATTGTGTTTAAGGGGGAGGATTAGCTTTATGGAGAGTAAGAAGGAGGCTACGCATCCCAAATATATTGCTAAGCTTGAAGTATCGGTAAATGGTGTTGTAGAGACTAGTGATGTCATAGGAGCAATATTCGGGCAGCTAGAGGGTCTTCTAGGTCCTGAATTAGAGCTTAAAGACCTTCAAAGGACTGGAAAAATTGGGAGGATAAATATAAGGCTGAGAAGAGAGGGCGAAGGCTCAAAAGGTATAGTTGAACTATATTCAGGGCTAGATAAGGTGAGAACGGCCCTCCTAGTTGCAGCTATGGAAACGATCGACAAAGTGGGTCCATATCAAGCAAGTTTCAAGCTCATAAAGATAGTGGATGAGAGAGAAGAGAAGAGGAATGATATAGCGAGAAGGGCTGCTGAAATATTAAAGAGTTGGTCAATAGAGAAAGAGGATAGTCTCAGGAGATTAATAGAATTCGTAGAGAGGGAGAGCGCTAAGTCCAACTTCATACTCTATGGGGAAGAGCAATTACCGGCTGGCAGAGGGATAGAGGAAGCATCTGAGATAATAGTAGTGGAGGGAAGGGCTGATGTCATGAACTTACTTAAGTACGGTTTCGATAATGTGATAGCTATGGGAGGGGCTTTGGAAAGAGTTCCTAAATCTCTAGAGAAATTGATAGAAGAGAAGGAGGCTATAGCTTTCGTGGATGGAGATAGAGGTGGCGAAATGGTCCTAAGGACTCTTTTAGAGCAAACAGATATAGATTATGTAGCTAGAGCACCTGAGGGGAAAGTAGTAGAGGAACTGACTGCTAAGGAGATAAGGAAAGCTCTCTCATCAGCTGTCCCAGCAGATGAAGTGAGAAGAGAGCTCGGGATATCCCCACCTAGAGCTAGACTCAGTATCCAACATGAGGTGTATGAAATGAGACCAAAGGAGATAAATGGGAGGATGATCAGGATACCAGAGATGTTCAGGGGATTCTATGAGAGAGTCATGAATACAGATAAAGTCCTCCTCTTGGATGAGAATCTAAGGGTCCTCAAGGAGACTTCAGTCGCAGAACTCCTGAATGAACTGAATGAATCTAAGGGCGTGAGGTACATAGTATATGATAGGGTAGTCACTCAGAGGATAGTCGATAAGGCTTATGAGATCGGTGTTAAGGCGATAGTCGGGAATGTCGCTAAGGATATCGTGAGGAAGGGCGCGGGTCTCGCGATATACACGATCCAGTGATAGGTGAATGAAGTGAGGATATTAGAGGAGGACCTCAAGAAGGGCTTGATTAAGCTTAGAGTAGATAACTTAAATGACATCTATTGGCTAGCCTCTATAATCGAGAGAGGAGATCTCATTACTATGAAAACATCTAGAAGAGTGAAGCAAGAGGGAATAAGAGCTGATAGCGGTGAGAGAATCCCTATGATACTGACTATAGAGGTCGATAAAGTGAAGCTGGATCCATATTCACTGAGGCTGAGGATATCCGGGGTCGTGAGAGTTGGTCCTGATAAGTTCGGAATTCAGGGACAACATCATACTTTCTCTGTTGATGAAGGATCTTCTTTAACGATAGTAAAGAAAGAATGGAAGAAAACTCACTTAGAGATACTGAAGAGAGCTGAGAGTATGTCGGAGAGGGGAGAGATTCTCCTAGTAGCTATGGATGATGAAGGGGCTACTATAGCGAGAGCAGACTCTATGAGGGTCGAAGAAATCACTTACATAAGGTCGAGATTACCATCTAAGATCGATGCTAAGGGAAGGGAGGGGGAGGAGAGGAGGTACTTCTCGGAAGTTTTAGATACTTTGAGGGAGCTTTACTCTAAGATCAAACCTAAAGCGATAGTGATAGGAGGACCCGGTTTCTTCAAAGAGAGGTTCCTTTCCTACGCGAGAGCGAAGGACCCGGAGATGGGGGAGAAGATGAGGGAAGGGGATGCGAGTAATGCCACATTCTCAGGGGTGCTGGAAATGATAAGGAGAGGGGAAGCAGATAAAGTGCTGAGGGAACTCGATCTTTACAGAGATATGGCTGCTGTTGAGGAGATATTTGAACTACTATCGAAGAATTCTGATTTGGTAACTTATGGAGTTGAAGAAGTACTTGAAGCAGTGAATAGAGGTGCTGCTGAGATTGTCCTCATCTCAGCCTCGATATTCTTCGATCCCGATATGAGGGAGAGGGTATTCTCACTCATCGAGGGGTGTGAGAGGACGAGAGCTGAATTCAGGATAATAAACTCGATGAGTGAACCGGGGGAGAAGCTAGATGCTATAGGCGGAATAGCAGCTAAACTCAGGTACCGGATTTGAAATCGTGTAAATTTTCCACTTATTAATATTCTCAGAGATTATCAGGTATACTCCATTCGGTACATAACTCAATAGAGAGGGACCTAATAAACCGAGGACTCTCTGACACTATCTGTGAGGAATTTTGGATATCAGAGTTCTCTACTCAATCTCTCATCCAACCATCTCTTGACGCCCTTCAGCTTGAGGAGAGCCTCTTCCACTGTTTCAGTGGGTAAGAGCCTATAGCATGCGTACAAACCAGTCTTTCCAACGGCTCTCCTTTTAGTCAAGATAGTTATTCTTTCCTTAACGATCCCCTCATCGACACCCAGTATCCTCGCTGCGATGCTCTCATAACCAATGACAGGGAGTACTAAGTGACCGGTTTCCACTGGAAAAATGAGTTTCAGCTCTTTATTCACTCCGGGCTTCCTGATATCTCCCTCTATTTCCTCCAAACTTACTTTACCGCCGAAATCATAGAACTCCCTCTCACTTCTCCTCAAGAAGCTCAGAGGGATGGAGACGACGAGTTCCTCATCGAAGTGTATATGGTACTTTGGTACGCTCTTAGGCGATGCTTGAACTATCTCCCTGTAATAGGGGTTGCCCAACTCACTAGAGAGTACATCCTCTATGAAGGACAGGGGGAGGGAATAATCTAATATTATTACATCGATATCACTCTCCTTCCTCACATCACCCCTCGCGACACTCCCGTAAACGAATCCAACGATACCGATTTTCCTCAGGACCCTCAGGACATGAGCTCCTCTATCCCTCTTCCTCCTCAGCAACTCCCATCTCTCCTCATCGTAGACCTCCTCTCCCTCAGGCTTTATATTGAATGATTCGTACACTCGATGTAGATGGTGGATTCCCCTAAAAACATGGTATGCTCGAGGTGCGGATCCCCTGATGTAGTATTGATCAGGAAGTACTCAGGGGGGAGTCTGTGTAAGAGCTGTCTGAGGGATTCCTTATTGAGCCGCATGAGGCGTGCTGTCAGTAAGTATAACTTATTATCGAGAGAAGATAACATATTATTCTTGAGGACAAGACTGCCTTATGCGGAGACTCTCTTCGATCTCTTCATGGAGATGGAGTCTAAATTTCCAGTCAAAGTAAGTTCGATGTATCTAGATTTCAAATCTAGGGATGAAATAGTTGACTTACTCCGAGAAGCATCGAGGAAGCTCATGTTCTCGAGGGAAAAGGTAGTTCTCCCCTTGATCCTTGATGATGCTGTCTCTCTACTCCTGAGGTCGATATTCACTGGCTCCCCAGATTTCCTAATAATCTCCGGTAGGCTTTACCTTCTCCTGGATGAGTTAAGCAATTTTATCGCTCCTTTCATCGAGATACCGGTTGAAGAATTATCAGCCCTCTGTGGAGGCTCTAGGCATGAGGTCCGAGATCCCTATATGAGGATGGTGGAGGAGCTCGAGGAGGAGAGCCCGGGAATCAGGTTCAATATCTTAAGGTTCATGGAGAGATCAGATTTTTTAAGAGCAATGGGGCTCAGTAATCGAAAGTGATAAGGTGGTACTATGTCGGAGAGAGAGGCATATGAAGTCGTACCTAAGGAGGAGGACTTCTCTAGATGGTTCGATGAAGTGATCTTCAAGTCAGAGATATTAGATGAGAGGTACCCCGTGAAGGGGGTTTATGTCTGGCTCCCCTATGGATACGAGATCATGGAAAATATAATGAATATAATGGAGAGGCTCCTAAGACAAACTGGACATAAGAGAGTATATTTCCCTTCGATAATCCCTGAAAGCGTCCTCAGTAGGGAGTTTAGGTTTATAAAAGGTTTTCAGGATTCCGTGTTCTGGATAACTAAACTCGGAAGACAGGATGCCCCTGAGAAGCTCGCTCTCAGACCCACTAGTGAGGCTATAATGTATGAGGTCCTCTCTAAATGGATAAGTAGCTACAGGGACCTCCCAATAAGGATCTATCAAATAGTCCCTATCTACAGGTACGAGACTAAGGCCACGAGACCTATGTTGAGAGTTAGGGAAGTTGCGTTCTTCAAGGAGGGTCATACATTCCATGCGACATATGAAGAAGCTGTTGAACAAGTTAATTTGGAGGTCTGGATATACAAGAGTTTCTACGATGAGCTCCTCATCCCCTACATAGTAGTCAAGACGTTACCATGGGACACCTTCCCCGGGGCTCTTTACAACTACGATATAGTCACGATAATGCCTGATGGTAAGGCTTTGGAGCTAGGGAGTGCGATAAACTTCGGTGATCTATTCGCAAGGACTTACGATCTAACTTACATGGATGAGGATGGGAAGAGGAAGAACGTCAATACTACATCCTTCGGGATATCGGAGAGGTCGCTCGCTGCCGTTATAGCAATACACGGGGATAATAGGGGCTTGAGGCTCCCTCCGAAGATAGCACCTATACAGATAGTCATAGTGCCCATCCCAACGAGAGACTATGAGGAGAGGATACTGGAGTACTCGAGGGAAGTGAAGTCCGCACTAGAGAGGAACTTCAGGGTCCATCTGGATGATGGCGAGGAGAGACCGGGCTATAAGTTCTATAAGTGGGAGATGAAAGGCGTCCCCATTAGGATAGAGATCGGGAGGAATGAATTAGAGAGGAGAGAAGTCACAATATTCAGGAGAGATAAGATGGAGAGGGAGACGGTACCCTTCGATGAATTAAATGAGAGGATCCCTGAGATCTTGAGGGATATTGAGAGAGTTCTCTCAGAGCAGGCATGGAGTTACTTTAAGGAGAGGATATTCTATGCTAGGAGTATGGAGGAGCTCGTAGAGAACGTCAAAACTAAGGTAGTGTCTTTTGCATGGTGTGGTAAAGAGGAGTGTGCTCATGAAGTCGAGGAGAAGGGTGGCTACGGTCTCCTAGGGTATGAGGAGGATGCTCTGAAGGGCAGAGGGGAGAAGTGTATTGTTTGTGGCGATGAGGCTAGACATAGGTGTTGGATAGGAAGATCTTACTGAGCTCTCTTAAATAAAAATTCTCCCATATTTATATTAGTTCTCCTCACCGCTCCTGTAGTGATCACACCTTCCTTGAGGAAACCTTTTATTCTGGAGGTGATGTACTACCGTGGGTGATGGTATGCCGAAAAAGAGAAAGAACAGGGGTAGGAAGTTAGGAGGCTCTGGTCACGAGAGGACCGTTCAATGTACACAATGCGGGAGGGTTATACCTGCTGATAAAGCGATCAAGGTGACTAGATGGACATCCCCGGTAGGCGGGAGCTTGGGGAAGGATCTAGAGAGGCAAGGGGCTTATATCTCCAAGAGACTTGAGACTAGGTACTACTGTGTGAGTTGCGCCGTCTACTTGGGTATAGTCAGGCCGAGAGCTGAGGAGGAGAGGAAAGAGGTCTTACCAATAAATAGACCGTATACGAAGAAACAAGTATCCAATCTACCGCTCAAGTTCCTCAAGGTCTGATCAGAACCATTCCTCTAATCCACTCTTCTTAACTTCCCGGACCCTCAAGGGGGAGAGTGTCCTCTCAATAACTTGATCGAACAAGTTCAAGTAATAATCTAGATCCGCGTCATTAACATCAAAGAATTCTGCGGGTCTAGCTCTTTCTGTCACGCTTCCAGGTCCTTTAACTATTATTATTCTGAGGACCTGGCCTCTATGTACCTCTATCCCTTTCTCCGCTTTCAACCATGTCGAGACCCTAAGGCCCTTCGTCATCCTCTCAAACCTCTCCTCCTCCTTCCCAATTGTCTCAAATATTATTAGATCTTCCCTCTTAACATCTCCTTTTATTATTTTATCTCTGAATTTACTGACTATTTTTTCAGTATTATCCTCCCTCCCTCTGAGAATGGCCTCGATGATCTCTCTCTGGGCATCCTTGATTATCTTAGGGTAGTCCCTCCTTATGAACTCCAATCCCTTAGCGACTATCCTCCCATCCTCTAGTAGATGGGCATATTTTTTCTTCGCTAAGTAAATCCCTCTCAATGCTCTATAACGTAGATCTAACCTGAGGGGGACCTCTGAATTTATATCATCTAACACGCTCTCGCAATCCTTTTTCCCTATGAATTGAATACCATCGGTATCTATATAGATCACATCCAGTCCCTTAGATTCCAATATCTCCCTGACCTTCTTTATGTAGAGCCTTCCATATGCTGATGTTAGCCTAGCCGCAGATAAGTTCATGAATATAGCACTCTCCCAACCCATATATCCATAGATAGCATTAGTAACTACCTTTATCGCCCTCTGAGTTGCATCTAATCTTTTATATTCAGGATCATCAGGTCTCAAATTCCTGAGACTTTCCCTAATCTTCGACCTCTCCTCTATCAATTTCCTTACTAATTGCGGGACGAGACCCTCCCTATCCCTGCATACCTTAGCTCTCACTCCCTCCACGTTCACTTCCTCTACTCGCTCACAAAAGCCCTCCTCAGGGTTGACAGTCTCGAAGCTCAAATTGTGTAGAGCCATTATAGATGGGTACATACTAGCGAAATCTAAGTAGCAAATATCCTCATAAACCCCTGGAGATTTTATCCAAACGAACCCTCCCTCATAACTCTCCTCAAGTCTCTGAGGCGATGAAAAAGCGATCCAATCCCTTGCTCTCGATTCCCTGAGGAGTATTGCCTCTACTATCTCCCCAACAGAGCTCCTAAGCAGCTTGTGTATTGGGATCAGCGACATCTTAGATAGAGCGACCTGATTATCGATTATCTTAGAGTATATACCGATTATTGTCCTCAATTTCTTCCTCATATAATCTAAAGCATTATCTCTATCCCTCTTCCAAGCTTCAGCCACTCTGAACTTCATCATGACTTCGGGTCTGTCAACCCCGAGCTCATCAGCTAGTTCGTACCATGTCCTCTCGGGGAGTTGGGGGAAATCTCTCCAAGCTACTGAGAAGAGATCGAGATTGGCCCTCCCCCTGATCCTGTTCTCCACTATTATGGTCCCTCTGAAGAACTTACCAGTCTCCACAGGCTCGGATCCATCCCTCCCGATCGAGAACCTGAGCCCAAAGTACTTAGAACGAGCCATTATATGTTTGAATTCATCGGCATCTTGGCCGTAACCTACTATTACATCCGGGTCCTCCTTATTTATCACTGAAGCGAACTCCCTTATCACAGGAGAATCGTCAAGATCGCTCGCGGATATCAGTTCGATTGGACCGTCATCTATTGAATAAGAAATAGCGACTACCGGACTTTTCCCCTCAATAGGAAACCCATGCTCACTGTATATCATCCCGGAGAAGAAGAGCTTCTTCAGATCCTCAATACCATAACTCTCGCTCGGATTGTCTAAATTGCTGAATGGGATCAACTCTTTATCTAAAATGAACTTAAACCAAGATGGTATTCCCGTCTCCATCGGATTTTTCAATCCCTTCATCGCCTTTTTCATCGATCTCTCGTCCTTGAAATAGACCTTCACTAGATCCCTCTCTACCCCCATCACTTTCTTCCTCACTCTTTCCTTCTCCAAGAAACCGCTCAGATTTACCTCATCTTCAGGTAGGATATATAAGTAAGGCTTGTATCTGATCCTCTCACTCGCTCCACCCGAGAACCAAAGCTCCAATTGATCTTCCATATCCTCTATGTGAAAGTAGATTTTATGCATGCTCCCTCCTCCCTTATAAAACGGAGGTCCCCTTATAATAATATGAGGGAGTTCAACGCACTAATAATCAGGTACTCAGAGATAGGTCTTAAGAGTCCAAGGGTCAGATCGGACATGGAGAGAGCTCTCCAGCGTAACTTAGAGGAAGCATATAGGAATGAGGGTGTCAGCTTCGTGAAGGTAATCAAGAGGGCTGCTAGATTGATAGTTTACACTAAGGATCCTAAGGTCAGGGAGGTCACAAAACTAGTCCTTGGTGTTAGCTCTTACAGCCCCTCCCTCGAGATAGATGCGGACCTAGATTCCATTGTAAACACTGCTAAGTTAGTAGCTGAGTGGGGAGAGGGGAGCTTCGCAATAAGGGTCCAGAGGGTGACGAAGGAATTTCCTATGACTTCCCTGGAGTTAGCTAGGGAGATAGGAGCTAGAGTGAAGGAGAGCACAGGTAGAAATGTGGATTTGGAGAACCCGGATCAAGAGATATATGTAGAGTTGATCGGAGGCTATGCTTACGTCTCCGATGAGAAGATCAGGGGATATGGAGGACTGCCCGTCGGTACTCAGGGTAAGGTCTTAGCGCTCATATCGGGGGGTATCGATAGTCCAGTCGCCGCTTGGCTCCTCATGAGGAGAGGCGCTCAGATAATCCCCTTACACTTCAGGAAGAGCCCCGCCGAGGAGGAGACTTTCATGAAGATAGTCGATGTCCTGAGAAGGTATTCTCACGGGGTGAAGATGGAGCCCATAATCCTGGAACATGGGGATTTCCTCTCTGAGATATCGGGGAGGGCGAGGGAGTGGACTTGCCTCTTATGCAAGAGGAGGATGTTAGTGACAGCTGATAAAATAGCTAAGGAGATCGGGGCCCACGGGATCGTGACTGGGGATTCTCTCGGGCAAGTCGCATCGCAGACTCTAGCGAACCTCGAAGTAGAGAGCAGGTGCCTTGAGAAACCCGTCTTCAGACCCCTGATAGGAATGGATAAAGAAGATATCGTTAAGATAGCTAAGGAGATCGGGACTTATGATATATCGATAAGTTACAAAGAGAGCTGCCCCTTCGTACCCAAGAAGCCGAAGACACTAGCTAATTGGAGGAACTTCATTAAGATAGCTGAGAAACTCGGTCAAGAGGAAATTATAAGTGGGTGTAGTGGGGCTTAGCAGCTTCCGTGTTTCCCGAGCCCTTGAGGAGCTCAGTACTCCACGGAACGCGGCCAGGCTTAACTTCCGGGTTCGGAATGGGTCCGGGTGTGTCCCTGGCCGCTATGGCCGCTCGCCCCATCTATGTAGCTAGAGCTCTATTTAAAAACTTAGGTCTCTATGTTCGGGGGATGAAGGGGAGAGGTGCAAGGGGATGCCCAAGCTCAGAAGACTGGGAAGGAACTTCGATCCCAAAAGCTACGAGCAGGAAATTTTGAGATACTGGGATGAGAAAAAGATTTATGAAAAGCTAAGAGAATCTAGAATTGGTGCAAAGAAGTTCCACTTTCTAGATGGGCCGCCCTATCCATCATCGGATACCCCCCACCCTGGTACCGTCTGGAATAAGATAGTGAAGGATGCCGTAGTGAGGTTCAAGAGAGGGGAAGGCTACTTCGTCCTCGACAAGCCCGGCTGGGATACTCATGGGTTACCGATAGAAGTCATGACAGAGAAAGCCCTCGGCTTCTCATCGAAGAAAGACATAGAAGCATTCGGAATAGCAAAGTTCGTGGAGAGGTGCAGGGAGCTGGCAGCGAGGAACATAGACTCCATGACGCGGCACTTCAAGGAATTCGGAGTATCATTGGACTGGGGCTCCCCCTATATCACGTACGAGAGAGAGTATATTGAGAGCGCATGGTGGGGGATAAAGAAGATATGGGAGAATGGGCTGCTCTACCAAGGGGAGAGGCCTGTCCATTGGTGCCCCAGATGCGAGACAGTCCTCTCCGATTATGAAGTCAGTGAAAGCTACAAAGAATTGATAGATCCATCTATATATGTAAAATTTAAGCTTGTTAATAAGCCTGAATATATTCTAATTTGGACTACTACGCCTTGGACACTTCCCGGAAATGTAGCAGTGATGGTGCATCCAGATGAGAAATATGTGAAGGTTAGGACGGATTTAGGAGTCCTAATACTGGCCGAGAAGAGACTGGAGCACGTTATGAAGGAAGCTGGTATTAAGAACTACGAGATTATAGAGGAATTTCAGGGAAGGTCTCTAGAGGGTCTGAAGTATGAGCATCCTCTCGAGGATGTCGTAGATCTTCAGAGGGAGTTGAGGGATCATCATATGATAATCCTGAGCTCCGAATATGTGACGATGGAGGAGGGGAGCGGCTGCGTTCACTCAGCCCCTGGACATGGGAAGGAGGACTTCGAAGTTTGCTCTAGGTACGGGCTCCCAGTTAAGAGTCCGGTGGATGAGAGAGGATTATTCACTGCTGAAGCCGGGAAATATGCTGGTTTGAATGTTAGGGAAGCTAATAGTTTGATAATAAGAGATCTGGAGGAGAGGGGCGCTTTAGTAGCTAAGGGTACTGTAGTGCATAAGTACCCCGTGTGTTGGAGGTGCGACACCCCCCTAATAATAAGGGCGACGAGACAATGGTTCATAAGGATATCCGATATAAGGGAAAAACTTCTCAGTGAGAGCGATAAAGTTAAATGGGTTCCCAAATGGGGAGGGGAGAGGAGGTTCAGGGATTGGCTACTTGGCGTCGAGGATTGGATAATATCTAGGCAGAGATACTGGGGGATACCTCTACCCATATGGATTTGTGAGGATTGCGGTAAGATAGAAGTAATAGGGTCCTCTATGGAGTTAGAAGCTAGGTCAGGTATCAAATTAAATGATTTACATAGGCCTTGGGTCGATGAAGTCTCAATCAAATGTGAGTCCTGCGGAGGTACTATGAGGAGGATCCCTGATATAATGGACGTATGGTACGACTCAGGGATATCCTTCTTCGCAAGCTTAGGATACCCTTACAAGACCGATTCGCTGAGCGATGTATTCCCAGTGGACTTCATAACAGAGGGGCACGATCAAGTGAGGGGATGGTTCTTCTCACTCCTCAGGATGGGTGTCCTCCTCTTCGGGAGGGCTCCTTACAGATCTGTCCTCATGCACGGTTTCATGCTCGATGAGAAAGGGAGGGAGATGCACAAGAGGCTTGGGAACTACGTCCCACCTCAAGAGATAGTTAAGAGATTCGGAAGGGATTGCTTTAGGGCCTTTGTATTGACGAAAGTTCCATGGCAGGATCTCAGGTTTTCTTGGAGAGGGATGGAAGAGATCTGGAGGAAGTTGAACATAATATGGAATGTTTACGTTTTCGCCACGACGTATATAGGGGATAAAGAGATCAGAGACCTAGATCCAGGGGTAGTAAGGGATCCTATAAATAGATGGCTCATTTCAAGGCTCAATACTATGATGAAAAACTTCAGAGAGGCTATGGAGGAATATAATCTTCATGTCGCGAGCAATGAGATCATAAACTTCTTAGTGGAGGATGTGAGTCACCTATATCTCAGGGTCTCCAGGAGGAAGATAAGATCTAAGGATGAAGCTACTTCTTCAGAATGGATGAGCGTCCTTTACTATGTGTTGAGAAATGCGATCCCCTACCTCTCTATAATAACTCCCTTCCTAGCTGAGAAGATATACCTAGATGCTTTCATGATGGACGGTGACCCTGAGAGTGTGAACTTCCTGACCTTACCGGAACCGGATCTCCGTATGATAGATAAGGGACTCGAATCCCTTATGGATATCGTTAAAGGGATAATAAGTTCATCAGGACAAGCTAGATCGAGTGCTGGGCTTAAGAGGAGGCAACCGCTCAAGCGGATGATAATATACTCGGAGAACCCTGATGTAAAGAAAGCTGTAGATAATTTCTCTGAGGTCATATTGATGGAAGCTAATTTAAGGGAAGTAGAGCTTGGAGACCCACCAAAAGATGGAAAATGGGTAGAGGGGAGTTTCAATGGTGGGAAGATATACCTCTCCTTAGAGATAGGAGAGGAGGAACTCTTAGAAGGCCTTTCTAGGGAACTCATCAGGAGGATACAGCTCATGAGGAAGGAATTAGGGCTCACTCTAGGTGTTGAGAGGATAGAGGTGTATGTACAAGGGGATGATGATGTAAGAAAAGCTGTCGATAGCTTCTACGATGATATAGCTTGGAACTCTGATGCAGATCTCATAAAGGTAGTGAATGGTCCTGAGGAGGTTTCAGAGTTCTCTCTGGGCAAGGAGTGGGAGATAGATGGGAGGAAGGTGATGATATGGGTGAGGAGGATCTAGTGAGGGTTCATGGATGGGTAAGCGAGATCAGGAATCTTGGGAAAGTGAGATTCATAGTTATAAGGAATTGGAATGAGAAAGTTCAGATAACACTGAAGAAAGGTGTAGTTGAGGATAAACTCTTCGATCTCACCGAGAATCTGACTCAGGAGTCCGTGATAGAGGTCTTAGGGAGGGAGGTGAAGGAGAAAATAGCTGTTGGGGCGGATAGGGAGGTAATACCGGAGAGGATAATCGTGCATTCGATAGCTAATCCCCAGCTACCGCTGGATCCTAACTGGAAAGTACCGGCTCAAGTCCCAACTAGATTTGATAATAGGCCATTGGACTTGAGGAGACCTGAAATTCAGGCGATATTCAAGATAGAGTCTTCTTTGCTCGATGGTATGGAGGACTGGCTAAGAAGGAATGGTTTCATAAGGGTCTTCACTCCAGCGCTCATAGGGGCGGCTAGTGAGAGCGGAGCTGAGGTATTTAAGGTCCTCTACTTCGATAAGGAGGCTTATCTAAGACAGGACCCCCAGCTTCACAGGCAATTAACGATCTTGGGAGGTTTTGAGAGGATTTATGACCTTGGAACAAACTGGAGAGCTGAATTAAGCAGAACCCCGAGGCATTTAAGTGAGTTCAGATCTTTAGCTGTAGAATTGGCCTTCATAGAGAATGAGCAGGATACTATGAGGGTAGAGGAGCAGCTCATAAGGGAGGGAATTAAGAGAGTTATTGAGGAGAGATCTAAGGAATTAGAGCTCCTCAATGTGAATCTCGATGTCCCTAAGGTACCGTTTCCCGAACTGAGGTTCCCGAAGATTTATGATATCCTCGAAGAATATGGAAAAATAATTGAATATGGAGAGGATTATGATACTGAAAGTGAAAGAATTCTCTGGCAATATGTGAAAGAAAACTACAATTCTGACTTCTTCTTCGTCAACCGCTTCCCCTTCAAGGCGAAGCCGTTCTACGTGATGAAGGAGGACGATACTTGGGCTAGGAGTGTGGATCTCCTCTATAAAGGACTAGAGTTGAGTTCTGGGGGCCAAAGAGAGCATAGATATGATGTCTTAATATCTCAGATAAGGGAGAAAGGTCTGGATCCAAAAAGCCTTGAGTGGTTCACGAAGTTCTTCGCTTACGGGGCTCCTCCTCACGGAGGATTTGCGATAGGTATAGAGAGGCTCCTAATGAAGATGTTAGAGTTAAACAGCGTCAAGGAGGCCTCGCTATTTCCAAGGGATCCCGATAGGATTCTGCCTTAATATGAGGACTCTAATAACGACAATCATCGTAGAATGGTATTGATAAAGTTGGGATGCGAGTAGCATGATGAGGAGACTGTTGCCCGCACTATTGATCTTGCTGCTATGTAGCCAACTCCCGATCTCAGCCGATGGTGTGAGGTACGGGGGAGATGCTGTAGTCCTTATAGGGAGCGGTCCTGAGTCGGTCAACAAGCTCTGTTCAGTGAGGCTCCTGAGTTTCATCAGCCCAAACGGGACCTCGCAACTTCTCGTTCGAAATAGTAGTTTCAATGGAGTAACATACAATGGAACTCACTTGAGTTTCGTTTTAGAGGAGAACTCCACAGTCATTAGAGTCAAGGACTACGGGGTATCCCTCCTCCCCCCGTTCTTAATAAGAGTCGAGAGTGGGGAGATAGTCGAGGTCAATTACCTGAGCGATAAGACTAGCTTCGGGAAATTCGAATTAATTGAGGCGAAGAAAGGAAGGGACGCGAGAATATCCATAAATAATGAGATAATAGAGGGATCATGGATTCCGGAGTTTGAGGGGTGGTTATTTCACAGAGAGTGGAGCGCTTATATGGAGCCATCCTACTTAATCCTCTTCAACAACGGGACTTATATCGCTTTCGGAGGGATGGCTAAACTCCATACGAATTTTGTTGTCTTAGAGAACATCAGTACTAAGTATTCAAGAGTCGAGTTATCTCTCTCAAATGATTTCATTTTACTCAGAGCTTTTAGTCTTCCCATCAGACTGAGGAAGGTCGATGCTATTGGGCTGGAGGAAGGTCTCTTCGCGTATGGACGCGATAACACGTCCTTAGTCGAAGTTGAATGTTCAGGTCCGGTAAATTTCACGATAATAGATCCAAAACATTGTAATATTTGTGAATTTAATGGAAATAAATTTTACTTTGACTCGAACTTCACTTTACAACTCGCTATCGATTCGCCTAATGAAGTAATGAGCGGGAGCTCATTTAAGATACTGGTAAGCCCCCCTCATGGAGCTAGTGTGATCTCGATAGTTTTCGGAGATTCCTCGATCGTTCTAAATAATATCAGCATCCCGATGAAGATTGAGATGAGAGCTCCTATAACAGAAAGAGAGGTTATGAAAGAATTACTCGTCACTGTAATGACGAACGATGGTATCTTCGGGTTAAGGAAGGAGGTGAGGGTCCTATCAACGTATATGGCGCAGCTCTTGAATTCGACCGAAGTCTACCTCTTAGGTGGGAGGGGATCCATCCTCATAAAGGTTTATAACTTTGGAGACTCACTTTCACAGATTTCTAACGTAAAAATGGATATATTAGGGATTAAATCTGAAGAAATTTCACTCAATTTTCCAGTCTATTATCAGATACCTCCTAAATCATCTGCTACGATAAGCCTCCCCTTAGATATACCGATCGGGGAGTACCTCGGGACCATCCAGCTGAACTTGAGTGATTCGATGAATAGGAGTTACTCCCTCTCCTTGCAGAGCATCAAGATAGTTTCGATCTCCGAGAATCCTTTATCCATCTTAGCATTCGTATCTCCCGAGATCCCGAATATTGGGGATTATGTCAAACTATCCCTCAGCTTAAGCTCCGCGATTCCGTTGGAGAAACTGATAGTGAACGTCAGTTCGGCTGGGATGGATCCTATATCGGATACCTCTAAGTCCCTGCTGAACATAAGCGAGAGGGAGACCGTAAGATTGGAGTTCTCCTTCAAAGCTAAGAGCGTGGGACCATCCCAAGTATTGATATCGGCATATTACTTACCTAAAGGTTATTCTACCTACAAGACTGCGATCAAGGAGGTTAAGGTACCCATCGGTAATGTTGAAGGGATAGTCTACGCAGAGGTCAATGAGACGAACGTGAAGGTGGGTGAGAGTATCGAATTGAAATTGAGGATCGAGAGTGCGAGTGGTGAAGTTACGATAGATTTTCCCAGAGGTGCATTCATAATCGAATCACAGGGGATTGTGAGGGGAAATGAAGTGATTGTAACAGCCCCAGCTCGAGTGAGGATCGTATTGAGCTTCAACTCCACAGGCAATTTCACTCTACCCAGTTTCGCAGTATTCAATAGGACTAGGACCCTCTTAGTTAATGCTGTACATGTGAACGTCATCGGGGGACCGGTAGATGAGGAGGAGAGATCCCTGAGAGCTAGGCTAGCTGAACTCAACAGGAGATATAAGACTTTAACTGAGGCATCGAGTAGCATGGGACCGTCAGATCGTGAGCTCCTCGATAAGGTTAGCATTCTATTGAGAGATAGTGAGGATTTGATAAACAAGAAGATGTACTCTGATGCGGAGAAATCATTGAGGGAAGCTGAGAGTATCCTTTCAAGTTTAGAAGAGAGAGCTTATGGTTACATGAGCGGTCTAATTAACTTCTTGATGTATTTCATAATAGGAGCAGGCTTCTCATCCCTATTACTCATATATAGGAGACTGAGGAAGAGGCGTGCAATTTGGAAGTAGAGGGCTGGGCTAGGAGAGCTGCGATCTCTCTAGAGGAGTCCCTTAAGAATAGCGAGAAAGTCGCGATAATCCTACCGCCAACGCCTGATGGGATATCCTCCTCAGTGATACTCTCTGAAATATGCTCTCAGCTTGGTGTCGATTCTGAATTCATCGTCTCCCTTCCAGAGACATTCCTAGATGCGATCGAGCACTTAATAGGGAAGTTCGATCACTTGATATTTTTAGAGCTCCCACCACATGGTCCAGGGCCTATCTCGGTTGCAAGAGAGCTCTTTAAGGGGTTGATTGTCATAGATCACGGGTCCTCAGATCTACCGGGGGATATCCTCAGAGTGGGACTCAACTACGGGGGTATTTGCACGAGCCTCTTGCTTTATATGATCTCCTCACAGATCGGAAAGGATAATGAGTACCTCTCATGGATAGCAGTATCCGGTTTCAAGAATAAGTGTACCTCTAAGATATGCGAGTACGTGAAAGAGAGATCTCAGCTTTATTGGCCGGATCTAATCGAAGAAGCAAGTATTGATCTCATCCAAAGGATGTTATCTGCAGCGTCCTTTGAGGGAGAGGATTGGATAATGATGGCTATCTCCTCCCTCCAGGAATCAGCAGAGGACCCTTGGTGGTTCATAAGGGGGAGCTCTGTAACTGCGAGTATATTGAGGTCGAAGGTACCTGAAGTCGAAGCTAAGATTAAGGACTCCTTAAGCGAGCCCTTCCTCCTAGATGGTTCAGTTGGTATATGGGAAGTCAGTGAGCCTCATCAGAGATTTGTACTCTCAATAGAGGCCAGGAAGTTCGTAGATGTGGCAATAACATTCTTCTACGACCCTCCGCTTGGCCTCGTTTACATGTTAGCTCCGGATGGTATCGACTTATACTCTGAGGCTATTGAATTGCTCAGAGGGGAGTCAGAATGGTCAGCTTTCGGGGGGATGGGTTTCTTATCGATGATAATAGACTCCGGAAGGATGGTTCCTGTGCTCACGAATTTCAAGGATAGGTTAAATAGTATATTGGGGAGGGTCTGAAAACATTATATCTTCTTGAGCGATAGTCATGGTATAGGATGCTCTGGGAGGATGAGATGGTTTGCCGATTAGAGTGGCTGTTGCTACAGATGATGGTAAGAGCTTATATGATAAGTTCTTCCATAGTGCAAAATTCTTTGCAATATATGATATTTTAGGAAAAAGTCCTACGAAAATAGAGATGAGGGTCAACACGAGGAGGGAGAGTAAGAGTATTGCCTCAGTCCTCGAGATATTGAGGGACTGTGAAGTCCTAATCGCTAAGAAATTCGACTCAAAGCTGAAGGAATTAGTGGAAGCTAGGGGAATAATAACAGTGGAGACCACTAAAGATGATGTGGAATCAGCCGTGCTTGAGGTCGCAGAGAATATATCGAGGCTGAGCGGATGATGTTAATCTTCAGGCGATATCATTGGATTCGCTTCTATGAGAGGAAAGCGTAATCCATTGGATATCAGTGAATCTGCTGGAGGTCCTCTGATGGATGCATCCACTAAGAGTACTAATTGGAAGGAGAGGGAGATCTTCTCAGGGTTGAGGATCCCCCCCGATGCCCCTGTGATGGTGAGGATAGATGGCTGGAGGTTCCACAAGGTAGCGGAGGGACTAGGACTAGAGAGACCCTTCGATCGGAGGCTGATAGAAGCGCTTATTCAAGCCCCCCTATCTCTGATGAAGATGGGATTTCCTTTAGCACTATCCTTCACTTTCTCCGATGAGATCTCGTTCCTCCTACATCCACCAATTCCGTGGAGCGGGAGAGTCGAGAAACTCATAAGTGTTATACCTTCCCATTCCTCGGCCATTGTTTCAATGGTATTGAATTATCCAGTGTGCTTTGATGCGAGAATAATCATTTTAAGGGATTTAGATGAAATCATAAGTTATCTCAGCTGGAGACAATCTGAAGCATGGAGGAACGCCCTCAATTCCTATGCGTTATTCGCCTTAGAGAGATCAGGGTTGAGTAGAGAGGATGCTGTCAAGGAGCTGAGGAATAAGAAAGCGGATAGTCTACATGAAATTATCTTCACTAAACTAGGGATAAATATCACCAAAATACCTCCATGGCAGAGGAGAGGTGTTATCGTCAGAAAGAAGTATGAGGAAAGATCTCATGAGTCAGGAAAAGTCGTTAGAAGGGTTCCTGAAGTCGATTGGGATATCCCCTTATTTTCGACACCTGAGGGAAGGGATTACTTAATGGAGGCACTCAAGGTCCTCGAGTGAATTTTTAGTATTCTAGATGGGAGAGCAGTGGGTGATGTTATGCTCATAGGAGTGATGTCGGACTCTCATGATGATGTAGAATCTATTGAAAGGGCCTTAGAGATATTTCAGAGGATAGGTGTCGATGAAATAATTCATTTAGGTGATCTTATCTCGCCATTTGCATTAATTCCAATTCTAAACTCGGGAATACCGTTCAGGATCCTCAGGGGCAATAATGATTCAGAGGTGCTCGTAGCACTCATGAGTAATGAGGGAGGTATCTATCATCCCAGTCCCGTTGAACTCGAGATAAATGGGAAGAGATTTCTGATTTTTCACGGATTTGGGGAAAAAGATCTGACGAAATTTGTCGCGATATCGCTAGCCAGGAGCGGGAGGTTCGATTTCATCCTCTACGGGCATACGCACGAGGTCCACGTCGAGCGAGTTAATGAAGCACTCGTAGTGAATCCAGGGGAGACCTGCGGCAAGTTATCTGGGAGGAGAACTATCGCTGTCGTAGATACAGAAGAGAAAAAAGTTGAAATATTAGATCTATAGTGATGAAATAAATTCCCTTATTCTCCTCATTCCCTCTTTTATATCCTCCATGGGACCCGCGAAAGAGATCCTCAAGTATCCCTCACCAGCATCTCCGAAAGCCGTTCCAGAGAGAAGAGCCACTCCAGCTTCACGTAAAAGTCTATCTGCGAGCTCATTCGATGATAGCCCTGTTCCTCTTATGTTCGGGAACGCATAAAATGTTCCCGCTGGTTTAAGCATGCTGAATCCCTTTATCCTAGATATCTCATCGTATATAGCATCCCTCTTCCTCTCGTAATCCCTAACCATCTCATGTACTTCATCCTGAGGTCCCCTTATAGCATGTATAGCTGCGACTTGAGCGAAATGAGCGGGGCAGGACGATGTATTGAGCTGCACTTGAGCTATTTTATCTACGAACTCCTTCTTTCCGACAGCATATCCTAATCTGTATCCTGTCATAGCCCATGTCTTACTGAACCCGCTTATCATTATAGAGACTTCCTCAGCTCCTGGTATCGATAGTATGCTCTCATGCTTCCTGCCGTCAAATATTATATCCTCGTAGATCTCATCAGATATCACTAAGATATCCCTCTCCCTCGCTAGCTTGACTATCTCCTCCAAATCTCTCCTGCTGTAGACGGCCCCAGTTGGGTTAGAGGGCGTATTTATCACTATAGCTTTCGTCCTGTTCGAAACCTCCTTCATTATGTCATCTATGCTTGGGGAGAAACCTCTCTCCTCTTTCAGGACTACAGGTTTCACGATGCCTCCTACAAACTTAGTGACACTTTCATAAGTTGGGTAAGCTGGCATCGGGATTATCACTTCATCCCCTGGATCTATAAATGACATTAGAGCGCCGAATATCGCGAGCTTAGCACCAGTAGTAACTACGACATTCTCAGGCTTAACATCTATACCTCTAGTCTCAGAAACTCTCTCAGCTATAGCTTCCCTTAACTCATAAATCCCTGCGGATGGAGTATATTTCGTCATACCCTCTTCTACTGCCTTCTTAGTAGCCTCTATCACATGTTTAGGCGGATTGTATCCCGGCTCCCCTATCTCAAGATGTACTATATGCTTTCCCTCTCTCTCCAGCTCCCTAGCTTTCGCTAGGACTATAAAAGCTCCCTCAACACCCAGACTACTCATCCTTGATGCGAACCTAGGCACGGGATCCCTCTATATTGTCGCACGTATTTAATTAAAACTTTTACTTGGGCTAGGGGAAGAGAGTAGGATCACGTAAGCTAAGAGCCCGAAGAAAAGCTCATTCAGGAATACAGTTATCGTAGATGATGTTAGTGTTATCGCGAGCGCCTCCCCGCTGCTAAGTCCTATTGTCGTTAATAGTGCTGTCATCACCCATTCCCTAATGCCCACATTCCCGGGGATCCCTATAGGGATCAGGATGAGTATTATGGATACTGAGTAGATGAGTACCCCCAAGAGGGGATTCAGATTATGGCCTAATGCGTGAAAATAGATGAAGATGGGGAGCATATCGAAGAACCAGTTGAGGAAAGCACAAGCCATTGTGATTGAGAGGATGGACTTATTCGATATCAAATACTTGAAGGAGGAGACATATTCCTTTGCCATCTTCCTGCTATTCTCCAAGTTCCTTTTAAGGACCCTCTCCACTATTGAGATCGCTCTCTCTATGTAATCCTCCCTCAGGCTGATCTCGTATATTATGTAGAAAACTAGTGCCAGGATTATTATGGGCAGTAATATTACAGTTGCGTCGCCCTTGAAAGCGAAACTCATTAAATAGGAGAAGCCAAGTGTTATGCTAACTATGAAAGGAACTATCATGACTATCCTATGGACTATTATTGAGGAGAGTGCTTCAGCTGGACTTATACTATCTCTCTTACTCACTAAGTATATCCTAGCTATTTCTCCACTTGTAGAAGCTGTTGGAATCAGTAAGCTCACGAAGAGACTCACCCATCCTATTAGGAAGGCCTCCCTGAATGGTACTCGCCTCCCTAGGAGGAAATACCATCCTAAGATATAGAAGAGGACTCCTATATGTATTGAAGCGAAAGCCAATATTATAGGCACTATGCCGATCTCAGCTATCCTCTCTGCAGCTGATTTGAAGTCGAAAGTGATGAGGAGAGGTACTGTAAGAGCTAATCCCACTAAGATTAGTATCACATTTTTTATCCCAATTCTCGGAATTTCCCTCTGATTCTCCATTCTACCACCTTCATTTCCCATAGAATATTAGTTTCATCGTCTGTATCTCATCCCAAGTCGGCATGCTATCTACACCACTCGGTCTCGAGACCTTTATCGTTGAAGCAGCGTTCGCTAGCTTCAAGCAATCATCTATAGAGAACCCCTTCCTCCTGGCCTTGAGATACACAGCTGCGAATATATCACCAGCTCCAGTCGTATCGACTACCTTGACTGGGATCGCATCGACGCGATGTATTTCGCCATTCACGTACGCTAAGGAGCCCTTAGATCCCATCTTTATCACTATCTCCTTAGGTCCTTCTTTCGCTATTTTGACAGCGCAATCTATAGGATCTCTCTCCCCTGAGAGTTCTTGGGCCTCTTTCTCATTCAGAAAGACTTTCCCAGCCCTGCCGATGAGAGACCATATCTTACGCTTGTACTTCGCGATCATCCTCATCCCCGGATCCCAAGAAGCCTCCCTCATCTCTAGGACGGATTCCGCTATATCCGGCCTCACAGTCGCCATGTGGACTTCATCAGCTGAAGATATGAGTTCCCTCCTCTCCAAGATATCTGAAGGTGTGAGCTCTTCATTTGCCCCTGAGCTTTGTATCATCCTCCTATCCTCACCTAATACGTTCAGTATGAGAGCGAGGCCCGTCCTAACACCTTCGACTACCTTTATGTACGATGTATTCACGTTCCCCTTCCTCAATGCCTCTAAGTAAAATCTACCTAATTCATCGTTCCCGAGCGATGCGATTATATAAGATTCTATGCCGATCTTAGCTGCTGCTATAGCGAAGTTAGAGGCCGCCCCCCCAGCGTTCATGGTGATAGCGAGAGCATCTATTGACTCATCCTGCCCGGGTATTGTCTCTAAGAATATCTTTATATCTACATTGGCGTTGCCTATTGCTACAAACTTCATCCTCTCTCCCCCAATCTCCTGAGCAATATATTAAGGATTTCCTCCGAGATCTCCTCCTCCTTCCTCCCAGCGTCTATTAAGTACGTTATAGACTTCCAAGGTTCTGCCTGAATGAGCTTAAGGTAATTCTCTCTTACTATACTTAGTAAATTTAATGAATGATACATTTCCTTATTCTTAATTCTATTAATAGCAATATCGGGACTTATATCGAGATAGAAGACTATATCCGGTAATCTCACCCATCTATTGAGCTCATTTATCCATTGAATGGGGAGGAAGGCTCCCTGATAAGCTAGAGATGATAGCAAATACCTATCCAGTATTACTATCCAATCTACATTTAAGCTCCTCATATGCTCGATCCTATCCGCCGCGAAGAGAAGAGCTATCGTCCTCTGATCGAGTTCTATTTCTCCTTTGAGCGCTCTCTTCAGTATCTTCCCTATCTCCCCCTCAGTGGGTTCCTTAGTGTAGATAACTCTCATACCGAGTTCTGTTAGTTTAGCGAATAACCTCCTGCTCTGCGTCGTCTTTCCAGCCCCATCTATCCCTTCGAATGCCACTAACATCACGCAATACCTCACCGCTTAATTTTTAACCTCTAAGCATTGAGTAGCCTATATGCTGGTAGTGGGTCCGGAGGATGGATTCAATACCGAACTCTCAAGGAGGCTCGGAACGAAGCTCGTACCGGTCGATAGGAGGGTATTCCCGGACGGAGAAGTGTGTCCCAGAGTCTTGGGTAATGTGTATGGTGAGGACATCTTATTATCCATGAGGATGAGGGCAGGGAGTTGTCAACCGAACAGTTATCTAATGGAGATCCTTTTCACAGTGAGGAACCTCAAGGAGCATATGGGGGCGAGATCGATATACTTACTAATGCCCTATTTCCCCTACTCGAGGCAAGATGCTATATTCAGGGAGGGAGAGCCTTTCTCTTCCAAATACGTGGCTGAGCTCCTAGAGGACTCGGGTGTCGATAAGGTCATCACAGTCACAGCCCACCTCCACAGAGTGAGCGATGCGAAGGCGATCTTCAGAAGGGCCGATTTCTACAACTTAAGCGGGTTCGAATCCCTAGCTAAGGAGCTCAAGAGGATACCCTTGAGGGATCCTTTCATCTTGGGACCGGATACTGAGAGCATAAATTGGGCTAGGGAGCTCGCTGAGTACTATGGGACGGAGGAGTTCGATTCTTTCGGGAAGGAAAGGGATCTCAGCTCAGGGGAAATAAGGACTCTCGTTAAGGAGCTCAAGCTCGAGGGGAGGGACGTTATCTTGGTCGATGATATTGTCTCTACCGGAGGGACTATGGCGAATGCCATCAGAGCGGCTAAGATGATGGGCGCTAGATTTCTTATAGCCGCTTTCGTCCACCCCGTGATCGTCCCCGGCTCCTTGGAAAGGATAATAGGAGCAGGAGCGGATATCATAATGGCGACGGATACGCTAGAATGGTCTGGATCGAGAGCGAGCGTCGTGCCTACGATAGCTTCGGCATTAAAAGAGGGTGATCTTCCTTGAAGTTAAAGTTAGGAATTTTAATTTCTGTATCAGTAACCATAGTAATTTCTATCCTTTTAATATATTTCTCGATAGTTTTTAGTGTGAAAACCCAATTATCTTATATAGGCGTACTCATCGGGTTCGTTCTCATTGCACTAGCCTCAGGAGTTCTCTTGGACAGGAAGTTCGCTGTCAGAGTTTTATCGATCTTTTATCTGATCTTGGCACTCACAGGAATCTTGATAATGGTAAACCTACCGCCCGAGGGTCTTCTGATAACGCTGCCCTCCTTAGCTATAGGATCTTACCTCTGGAGGAGCAAAGAGTATATAAAGGAGTTCCCTGAGGTATCTGAAACTGGGAATTTTATAACAGAAGAATCTTAAGCTCATGGAGATTGAGCTACAAGCTCACTTCATCTCATTAAAGATTATATACCCGCTAGTTCAACTTCCTCTGGAAGGTGATGGTACATCCCGAGGAGAAAGGTCAGAGTAGAGGAACCTCCTGAGGATGAATTTGAGGAGGAGAGTGAGGATTATTATGAGGAGGAATCCGATGTCTCCGGGGAATATGATCTGACCGAGCTCGAGGGGGTTGGTCCCGCTACTGCTAGGAGGTTGGTGGAGGCTGGTTTCACTAGCTTAGAGTCTATAGCGATGTCAACACCCTCCGAGCTCGCGGTATATGCTGGGATAAGTGAGACTGTCGCTCAAAAGATAATACAGGCCGCGAGGAGTAAGCTCAATATAGATGTCATGTCGGCTTATGACTTTTATCAGCAGAGGAAGGCCGTTCAAAGGATAACGACAGGGTCGAAAGCTCTAGATGAATTATTAGGAGGGGGTGTCGAAACACAATCTATAACTGAGATATACGGTCCTTACGGATCTGGGAAGACTCAATTCTGCCACCAGATGGCTGTAACTGTTCAATTAGCTGAGGATAAAGGTGGACTCGGTAGAGGGGCTATGTACATAGATACTGAGGGTACTTTTAGGCCAGAGAGGATAATACAGATAGCAGAAAGGTTCAAGCTCGATCCCGAGTATGCTTTAAAGAACATACTCTATGCTAGGGCTTTCACGAGCGATCATCAGATGATAGTGACTGAAAGAGCTGAATCATACATAAAGGAGAGGGATATCGGCCTCATAATAGTGGATTCCCTCATAAGTCACTTCAGGGGGGAGTACGTGGGCAGGGAGACCTTAGCCGAGAGACAGCAGAAGCTCAATAAATACTTACACAAGCTTCTCAGACTCGCATTAGGGTATAATATGGCTGTAATAGTCACGAATCAAGTCGTCGCAGATCCTACAGCTTTCTTCGGCGACCCTAATAAGCCCGCAGGAGGTCATGTCCTGGGGCACGGGGTGACAGCGAGACTTTACATAAAGAGAGGGAAGAAGGATAGGAGGGTCGTGAAACTCGTTAAGAGCCCATACCTCCCAGAAGGCACTGTTGAGATAGTTATAACTCAAGGTGGTATTGAAGACGTCTAGATCCCTTCATATTCCCTCCTTTTCCTATCATACTCCTCTCTAGTTCCGACGACTCTCGCTGGGACTCCCATAACGACCTTTCGGGGCTCGACATCTCTAGTTACAACAGCTCCTGAGGCTACTACAGCACCTTCCCCTATCCTCACACCTGAGACTAGTACGGAATTAGCGCCTATTATCGCATCATCCTCTATCTTGACTCCCGACAGCCTCCTACTCGGCGGATATTTATCGTTAGTGATTACCACGAATGGCGCTAGGAAGACCCTATCGCCTATCTCACTCATCGGAGGTATATAGACCCCGCTCTGGATACTCACATCCCTCCCTATCTTAACCCTTCCATCCACAATGGAATGAGTCCCTATCAAAGTACGATCTCCCACACTCGAGTCCTCCCTTATCAGGACAGAATGCCCGGTTTGAACGTTATTGCCCAGAGTCACCCTCTCATATATGACTGAATGACTCCTTATGAAGCACCCCTCCCCCAACTTAGCTCCTTCGCTCAAGCGATCGTACTCCTCTATGCTCACTTCCCTACCCCTCACTTTCGGAAGTGTTGGATATCCTATCACTGAGTAGAACCCTATCACGGACCCCTTGCCTATTATCGTCTCACCTAGGACCACGGCTTCCCCCTCGAAGCTGACTCCATCGATAATCGCCTTTTTAGATAAATACATAAGGATCAGGGGAGATCTTGAGGGAGACTATAAAAGTTTCCGTAGCGGGAGAGGAGAGAGTGCTACCGGCAAATGTCCAGTTATCGGATCTCTATAGGATCCTAGGGCTTAATAAATGGGAGATCCTCCTCTTAGTTAACGGTAGGCCTCGTTCAGATGACAGCTACCTTGAGGACGGTGACTTAGTGACATGGCTCAGGATAACCCTCCACGAGAGCCCTACCGATAGATCAAGGTGATCGGATTCTTGAGATCCCCAGAGGAATGCCCTATAAGTATGGGGGCTTCAGAGCTGTTAATACTCCCGATGCCTCTGATATGGGGAGTCCTAAAGGGAGATAGAAGCGTGAGATCATGAGGTTATGTGATGTTTGCGGATCTGAGGAAGCTATCTACACTAATCATATTACTGGAGTCTCTCTATGCGCTAATTGTCTGATGAGTTCTATCAAGAGGAGAGCCTGGTCCGTGATGAAGAAGGAACTCCTCCCAGGGGACAAATTAATGGTAGCTCATTCGGGAGGGAAGGACAGCTCATTAGCGCTCCTCTTGACCAAAGAGTTCTCTGATGAGATGAGAGAGTTAGATTTGAAGGTGATATCAGTGACATTAGATGAGGGGACTCTCTATAGGAGATCTTCCATAGAACTAGCGAGGAAGTTAGCTGAGAAGCTGCAAGTCAGACATCTTACTATCCAAATGAGGGATATCCTCGGGTTCTCCCTAGAGGATCTGAGGCTAGCTATACCGAAGGGGTGGAAGAGGAATGCTTGTACTTACTGCGGTGTTTTAAGGAGGCAATTATTGAATGCAGTAGCGAGAGAGATAGGGGCTACGGTTTTAGTTACTGGCCACAATCTGGATGACTTAGTCCAGACCTCTATTATGAACCTCGTGAGGGGGGATGCTAACGCTCTAGTGAAGACGATAAGGCATGAGAGGAAGTATGGGGAGGGACTCGTCCCCAGGGTTAGACCATTGAAGTACGTCTATGAGAGGGAGATAGCTAGTCTTGTTGTAGCTCTCGGGATCCCAGCTCACTTAGGGAAGTGCCCTCTAGCTCAAGGAATGAGAATAAGTATAAGGAGGGAAATAGATCTCATAGAGGATTCTAATCCTGGAGCAAAGCTCAGAGCTTTCTTATTCCTCGAGAACATCTCATCGAAGATGAAGATCGATATCGGCTTGAGGAAGTGTTCAGTGTGCGGGGAGCCCACTACTTCAGAGGTATGTAAGGCATGTCAACTTAGGGGAGAAGCTTTCCGTCTTATGGGGATTGAGGATAAAAATATTAGGTTAGATGGGCTTAAAGCTTTAAGGGATTCAGCATTTCGACCTTAGGTATGTAATACCTGGGCTTGGGGAGGGGCCTCAATCCGTACTCGAGGGCCCTGTCGGAGTAATTCAATATCAACCTCATCATATCAGACCCAGTGAACCATCCCAAGCCACCTACTTGAGCTTCCAATTCGTGGAGGTTCGATGAGTCATCTTTAGGGAGCCCCTTTCCGTAGAAGAGAACTGGGACGGGATCTCCAGAGTGCTTACCGAGGGAGCATGGAGTTGCATGATCCCCCGTTATGACGACTAGCAGATCCTCGGGTGGGTCTGTTAGGGGCTCTAGAGCTAGGTCTATCCTCTCCAAGACTCTGACCTTCTGCTCAGGATCCTTATTGTGTGAAGCGACATCAGTCCCCTTCATATGGACGTAAATGAAATCAAATTCGTCCAAAAGATCTAGAGCTTTCCTTATTTTAGAGGAGAAATCAGAATCCGGGAGGCCCGTCGCACCGGGCGGGTGGAATACCTCGAACCCCAGGGCTCTAGCGATCCCCTTGTACATGGGCCCCGCTGCTACAGCTGCTGGCTTGAATCCCCACCTCGAGGAGAAGGGCTCAAGTTTCGGAGGGGAGGAAGCTCCTCTCAAGAGTATGAAATTGGCTGGTAGCTTACCTTCAGCTATCCTCCTCCTATTCACTTCATGATCCCTCAGTATCCTATAAGAGAGGAGGAGAAATTCCCTGATTGCTTCAGCAGTCCTAACTGCTTTGTCTTCGATAGGCTCGGGCTCTAAGACGTAGTAACCCTCTTCATGGGGATCTACGTCAGTGACAGAACTCGACAACCCCTCTCCCTCTAAAATTAAGAACCCTCTATGCTCTAATGTATGTATAAATTTGGCCTTAACTTCACCATTCAGTAAATAGAGTTCCTTTAACTCAGATGATAATAACGAAGCATCTTCCCCCTCGATCCTCCCAGCTCTCCTATCTAAGACTAAGAGCTTCCCGTTCTCCTCCCTCACTGTAGAGAAATTAGCCCTAAATATCACACCATCGCTGATTACCCCCTCGCTCAAAGCTTCGAACACTCCCCTACCTGGGTACTCCTTATCTAAGTCGTACCCGAATATGGAGAGGTGACCGGAGTCACTGCCCGGGGGGACCCCGGGAGCTATCGGATATTGCATGCCTAAGATCCCCTTCGCTGCCATCAGATCCATATTGGGTATCTCAGCCGCTTGAAGAGGGGTCAGCCACTTCAGGGACTGCGATGGTCTATCACCCAAGCCGTCTATTATGAGCAGGATAACCCTCCTCATAAGTCGCATCGACAGCGATTCGATTTAATAATCAACACGCGCTTATGAATGGGTCTGACTAATGGGATGGATGAAAATCGTGGAATTATCGAAACCTCTAGGTGCTGAGATAGCGATAATCGGATTCCCAGGAGTGGCTAATGTCGGAGAACAAGTGATAACATATTTAGTGAGGGAGAAGAACGCAATACCTATAGTGAGAATATACTCAGAGCATCTAGTATTCCCTAACAACATGGTAGGTATCTCCGTAACTGAGGACGGTAAGTTCCTCCTGCCCTCGGTGTCGATATTCCAATTGAGAGATCCACCCCTCCTGCTGGTGACTAGCGACGTACAACCTCTAGCTTGGGGCGCTATGGAGATAGCGAATGAGATCATGAGGATCCTCTCGAACTTGGGCGTCAAGAGGATAATAGTGATAACGGGCTTCGTTGAGGGGAGTGCTGCTGGTAAAGTGATAGCCTTCGGAACGGATAATGAACTTTTAGATCTATTTTTGAGGGCTAACGCTGTAAAAGAAGATCTAATAAAGGTAGTAGTCGGTCTAGCTGGTTCCGTTCTCGGGATGGCTAAGATAAGGGGGATCAAGAGCCTGGTGCTGAGTGGTGTATCCCCGGACTACTCTCCAGATCCTAGAGCTGCTAAAAGTGTCTTATTATCCTTAGATGCAGTTTTCTCATTGGGTTTGGACTTCGAGTCACTAGATAGACAGATAGAGGAGATAGATAAGATAAAGAGCGAGATACTCAAGGAGATCGAGAGGAGATTGAGGGAGGAACAAGTGTTCCAGGGTGAGGAAGTTGGCTCAGCGGAGTACGTCGGTTAAGGCACCGGCTCCTTTACAGAGGTTAGAGGAGAAACTTACTAAGGAGAACCTTTGGCTTTACATACTCTCAATACTCAAGGAGAGACCAGCTTACCCTTATGAGATCGGGAAGCTCATAGAGGAGAGGTTCGGTTGGAAGCCAGCTAGAGTGACCGCCTACATGGTCATGAGATCTTTGAGAGCCAAGGGCTACGTGAGGATTTCAGTCAGGAGGGGGGAGGATACCGGTAAGATGAGGAATTACTACGAGATAACAGAATCTGGGATCAAATTACTCGAGAAGGGACTCCAATTCCTAGAGAAGACATTAGAATCCCTGAAGGGAGAGCATAAATGAGGATCTGGTTTGATGTAATAACGCCGAAGCAAGCTAGACTCATGTCATCGATCGCTAAGAGAGTGAGAGGGGAGTACGTGATAACAGTGAAGGGATATAAGGAATCTATCGAAATATTGAGGGGACTCGATGTAAATTCCGTTCAGATAGGAGATTATTCTATCGGTGGCTTGAGGGAAAAGCTCATATCTTATGCTGAGAGAGTGAAACTACTCTCAGATTTCATCTACGATTACAGACCCAATTTTCTAATATCTTTCTCCTCTCCTGAAGCCGTAAGAGTAGCTTATGGACTCTCTATCAGATCGATAACGATGAACGATTCTCCTCATTCTTATCATGTCGGGAGACTCACTCTTCCTCTCTCTTGGAGGGTTGTATACCCAGCCGCGATCCCGGAGGATGATATGATAAGGCTAGGAGCTTCTAAGGAATCTCTAGTCCCATATAAGGGAGTTGATGAGATAGCATGGGTTAAAGATCGATTAAATAGTTTAAGAAACTTGAAAAGAGAGTTTAAGGTCTTCATTAGACCTGAGGAGAGTGGGGCATCTTACATGCTCGGGAGGGAGGGGTTCACGATGAAACTCGTGGATGCTATCATAGAGATGGGGGCTGATGTAATCATAAAGCCGAGGTATGAGAGTCAATTCACAATGATTAAGGAGAAATATGGTAAAAAAGTTACTATTTTAAGCGAAACAGTAGATACTCTCGATCTCTTCGGGAGGGTCGCCTTAGTAGTGACCGGGGGCGGTACTATGGCGAGGGAGGCGGCTCTATTGGGGACGCCCTCCCTTTGCACATTCCCTCTGAAAGTAAAGCTGTATGTCAATGACTTCCTCAGGGATATGGGGTTCCCTATATGGAGGGCCGACTCACTAGAGGAAGCTGTCAGGATAATCAGGATGATCCTCAAGGATCCCGATTCCTATATCGTGGATACTAGCTCTCTAGTGGAGGATCTGGAAGACCCTAGAGTGGTGATCGAGGAAATTTTAGATATCAATTAGCCTTCGGATCTGAGAAGATATTTCCTGAACATACCTTCAGCAGCTGTAGCGATAGGTTCTAGGACATCGCAGACCTCCGGTTGATATGCGAATTCCATTATCCTGATATCTTCCACTTTAAATCTAGCGTATATGGCTGCGGTTAAGAAGAGTATCCTCTCTCTGACCCCCCTCCTCCCGAAAACTTGGCCTCCTAGGATCCTACCATCTCTATCCGTGACCAGCCAAATTACGGTATCGTCCCTCCCGGGCATGTACTTCGGTAAGTCGGGACCAGAGAACCTGAATGCTCTGTACTCCATCTTGAGAGAATCAGCTCTCGTCGCTGATAAACCGACGCCCCCGAAGAAATATTCTCCTACTGATACTATGAATGGAGATAGGGCCCCTAAGTATCTAATTCTCCCACCCGCAGCATTCTCAGCTGCGATCCTGCCCTGAACTAATGCTGTTGAAGCCAAGCCGGTTAACGTGGGCTTGCCTGAGACGAAATCCTTAACCTCGGCGACATCTCCTGCTGCTAGAATATTAGGATCCGATGTGAACATGTATTCATCTACTTTCACTCCTCCAGTCTCCCCTATCACCAACCCAGAGCTCAGAGCTACCTCCACGTTAGGTCTAGCTCCTATCACGATTATCGCTGTATCAGCTTCTATCCTGCCCTTAGGTGTCACTACATGCGTTAATTTTCCTCCAGATCCCTCTAATCTCTCCATCGGTGCCTTAAGCATCACCCTGACACCTAGATCATTCAGAGATTTCATCACCATAGACGATATAGGGGGATCCACCTTCCCCGGCATTAGCTGTTCCATGGCCTCTATCAGCGTGACATCCCTTCCAGTGCTAGCTAGCTCAGAAGCCACTTCTATGCCTGTAGCACTCCCTCCTACCACTACTACTTTGTTCCCTAGATGCTTGAGCAATTCGCTCACAGTCTCCAGATCCCAGACAGTGCCCACTCCCTCTAAGCCCATACCCTCGACCTTAGGTATTATCGGGCTCAGGCCAGTCGCTAAGATGAGTTTATCATAGTAGATAGATTCCTGCGTTCCATCCCTGATGAAATATACATATCTCCTCTCTCTATCTATCCTTTTAGCCTCACTTCTCAGCAATAAGTTCACCTTACCTCTGGGGACCCTCTCCTCGATATCCTGAAGTGAGAGCTTCCCACTGAGCACCATGGGGAGTGAGCAAGGATGTATCGCTACATGAATCCCCTTCTCAATCACCGTGACATTCGATTCTGGATCTACTTTCTTCAAAACTGCTGCTGCAGTCTGGCCCGCAGTACCATGGCCTATGACTACGTACTCCATATCGGTACTGGTACTATTTTTCATTTTTAAGTGAATCTCTCATGGGAGGAGGGTGTTCGCTTGGGGTACATTGAGTTGATTAAGTTGAAGGATGTGAGACCTAGGAATCCCGTTCTGGTGCAGGGGGTTCCTGGACTCGGCCTAGTCGGTAAAATAGCAGCTAATTATCTGATAGAGACCTTAGAGTCTGAGAAAATAGCTGTCATATATAGCGATTACTTACCCCTGCCTGATGGGTCCTCAGGCGTTAGGATAGAGGAGGAAGACATCCTACCCCCGAGTTACGATCTCTATTTAGCTAGAGGAGATAGTTTGGATCTCATAGTCCTAACTTCGGAAGTTCAACCAACTATATTCGGGCAGTACGAGATAGGAGATCTCGTCTTGGATTACGCAATCCAATTAGGCGTTAAAATAGTTATAACGATGGGGGGCTACGTCCCCGGCTCCCCCGAGGTTAAAGGCGTATTCGCTTGCACGAACGATGAGGAGTTCATGAAGAAGCTCATCGAAGTCGGTGTCAAGCCGCTGACTGGAGGATATGTGACCGGCGCTGCCGGTCTTTTAGTGGGATTAGCGGACCTCAAGGGTTTAACGAGCGCTTGCCTCCTGGGGACGACAAATGGGGCGTTCCCAGACCCGAGGGCATCTAAGATGGTATTAGAAGCCCTTTCAAAACTTTTCAAATTCAAGATAGACTTAGAAAAGCTGGAGAGAGAGGCTGAAATAGCTGCTGAAGTGATGAAAGAGGAAGTGAAGCTCCCAGAGAGCGAGGTTTATAAGGAGGAAGAGAAAGGGCTCCCATATCACGGCTGAAGGTGATGCTATGCCGAGGAAGGATGATGAGATCCCCGTGTACGCTCCTGAGCTGCCCATAAGGGGGAGGCTTGGTCATAAAGTTTTTATAGCTGCCTTCATAATTTTAATAATTTTGCTCTTATCTTACCTCAGCGTATATGTCGTGGATCTAGGCTACGCAGCTGTCACAGTGGATCCACTAACTGGGAAGATCTCGGATCCTGTCGTAGGGCCTAGAGTAGCATTCAAGATGCCCTGGCAATTCGTCAAGGAGGTTTACATAGCCACAGATGTCCTCCATATGTGGACCGATATTAATGCGACGAGATACGGTTACGGTAGCCCCATAGGGGATTATCCGGCTGTAGAAACCCTCACTAAAGATGGCTTACAAGCTTGGATCGATATAACAGTGAGGTGGCATATCTCCCCTAGCTCCTTACCAGTACTCGTGAGGAATTATCCCGCTATAGATTATAAGGACAAGCTCATAGTCCCAGCGATAAGGCAAGTCTGCAGAGATGTCGTATCGAATTATGAGGCAGCAGAGGTCCCTTTGGCTAGAGGGAAGATAGGTGTTGAGATCTTTGAGGCCCTACAGTCCTCTTTGAGCAAGGATCCCACGACCGGAGGAGGCATAATATTGGATGAAGTCTACATCAGGAACATAAGGCTACCTGATGAGTTCCTGAAAGCGATACAGGATAAGTTGACATCTCAGCAGAGGATGATAGCTGCATACTTCGAGAGGAACAGGACGCTCATACTAGCGAACGCTAGCGCTACTGCTAAGATCTTAGAAGCTGAAGGAGAAGCAAAATCTAGGCTCATATTGATAAATGCTACCTCTAAGATCGTCGATATACTCGTTAGGAAGGGAGCTAAGCCGGATGAGATAGCCTCCCTCCTCGTGTATATGGAGGGGTTAAAGGATATCTCCAAATCCAATGCCACTATAATAATCGCGGGTGGGGGCAATATCCCCCTCATATATCCTATAAGAGGAGGTGGTTGATTGAGATCCTTCGGACTCAAGAGAGTTCACTTGCTCAGAGTGGATCAGGGGAAGGAAGTCTTGAGGGAGATTTCGAGGGTATGCGAGGAGAATGATATTAAAGCAGCAATTATACTTGGATTAGGACTCCTCTCGAGAAGTAAGATAGCTTTCTTCGATATAAAAACTCAGAGCTATAGGTACATGAATTTAGAGGAACCTATGGAACTGGCCTCATTAGTAGGAAACGTGAGCTTGAAGGAAGGTAAGCCGTTCGCTCATATACACGTAGTATTGGGGGATGAGAGGAGGGCTTTAGCGGGCCACTTGGTCGAGGGTTATGTGGGCGGGACTGTTGAAATCGCTATCTTCGAGCTCGAGGGGGAGCTCGTGAGGGATATCGTGAGCGGAGGGCTCGTCCTCCTCAACGTTTAAGTCCCACTCAAGGACTCCTTCAAGTACTCAACGAGTGACTCGAGTTCCTCGAGTGCCCTCTTCCTCTTTCTGTTGACTTCATCACAATCTAAAAGTTCCAAATCCATCTCTAACGTTATAGGTGTTATTGAAATAGCTCTCTCTACTGTCAGAGCGTAAAGGTCTGTCCCTCTGTCTTTCTCACTCACTGGGACAGGGTTTCCACCGAGCCAATAATAAGGGTTCCCCCTCGTGTCTATCCTCTCAAGCACATAGTTCTCGTACTTCGCCCTAGCTAATCTCGTTATCCTTATAGGAGTATCCTGAGAGATCCTATAGGGGAAATTGACGTTAAGAAGGTCCACTCCCTCTGGCATCCCTCTCCTGAGGATCCATTCAGTTATCCTCACTGCTATCCTAGCATGCGTGAGGAACCTATCCACAGGCCTACTGAGCTGTCCTCCCGGGATCTCGACGCTGAATGCTGAGGACTTTATGCCCATTATGGAAGCCTGCAGAGCTGCAGCTATCGTACCACTCGTGAATAAATTATCTAATGTTATGTTATCCCCTATATTTATCCCCGATACTACTATATCGGGCATTGAATTCATTATGAACTTTAGAGCGACTGTCACAGCGTCTCCAGGAGTCCCGCTGACTGTGAAGGCCTCTCTATAACCGAATCCTCCGACCTTAACGGGCAGTTTCCTTATCCTCAAGGGTTTATGGAGCGTTATCCCCTTGCCAGCTGCACTCATCTCATGCTCGGGGACGACTACAGTTACTCTCCCTATTTTCGCCTCTAATAAAGCGATCCAAAGGGCTCTGAATGGTGCTGAATGGACTCCGTCATCGTTCGTTAAGAGTATCTCACTCTCCATATTTCGACCTCAGTGACCTGAGCAGATCCATCGCATATTTCTCCTCGGGTTGGGAGCCCACTGAGGTGTCTAGGATCACCTCATTATTATCTTCCCTCAGTAGTATGACGTTATGAGGGACTGCTGAGACTTGGTAACTATCAGCTAGATCGGGATTCTCGTAAGCCTCTATGCAATCAGCCTCTATAATCCCCTTCAATTCTATAGCGAATTTATTCGCTAAGAGGACCTGATAGGGGCAGTATGGGCACGTCGGTGTGACGAATGTCAATATATGTATATCTATATCGTTCAGATTAGTAAACTGATGAACGGAGCTCAGAATTTCCTTTGTCCTCTCGCTCAATCCGCTCTCATCCCTACTAAGTAAGATTATCGTTTCAACGAAAGCCCAAGCCTCATATCCCAGTGGGGCGCCCATATACCTTATCTTGTAACCCCTCCTCGGATCTAGTAGTATCGTCGGAGTCCTAGTGACGTTGAATTCTTCTAGAGCTTCCGGATCTACCTTGACATCTATTACCCTTACGTCTATCATCTCCGAAAGGTCCTCCAGTTCTAAGAGCAAACTCTCCGTCCACTCTGAGTACTCTTCATTCCCGAGTCCCTTTAATAGGAAAATTTCGATTGGTCTGACCATCTCAGATTCAAACCTAGCCCTTAGTTGAGCTGCCGTTTGTTCATCTATTATCTTCCCTCCTCTCGATGGCATACCTCCACCGACTCAAGGTGGTTTGAATCTATTTAAAAATTCGCGATCGATTGACTGATGACCTTTAAAATGTCTGATCTTAATCCAGGTGTCTTATTATTGGATCCAGATCTCTTCTCGAGATCCGCACTACTTACTAATAGTACTCCTGGGCGGAGAGCATTAGCCCGGATCTGTTTCTATAAGGTGAGCTTATCCGTCGGAACGTTGCATCTAGTCAATCTCTTAAATGTACATTTTGTTACTTAAAGTAGGCGTTTCGGCACCAAGAGATATTAGATATCTAGTTTGGCTGATTTATATTTTTCTACGTACTTTAAGGTGTATAAAAAAGATCAGTTTATTTTTTGTATTGCATAAGTACGATTCTAGATTTATCAGTGGGGAACGAATGTATGTATAAAATTTTCATATAAAGTGAGGATTGTAAAAATATTCTAGGGAGAGAGATCAGATATCTTTTTACCTTATACTACTCCCTCAGATTAGGGTGATGTCCCTCTGATAGAGATAAGATGGCATGGAAGAGGGGGTCAGGGTGTTTGGAGCGGTTCTGCGGTCCTCGCTTATGCCGCGATAAAAGCTGGAAAATACGCACAATCCTTCCCTCAATTCGGACCTGAGAGGTTAGGTGGTCCTGTTACAGCATTCAACAGGATAGATGATGAACCCATAGTCGAGAGAGGGCCTGTATACGAGCCAGATATCGTTATCGTTATAGATCCTAGTTTACTGAAGCCGAGGTATGTCCCCTCACTCATAGAGGGATTGAAGCCTGGCGGTAAGCTACTAGTCAATTCCGATAGTGATCCATCGTCTGTCAGATCGCAGTTAAGTATCCCAGGCGAATTCGAAGTTTGGAGCGTGGATGCAACAACTATAGCATTGGAAGAGATCGGTAGAGCTTCTCCCAATACTACGATGCTTGGATTACTCCTGGCAGCCACTAATTTACTAGCGATAGAGTACCTCGAGGAGGGTATAAGGTGGAGATGGTCAGGTGATGTAGCTCAGAAGAACATAAACGCTATGAGGAGAGCGATGAAGGAGGCCTCTGTTGATCATGTGAAGGAGGTGATCAGGGCTTGAGCTCCAGTTTAGTTGGTTGGAAGGATCTTCCAATAGGTGGTGTTGCCTTCATAAGCGCGAAGGAGTATCCGACCGGTGAGTGGGCTGTATTTCAACCGAAAATCGATGAGAGTAAATGTATCAAATGCGGCCTTTGCTGGATGTACTGTCCAGATAGTGTCTACAGGTGGGATGGGGAGAGCGTTCCAGTGCCGGATCTCGATCATTGTAAGGGATGCGGTATTTGCGAGGTTGAGTGCCCTACCAAAGCTATCCAGATGGTGAGAGTTTGAGGAGGTGTTCATTATGTTGAAGCAAGTTAAGGGGACTGTGATGGCACTCAATGGTAATGAAGCAGTCGCTTGGGCTGTGAAGCAAAGTAACGTCGATGTAGTCTCAGCTTATCCAATAACCCCGCAGACAATAATAGTTGAGAGGATATCGGAATTCGTCAATAACGGTGAGATGGATGCTGAGTTCATACACGTAGAGAGCGAGCATAGTGCATTAAGTGCTGCGTGGGGAGCGGCTTTAGCTGGTGCTAGAGCATTCACAGCGACTTCAGCGCAAGGCTTAGCACTGATGTGGGAAGTTTTGTATATTACGGCAGCAACTAGAGCTCCTGTCGTGATGGCTGTCGTAAATAGAGCTTTGAGTGCACCAATAAATATACATAATGACCACAGCGATACTATGGGAGCTAGGGACTCCGGTTGGATACAGATATACAGTGAAGATGCTCAAGAAGCATACGATAACACGATAATGGCCTTCAAAATTGCCGAGCAAGCGCTATTCCCTGTGATGGTAACCCTAGATGGATTTACAATCTCTCATACACTCCAGAATGTCATAGTGCTTCCCGATGAAGTTGTTTCGGATTTCGTCGGTGTTAGGAAGATCCCTAGGATAAAGCTACCTAGGATTCATGGCGAGAAGGAGATACCGTTGATGCTCAACCCCAAGTACCCGATAACATTCGGCCCACTCGACCTCTATGACTATTACTTCGAGCACAAGGTCCAGCAGAATGAGGCTATGAAGGAGACTTTCCCGGTAATAGAGAGAGTCCATAAGGAGTATGGGGAGATCAGTGGGAGGTCCTATGAGCCCGTCTTCATGATCCCATATAGGACGGAGGATGCCGATGTAGTGATCTTCGGGCTCTCCTCAACGATGAGCGTAGTGAGGAAAGTGGTGGATGAGCTCAGGGCCGAAGGAAAGAGAGTTGGTGCGATTAGGTTCAGGGTATTCAGGCCATTCCCAGCTGATGTAATCAGGAAAGAGCTCTCGAAGTTCCATGCAGTCGGCATCCTAGATAGGTGTATAAGCTTCGGGGGAGAGGGAGGTCCCCTCTTCACGGAAGTGAGATCCGCTCTATATGGTTTGAGCTCCAGGCCTATAGTACATAATTACATATACGGATTGGGAGGGAGGGATCTCCCGCGCAAGCTCATAGTCAAAATCTTTGATGAACTTCTCTCCGCTAGGGAGGAACCGGAGTCGCCCGTAGTGAAGTATGTGGGGGTGAGGGAGTGATGTCAGTCTGGAGACCGGATATAAAGGAGCTAGCCAGAAAGGAGCTCCAGACAAGGCCTATAGAATCCGGACACAGGCTCTGTGCTGGATGCGGGGCAGGGATCATAATAAGGCAGATAGCTATGGCTGCGAGGAAGCCCATAGTTTGGATCACAGCGACTGGTTGTGTGGAGGTCGCGACCACTATATTCCCGTACACTTCTTGGAACGTCCCTTGGGCTCATAATGCGTTTGAAAACGCAGCTGCCGTGGGCTCTGGTGTTGAAGCAGCTAGGAAGAAGCTCTACAGATCAAAGAGATTCGAGAATGATCCTGATGTCGAGTTAGATTACGATGTAGTTGTCCTAGGGGGGGACGGGGGGACTTACGATATAGGGCTCCAAGCAATTTCAGGGGCCTTTGAGAGGGGCGATAAGATCCTCTACGTCCTATACGATAATGAAGCTTATATGAACACTGGTATCCAGAGGTCAGGAGGTACTCCATTCGGAGCTAGGACGACTACTACACCAGTTGGTAGTGTCATAAAGGGTAAAGTGCAGTTCAAGAAACCGATAATGGATATAATGGTCGCTCACAGGATACCTTATGCTGCGACTATATCCTCAGCATACTGGAATGATGCGATAGTAAAGCTTAGGAAGGGATTCGAGGCAGAGGGACCGGCTTTCATACATGCCTTCTCGACATGCCCCTTGGGATGGGGTTGTGAGACATCTGAGACTATTAAGATCATGAAGTTAGCTGTGGAGACATGTGTATTCCCTCTATACGAGGTTGAGAATGGCCAATACAAGCTTACAGGTCCCACATTAGCTATAGCGAAGAACCCCGATAGGAAGAAACCTGTAGAAGAGTACTTAAAGCTTCAAGCGAGATTCAGGCACATGTTCAGACCTGAGAATAAATGGATGATCGAGAAATTTCAGGAATGGGTTGATAGAGAGTGGGAACTTCTCCTAAAGAGGGCGGGCTTCTAACACCTCTTTTTATCTCAGAAAAATAACGGAAGATTCCTGTTAGGTTTTTAGAACTCCTCTTCCTCTTCCCAGAAAGTCTCCTCCTCACCCTCCTCCCAGAAGTCCTCATCCTCTAACCATTCTTCCTCCTCTAGGCCCTCCTCGAGTGGGATGACGTCTTTCAATTCACCCCTCTCTATCCTTACGTCGAGCAATGTACCGCAATTTGGGCACTGCAGCTCTCCCTCGTAATCATCCTCATCTAGGTAAAATTCGTAACCACAAGCTGGGCAGACGATCTCCGGCAAGGTCTTCACCAATGCGCAGGGCTTGATGACCCTATATATACATTTCGCTCCCCTTCCTACTCCATAGACCTCCTATCAGTACTGATATCCGCTATTCCCTCATGCTTCTCATAGCTAAGAGCATCAGTACAAGCTCCGCAATTCCTCCGATTAGCGAGAGGGAGAAGAGCCTGAAGCTCACCTCTCTATCCTCCCCGAAGGGGCAAGTTTCGATACATGGATTAGCGACGTAATTCATGTAACCTAGCAAGCCATATAATGAAATAATTACTATAAGTATCGCAATTATTGTAGCAATAATTCCTATCTTTCTCTTAAATATAGATATTGTTTGCACTAGTATTAGGGTAAGGTAACCGTACCTCAGGATGTAGCATGAGAGACAAGGCTTCACTAAGAGCACGTATTCTGTGTAAAAGCTTATAATCTCTCCTGATAATGCTATTAAAATACCTAAGGTCATCAAGTCTTTATAACTCAGTCTCATATCAGGAATCTGATACTTTCACTTAAAAATATTTGGCCATTGGAATCGTTCTATCGCACTAAGAAACATAAGTAGTTTTATTTTAAGTTTCGCTAGGGATACGCTCCCTTAATAGACTCAGGAGTTATATATTTACCTTTCATGAGGGCTGATGTAAAGGAGTTCATCTCTCCTCCAGATAGCTATTATCCTATGGTGCGGTATTTCTCTCCCATCCCTTAAGACTATCCTATCTGATCTTACCTCTATCTCATCCCCTCTAACTTCACTAATATCATTGGGCATCCCTCTATCCCTGAAAATTATCCTATAATCTTCCCTCTTGTTCTTAATGTCCCAGATCATCGATTCCAATATCACACGGACCCTCCCCTTCCTCACATGATGTCATGGTAGTTAAAGTAAAAACCGGGAGTGGTATAGCTTGAGGGATGGGAAATGAGGATACTTGGACTCTCCGATGTACATGCCCCGATATTCCTCAGAGAACTGAAGGACGTTGCGAGAGAATTCGAGGAGGCCGATCTCATCTTACTAGCTGGAGATATAATTGATAGAGGGAGAGTAGAGTACTACGGTGAGGTCGTCGATACGTTATCAAGCACAGGAGCTAAGATCGTAGCAGTCTTCGGGAACGACGAATTCGACGACCTTAAGGGAGTGTTGAGGAGGGATAATCCAGAAGTCCTATTTCTGGACGATGAGAGTGTTATTTTAGAGATCGAGGGGATTAGTATTGGTATAGTGGGATCGAGGGGGAGTCTCGAGCTCCCGACGACTTGGCAGAGGAGGAAAATACCGAAGATAGAGGAGATATACGAGGACAGAGTTAGGATAATCGGTGAGATGCTCAAGGGACTGAGGGGTAAAGTGCATATCTCAGTTCTGCTGACTCACTACGCTACTACTATGAGGACTCTGAGGGGCGAGAACCCGAGAGCATGGAGGTACTTGGGTCATAGAGGTTATGAGGCTTATATGAACGAGGGACTAGTCGATATAGCTGTTCACGGACATTCGCATAATGGAACAAAATTTGCAATTGTTGGCGGGACCTCTGTATATAATGTAGCATTCCCCCTCTGGAAGAGGATTGTGGATATAGTCCCGAAGGGGGAAATTATTTTGGAGAGGTACTTCGAGTAGGTGATCGTATGCTGAGGGTAGTGATGACCACTGTCGAGAGTTTGAAGCAAGCAGAGGAACTCTCGGATAAGATACTGAGGAGGAGACTCGCTAGTTGTGTGTCTATGTTCCCCTTGACTAGTAAGTATTGGTGGAAAGGAGAAATCGATAGAGCTGAGGAGATAATTCTCCTGATAAAGACTCATCAGGAACTTGTTAAGGAACTCCTCAATTTCTTGAGGGCAGAGCATCCATACGAAGTGCCGGAGATTCTCGTGATACCTATAGAGATCGCTAATGAAGATTACCTGAGGTGGGTGGAGGATGTTACGATACGTGAGACAGCTTCCTCTGATAGGTGAGGAAGGGCAAGCCAAACTGAAGAACTCCCTCGTTGCTGTAGTTGGGGCTGGAGGTATAGGATCTCCCCTATCCCTCTACTTAGCCTCCGCTGGCGTCAATTTAAGGGTAATAGATGGGGATTCAGTGAGCTTCAATAACCTACACAGACAGGTACTTTATGGGGAGGATGACCTAGGGCTCCCGAAGGCCCTAGTCGCTGAGAGGGAACTGAGGAGGAGGAACTCTGAGATATATGTAGAGGGGATAACTGAGAGGTTGACTGAGGAGAATGCCCCCGAGCTCCTGAGTGGAGTAGATCTCGTCATGGATGCCTCAGATAACTTCAGAACTAGGTATATAATAAACGATTTTTGCATTAGAAACAATATACCATTCGTTTATTCTGCTATTAACGGCTTCTATTTTGCGATCTCTTTCATAATCCCTGGGAAGACTGCATGCCTAAAGTGCATATTCCCCAATGTCGAGGAATCGGGTCCAGTTCCAGTAATCGGGATGACGCCCGCTTTAGTCGCGTCGATAGCCGCTGCAGAAGCGATAAAGTATATTACGGGATTAGGACCTTCCCTCGCGGGGAAGCTATTGATAGGTGACCTTAAGAATATGGAATTCACCTATGTAAACGTAAATAAAAGTAAAAATTGCCCTGCTTGTTCTAGGTAATTATATTTCGTATATGCTTAAGTTACTATTGAGGAATTTTCTTATCTTCATTGGAAGTTCCTCCCTCCTCACTCTAACTTGCATCATCGTATCCCTATCCCTCAGGGTAACTGTATCATCCTCCAGTGTCTGGTAATCGATAGTAACGCATAAAGGAGTCCCTATCTCATCCATCCTTCTATACCTCCTTCCGATAGTTCCAGAGTCGTCATAAAAGGCTATTATCCCCTCATTTATGAGTTCTTGGTAGATCTCCCTCGCCCTCCTCGGTAGCTCATCCCTCTTGAGGAGTGGAAATACTCCCACTTCTATGGGAGCTATGTTCCTGGGGAGTTGAAGCCATACTCTATCTCCATCCTCTCTGTAAGCGAGCATAAGCTCGTGGAGGATGACTCTATCCACGCCTATAGATGGCTCATACATGTGAGGTAAGAGCTTCTTATCGCTTCCAGGGATCATTATCCTCAAGTCAACCCCAGAGACCCGCATATGTCCAGAGAGGTCATAATCAGTCCTATAAGCATTGTTCACTAGCTCGATCCATCCTAGATCCTCAGTATAAACCTCAAGATCCCAATGGACGAGTGAGTAATGGGCTTTCTCGCCTTCCACTAATTCCCTATATCTCAACCTCTCTAGAGGGAAGCCCAGAGTCTCATTGAAGAACTTCTGATATATGACTAACCAATAAGTTATGAGGCTATTGATCGTATAACCACTCATTAGGGCTTCCCTCGCTGGTATCTCCACTATCCTCCCAGATTCCCTATCCTCCCTCCTCAAGAACCTCAGTTTATAATCTAAGAAGGGCTCGAGTTTCTCTCTGTATAACTCATCTGGATTCTCAGGATCGAAGAATATCTGTACTTCAAGCTGTTGGAACTCTCTCATCCTGATAAGCGCTCTCCTAGGGGAGATCTCGTTCCTGAAAACCCTTCCAACTTGACCTAGAGCGAAGGGAAGCTTCCCCCTCATTACTGTGAAGGTCTTCCTGAATTCGACAACGCTGCCCTGCGTCGTCTCAGGCCTCAGAGCTGCATTGGGTTCCGAGGCCTCGGCCCCTACAGCGAGTTTGAACATCAGATTGAAGTTCCTCAACTCACCCCAATCGAATGCCCCACAGTTAGGACATCTTAAGCTATTTTCGAGGACCATTTTCAAGAGTTGATCATCAGAGAGCCCCTCAAGGTTCTCTCCTATTCCTAAAGTCTCCTCTAACAGTTTATCAATCCTGAATTTCGAATGGCACCTCTTACACTCTATGAGCTTATCGAAGAAGTGCTCCAAGTGACCAGATGCCTCAAAAACCCTTATTGGAAGTACATTTGGTGTCTCGATCTCATTGACACCCTCCTTAATTACTATCTCCCTCCTCCAGAGCTCTATTATCTTCTCCTTCATCCTGACGCCGAGAGGACCGTATGTGTAGAAACCGGCTGGAGCATCTGAATAGACCTCCTTCGAGGACGGCCAGAAGAAACCTCGCCTGCTGGATAGTTCTATGACCTTATCATATACTCCTTTCACTCTCTATCACCCACTTCACTATATCCTCTGGTATCTTGGCCTTCTTGATGAGCTCGAATATGAAATCTTCTCCTTTATCTCGGAATTTTCTCATAAAATATTTAACTGTTTCTGCGTATTCCCAGAAATAGACAACCCAAGCTTCCGTCTCCTCAGAGTAATAATCTGGCTTTAGCTTGCTCCAGGGTTTATAATGCATAGTAGCTATCCTGACCTCGGAAGCTCCTCTCTCGAGCACATGATCCCTAGCTACGATGAGGCTCTCCCCTGTATCGGCTACATCATCGACAAGCAGTACCTTCATACCATCCAGTCTGCAATTTATCGGTTCAATTATCTCAGCCACTTTCTTAGATTCCAAAGCATCGTAGTGAATGACTCTCATCACTTTTATCTCCCTGATATTGAGGAGGTCGCTTAACAACCTAGCTAGTACGATACCTCCCCTCAATATGGCTACTATCAAATCAGGCTCATATTTGGATTCTATTACCTTCTCAGCTATCCTCCTCGCATGGAAGAGTGCGTCTTCGGGGCTCACATTTATGAAGTCCATACTCACACCTCCGGGCATACGCAAGGGATCCTACCGCACTTTGGACAACCTCTCCCATATCTCTTAATGAATACACTCTCCAGATCGATTGAGAGGAGTTCTGAAACACTTAAGAGCCAGGCTAACACATCTGCTAGCTCATCCTCAGTATTATCTGAGCGATTTTGCCTTATAGCTCTGAAAAGTTCTCCAACTTCCTCTCCTAGGTGAAGAGCAGTACCAAAGATCCCTCTTCTCGAGTCCCTCTCCCCATAGATCTCCCTGATGAGTTCCTGAGCTTCTTTTATCCTCATCCCTCATTACCTTCTTAAATAAGATTGAGGGCTATTACAGCAATTCCTGTGGCTATTGAGAGGAGAATGGGGAACCATTTCGGTACTTTGAATCCTCCCGCCTCATCCGTACTGAATGAGAGTATTCCAGCAACGGACATCGGCATGAACCCCTTCTCCCTCTTCCTCACCTTGGGCATGTTACCCCCCAAGCTATATCCTCAATAAAAATAAATCTTCCAATCGCGGACTTGGTGGGATGAAGTTCAGGTACGGGAATGGTATCGAAGTAGAGTGCGGAGAGAGGGTACTGATAGATCCAAGGAGAGCCATCGAGGGAGTTCCCGTTCTGATATCACATGCTCATTCAGATCATGTCCCTAAGAACATGAGATACGTTAAGACAGATATCTACGTGAGTGAAGGGACTGCCTCGATATTGAGGAGACTCTACGGAGGGCATTATAAGATATTGCATTTCAATGAGAGCTTCAGCTTAGGGAATCTTGAAATATATACGTTCCCTGCGGGCCATATATACGGATCCGCTGGTTTCTTAATAAATTGCGGGAACGTCTCTCTATTTTACACGGGAGATGTGAATCCTCACGGCGGTCTCACAGTCGAATCCCCTGCGAGGATACCTAAGGCAGACATATTGATAACAGAGGCCACTTACGGTCTCCCTATATTCAGATTCCCAGATCCCGAAGTCACGAGAGCTAAATTATCAAAATGGGTCATAAAAGAGGTAATGGATGGTAAATCACCTATTTTGAGCGCTTACCTGATTGGGAAATCCCAGGAAGTTATAGCTACATTGAACAAGTATACTAATTTGGAGGTGTCCGTGTCCAAGAGGATTGCTGATGTGAGCGAGGCTTATAAAGTTTTTAATTTAAAATACGAAGTAGGTACGCATAAAGATGCCCATATAACTCATAGAGTTTATGATAATGCTGCGAGAGTGACAGGATGGGCTATCCTCTCTAAGAGGGAGTGCGATTTCCCCTTAAGCGCTCACGCAGATTTTTACGATTTATTGAATATTGTGGAGTTCTCAAATCCGAGTAAAGTATACACAGTATATGGTTACGCTGAGGAATTCGCCAAGATCCTCAAAAAAATGGGTATTGAGGCTTCTGCACTGAGCGATGCTTGGGTGGAGTTATGAACCCTTCTTAGTTATCCCTGGTATCTCGGAGGGTACTATGGATGGCCTCTCCTTCGTAGTATCCAAGATAAGCGATGTGTTCGTATCCCTGACGCCGGGTATCATCTGTATCTTCCTCAAGACATCGTTGAGCTCCTGCTGACTTCCCGCGATCACTTTGACGATTATATCATATTGTCCTGTTATCTCGTGGACCTCTAAAATATTATCCTCGAGCATTGATGCTATCTTCTTAGCTACCTCGTTATGCTTCCCCGGCTCAACCTCGAGTAAGATTATATATTTACTACCCTTACCTAGTTTCGCGTGATCGACGAGAGCTGTGTAACCCTTTATGATACCGAGGTCTTCGAGCTTCCTCACCTTCTTCATGACACCCGCTGGGCTCATACCGAGATCTCTAGATATCTGCGTGAAAGTCACCCTCCCATTTTCAACCAATTTCCTCAATATCTCTATCTCTTTGGCAGTCACACCTTTCACTCTCGGCATAAACTAACACCTCCCAGCATTCTCATGGAGCACATGACTCCATCCACACTGATCCATATTCGAATAAAAAGTTTTTTGTCAATATGTGAGTGGTGTTACAGAAGTGCGTGATAATTCAGCTATAGATGTAGCTAAAAAGAGAAGTAAAGATCTTTTCTCGCTCCCCGGGAGAAAAGAGGCCATAATATTTACCATAGCGATTATTCTGCTGTCCACATTTCTCGCATACCTATTTAAAGGACCATCGTTATCACATAAATATTTGATTTTATCTACTATTGTTCCTCTCGTCTCATTCATCATGACGAACGGTGATGCGGATTATCTGGATTCTAGGAGATCTCTATGGATATCAGTGTTCATCTCATTTCCTCTAGTAATTGATTCATCATTGAGCTCTATTGGGATGGCAACTCTCTCAATGAGCTATACTATAGTGTTCCTAGCATCTCTCATAACGTGGTCACTGGGCGTCACCATGAGATCAAAATCCCTTCCATTCTTACTAGCTGCATTATTCCTCTTAATCGAGCCTTCTAAGAGAATATTTTTCTCTATAGTAACATCTTTTATTTCAGTTTATCTCTTCAAAGAGATATTGGGTGCTATAACTGAGCAGAGTGTAGGCTTGAGGGGCTTCGATGCCGTGAGGGCTCTAGCCGAGATAGTGCTAACTGGCAGAGGCAGAATGATAGAGGAGGCATTAGAGAGGAGGAGTAAGGAGGGTAAGGTAAGTTTCGATATCATCAGATTAGGGGATCTATCTATAATCACGATAGATGTCCACCCAGGTCCATTCAGATTTGGTAGCTACGATCTACCGTTCAAATTGATCGAAAGATTTGATAAAATGTCGGAGACTTTGTTCCTGAGGAGGTCATGTTCCCATGAGAGGAACTTGCCCTCTCGAAGCATCGTCGAGAGACTACTGGATCGCATCTCCCTTGATTTTGAGAGGGCATCAGAATGCTGTATTGGGAAGCTCTTCTATGAGAAATCTGAGCACTTCGAGGTCACTGCCCAGAGGATCTGTGATTCCATCTTGTTCACTGTTTCAGGCCATTTACTGAGGAGTCTCGAGGATATTCCGCGGGAGTTCGAGGATATAGTCTCGAGGGCCTTGGGCATGGATGTCTCTATCGTCGATAGGCACGATTCCCTACTGGATGATTGGTACATCAGGGTTCTCCCTGGAACAGAATTAGGAGAAGAGCTCATCGATCTCCTTATTAAAGCTGGGAGGAAAGCTATTTCATCCGATTGCTATAGTGAGGTCTCTGTAGGTTTCTCTAAGTCGAATCCTAGATGGAGATCCTTAGGTAGGGGAGGAATTAGGGCTCTCAGCATCTCCTTAGGTGGGGAGACTGTAACTTACCTCTCGGTAGATTGCAATAACATAGTGCCGGAGCTCAGGAGCTTTCTAGATTTCAACTCAGTTGAGGGAACGAAGCTAATAGTATCAACGACGGATACTCATGAGACTTTAACGACGAGAGTGGCTTACAATCCATTAGGTAGCGAGTGTGAGGGGAAAATCGATTGCTTGATGGAAATAGCGGATCAGTTGAAAGAGGTCGTGAGAGATTCGATTGTTGAAATGAGAAAAGTTAGGGTGAAATACTACAGAGGGTCCCTGAAACTACCGTTAATAGGTGAGGAAAACATGTTCTCCTTAGTTTCCCTCATGAGACTCGGTCCGGTGGCAAAGGGATTATTAGTTCTCTCATTAGCCCCTCAAATTTTAATATTTTTGATATAAAATATGAATTTTCTATTAATTTAGGATTTTTAATGTAAAAAATTAAGCAATTATGAGGGCTCCTCTCCTCTAAAGTTTTTTATTCTGGAATCGCGCGAGAAGTTATAGCTGTGGGCCCGTAGCTCAGAATGGTAGAGCACCCGGCTTTTAACCGGGGGGTCGCGGGTTCAAATCCCGCCGGGCCCGTCTTCAAAATTATTTAAGATCGTCATATAAATAACTCTCACAGTACGATTTAGCCCTCTGGTCCAGATTAAATCAAATAGGCTTCGGAAGTACTCTTTTACGTATGTTTTTAAATCTAATGCACTTGTCTCAGGAGAGAGGGCTCATGATGGAGGATGTAAAGACGCTTCTTAAGGAGGCATCCGATCTTAAGGATAGGGGAAGTTATAAAGAGTCCTTTGCTACTTTGAGGAGGGTGTTACAACTCTCGTTCAAGCTAGTCCTATCTAGACTTGAGATAGATGCCCCCTATGAGAGTACCTTGTCCCTCTACCACTTAATACCCATTGAGCTCAGGCCACCCATAGGAGAAAGGGAACTGGAGGATTTCGAGATTAAGTACATGCTTTCCCTTAGCTCGGATCCCTTGGATCCCCGATCTCTAGAGGCAGGCTTAGAGATAGCAGAAAGAGTCGTTCATTGGGCAGATTCTATCATGAAAAATAAGAGAGAGGAATCACTCGAACCTAAGGGCTTCAGCGGGCTCTAACTTAGCTGCCTGACGCGCGGGCGGTATAGCTCCTATGAGCGTTATCAGGAAAGTGACTCCAGCTATTGTGAGTGCGTACTCTGGAGGTAGGGTGGGAGTTACAGAGAGACTTATACTACCATGCGGCGTTCTCACACCAATTCTAGATGCAGCACCTCCGCTTATCGCTAATGACACCAATTGAGAGAGCAAGATGGCTCCAGTATAGCCACCGATGATCCCGAGTATAATCGCTATTGCGCTCATTATTACCCCTTCAAACAAGAATGAAAGCATTATTTCCCTTTGAAGTGCCCCCATCGCTCTCATTACTCCGATTATCCTGGTCCTCTCTGTAACTGTGGTGTACATAGCGTTCATGATCCCGACTGATGCTACCACTATCGTCATCACAGCTATCGAGCTCAAGGCTATTATTGAGGTATTTATCATCGTATCTAGAGCTCTTTGAAGATCCCTCATAGCTATAGGATAAGCTGAGTCCCCATATTCATCCCTCAGCTCGCTAACAACCTGATCTATTCTATTAACATCATCCACGATCACGACTAGAGTAGGGTAGTCCCTCCTGTTGTAGAACCTCTGGTACATGCTCATAGCATAATCTAAGGGGATCAGTATTGAATTATCGACATCTGTCATTATTGAAGTGCCGTATGGCGCTAGCACGCCATAAATAGTCCCTCTTATGCTTCCCTTATTGATGGGCCCACCGATGGAGATCCTAATGCCTAATCCGATTAAATCCCTAGCATCTTCAACAGGAATCTGGCTCAATATGTTATTCCCTATTATCACAGCTTGCTCAGCTTGATTAGATGGCCAATCTCCGTATTGGAGCTTTAGATCTGGGAAGAGCTCCTCCACATAGTTGACATCGAATCCAATGATACTAGCTCTGATATTCTGCCCCATGACATTGAACTCGCCGAAAATCCTTATCATTGGGATCACAGTTTCCACTCCATCCATCGTGCTTATCTTAGCTAAGTCGGACTCAGTGAATGAGGTCTCCCTGGGAATTAGATAGATGACCCTCAGGCTCCCTCCTTTTATTATCTTCTGTATAGCTACTCCATAACCAGCGGCGTAAGATACCACTGCTGTTAGAGTCAATACTCCGAGGAAGATGCCGAGGAGAGTGAGGTAGGTCCTCCTCTTCCTGCTCCTCATTGCCTTAAATGAGAACTTAATTATGTCAAGGAGCCTCAATTTTATTAAGCACCTCCTCGCTCCTCCTGAATAAGAATCTCCCGATGACCAATCCGATCACTAGACCGGCTGCGAGCCAAACTGCCCAGTAAGTTATGTTAGTAGCCGGGCTTACCCTTGCTACGCTCACGTTTCTGAAAGCTCTGTCGGTCAAATTGCCCGTCAGATTCCCTACGCTTCCGGAGACAGTCAGCTCCATCCTCGTTTCCTTCCAGTTCCCAGGAGAAGCTAGATAACCGACAGAGATACTCAAAGTTCTCGATACTCTCTCCGTCTCGCATGAGAGAGTGAAGCCCGTGCTCTCTCCGCTCTTCAGATCCCCTATATACGTTGAAGCGCCTGCGCAAGCTCCGGAGCATATCGTTACGTTGACGTACTTCGCATCCCTCTCACCGACATTCGCTATGTTACCGAAGACCCTCAGCCTCCCCGAACTATAGGTAGCGCTAGCGCTTGAAAACACTACTTTAGCTTCCTGAATTCTCTCCAGCCCTATCTGAACGCTATTCTGCTTCTCTACATCCAAGCCATTCTCGAATTCCCTGTAAGTGAACTGCAGTATTATCTGATATGAGGGGTAGTCCTCGAGTGGGAGTACCCTGAGAGTTACGTTCCTCTCCTCACCGGGCATTATATCCCCGAGATCGAAGAGATTGGCTCCAATTATCGATACAGTCTGTGAGGATATCTGGACCCTCGTCTTCCTAGCTGTCTCATCCCCCGAATTCTCGATAGTTATCATTATGTTCTTAGGAACTCCACCGTAAACGGAGCTCTCGTTAGAGAAAGCTATGAGACTCGGTTTATTCTCAGTAGCTTCTGTCTTAAATATAGGGACTGTGAATACTTCCGATATTGAATAGTACCTCCCTCCGCTCTTATACTGTACTGTGACAGCTATCCTATCGTACTTCCTTCCAGTCCCCCTCTCCACGAATGTCCCGACTTGGAAGACCGTAGAGGTATTCGGGGGCAGGATCACTTGATTCCCCACGTTGGGATTCAACAACCTTATGAAGGAAGAGCTGAGAACTATTGAAGATATCTGAACATCTTCAGTACCTCCATTCACGACCTTGAGCGTTAAAACTGAAGTATCTCCCTCTATAGCGCTACCTTTCAGGTAAACATAGACTGGGGACGCAGATCTCACCTCAAGGTTGAAGGTGAAGATGTCATAGCTGCTATCGACTTGATAGTTCTCGGAATCGAAGATCCTATAGCTCACGTTGAGGTTGAACTCGTAAATGCCCGGTGGAGCTGTTGATGGAACCTCTAATGGGAACATCAATTGAAATGATTCACCATCAGTGAACTTAGTCTTCGAGGTCTGGAGAGATGGTGATATTCTCACTACTCTCTCACCATTAGGGCTCCTGAGGTTTTCCGGGATCTCTAGAGTAGCTTCGAAGGGGCTCAAAGTGTAGTCTTTAGCTACATATGTCCTCAAAGTGACCGTTATGTAAACTAAGCCGTCACCGGCATAGACTATGGCTGGTTGATCCCTCGTCCCCCACCTATAATCGACTAGAGTTAACCCCCAGAGCTTGGCTTCCCCATAAAACGAGGGGAGCATGAGAAGGAACAGGAGGAAGAATACCTCAGGTTTCGACATGGGATATCACCTCCTCACTCACTATGATACCATCCCTTATCCTAGCTATCCTATCGCACATCTCGGCCATCGTTTGATTGTGAGTGACCATGACGACTGTCCTTCCCTCCCTCACCAACCCTCTCAATATCTCCATAACCTGCAAGCCTGATGCAGAGTCCAAGTTTCCTGTGGGCTCATCCGCCAATATTATAGGAGGGTTATTTGCGAGAGCCCTAGCTATCGCGACCCTCTGTTGCTCACCTCCCGAGAGTTCAGAGGGCTTATGATTCTCCCTGCCCCTCAGCCCGACGCTATCTAGGAGTTCCATGACCCTCCTCTTCCTGTTCCCATTGTACCCACCTATAGCTAGAGCTAGCTCAATATTCTCAGCTGCTGTGAGCCAGGGCACTAAATTGAACGTTTGGAAAACGAAACCTATAGTCCTCCTCCTCATTAAGGTCATCTGTTTATCGTTGAGCGTTGCGAGATCTCTACCCATTATCCTCACGCTTCCAGAAGTGGGTCTCGTCAGGAGGCCCATTATACTGAGGAGGGTCGTTTTCCCGCTACCTGAGGGACCCATTATCGCTAAAAACTCACCCTTTCTTACATCGAGGTTTATCCCTCTAAGAGCCTCTACATAATTTCCCTTTGTCCCATAAACCTTTCTAACGTTTCTAAGTTCGTAGGCATGCTCTCTAGCCATATGCACCGAGCATCGAGGGAGCATTTATTAATAAACTTTGCTAAGTTACTTATTAAAGAGACCTCTCCATACATTATTTAAAAATTTTATAATTGATTTCTCATGTCATAAGTTTTTATCATTTTTAAGAAGATATTTACGAGATTTGCAAATTCATATCCCATAAGTTTTTCTATTTCATCGATGAACTTCTCCTCCAGGGCTCCCCTATCCAATCCGTATCTGCTCTCGATCATGCTTAAGTTATAAGCGAATATCTTAACTACTCTCTCATCTTCATCACTCATAGGCCTCGCTGATAGAGCGTTCTTCAATATCTCGAAGCTCTCGAGGAAAGGCTCACTATCTGAGAGATCTAGCTCTATCGCATAACTTTCAGCAATTAAATCTATTAATGAGGAAATTTTTTCACATGATAGGTAATCTTCAGCTAGAGAGAGTGTCCTTATAGCTTCAGAGAGCGCTAACACGACTGCGCTCATCGGAGCATTAGTGCGCAGCTACTTTATAATCTCGATAGTAACTCCCGAGTCGAAGGGATCGCTCATGGTATCAATACCGAGGGGCTTCAGGGACTTCCCTCCGCCGATGATGATACTCAGGAAGAAGGTCTTGAGTAAAATAGAGGAGATATTCAGGAGGTATGGCTTCGACCCGATAGAGACACCCTCCCTAGAGTACTGGGAGACAGTTAAGGGGAAGCTCGGGGAGGAGGCCGAGAGCAAGCTCATGTTCATCTTCCCCGATTTCTTCAGCAAGGAATGGTACACGCTGAGATATGAGTTAACATTCCCTTTAGCTAGGTATATGGCTATGCACCCTGAGACGCCTCTCCCGTTCAAGAGGTATCACATTGGGAACGTCTGGAGGCATGAGGAGCCTCAAAAGGGGAGATATAGGGAATTCCTGCAATGCGATGCTGATATAGTCGGTAGCCCATATCCGGAAGCTGATGCTGAGGTTATATCAGTCAACATAGATGTGATGAGATCATTCAAATTTGAGAACTTCAGGATCAGGCTTAACGATAGGAGGCTCTTGACTGGTGTGTTTGAGGAGGAGTTAGGGATAAACAACCCTCTCCCTATATACAGAGCTATAGACAAGCTCGATAAGATAGGGGTAGATGGAGTGAGGGGAGAGCTCGCTAGATTGGGAGCTCATGAATCCCTAATAGATAGAATTGTGGGACTGATCTCGATGAGGGGTAGTTTCGATGAGGTATCTCAGGCATTCAGGAGGATAGACAACGATAAAGTCAAAACAGCTCTCGATCACCTAGAGGAGATATTCTCCATAGTTTCTGACGATAGGCTCATCTTAGATCTCTCATTAGTGAGGGGTCTCGATTACTATACTGGTCCAGTCTTCGAGACTAGCGTCAGCGAACCCAGGATAGGCTCGTTAGCTGGGGGAGGGAGGTACGATAAACTGATAGGTCTTTACTCTGGGAGGGACGTTCCAGCGACTGGTGTGAGCTTGGGCGTGGAGAGGTTAATAGATGCCGGTCTGGAGTTAGGTATCTTCGATTTGAGTGAGAGGAGTTACACGGATGTATTCATCGTGAGCGTTAGGAGGGAGAACTGGAGGTACGCTTGGCGTATCTCGAGGATCCTCAGGGAAGGGGGCTTCAATACATCACTGGATCTGATGAGGAGGAGTCAAGCAGCTCAGAGGGAGTACGCTAATAAGATAGGGGCCAAGGTAATCGCTTTCGTTGGACCCTCCGAGGAGGAAAATGAGGCAGTTACACTATACTCTAGAGATCTCAGGAAGACAGTCAAGATATCAGAACTGATAGACTCCGTTAGAGAGTTTCTCTCCGGATCTTAACCCTATAATCTACATCTATCCTCACGAATTCTTCCAACTCATCCAATGAGTTCAGGAAACTCGGGAAGTTCCTCAAGCTCACGATAGCTACACCCTCCCTAGATCTAACGACTCCTGTATCAAGCCAGGAGACTATAACCGGGATTATTTGAGATTCTCCATGCTCCTTAATTAAACAATCTATTGACCCAGATCTCATAGCCTCATCGAAAGCCTCTGCTTTCCTCAAATGACCTCTAGCTACGGATTCTATCTTCCCAGGTCTCCCCCTCACGGACCACATCTTACAGTCTATGAGCAGGATAAATTCCTCACTCACGCCGAGGACATCTATCTCATACTTTCTATCGTTCTTGAACCTCAATCCCCTAATAGCCTCCATTCCATGTATTTGAAGTCCCCTCATACAGAAAGCCTCGAAATCCTTCCAACTCAGTAGGGAGGTGGCCTTCTCTGGAGAGACTCCTATCTTTAAGAGGCAAAAGGCAACCCCTATTGGATCCCTCTCCGGCTCTGTCCCCAGTTCGTCCTCTAAGTATTCTAAGAGTTTCGGGTCAACTCTCTTCCAATCTCCCAAGATCATCAGGTGGAGTTGACTCTCAGCGAGGTCCTTGAGCAGTGAGTACATTGAGATGAGTGGCTAAGAACTCATTAAAAATCTCTCGGGGGCTTCGATCTCTCATGATAGGGAGCTTGATTTAGGGAAATCCGTGCGGGGATCATCACTGAGAAAGTTTTTAAAGTTGTATTTGAGTCCTCCCTCACTACTGGAGGTGCGAGTATGGGGGATTTAGTTTGGCTCTGAGTTCTACCCTGCTCCCATGATCTCAGTTCTCATCATAACTGATCCTACTGACTCTTCTAATCCCGGAGGTGATCTCGAGTGCTGAGGGTGAATCTTAGAGAAGAGGATTTACCTAAGTATTGGTACAATATAGTCTCAGACCTTCCCGACTTACCTCCCCCCATACATCCAGTTACGAAGGAGCCCCTTGGACCCAATGATTTCTATCCACTCTTCCCCGAGGAGTGCGTAAATCAGGAGTTCTCCAAGGAGAGGTATATAACTATACCTGAGGAGCTGAAGGAATTCTACCTCAGGATAGGGAGGCCCACCCCTCTCTACAGAGCTAAGAGGCTCGAGGAATATTTGGGGACTCCTGCCAAGATATACTATAAGAGGGAAGATGTATCACCGACGGGGAGCCATAAGCTGAACACTGCATTAGCTCAAGCCTTCTATGCTGCAAAGGAGGGACTCGAATACCTGACTACAGAGACCGGAGCTGGGCAGTGGGGCAGCGCCCTATCTTATGCTACGATGATGATGGGGATAAGAGCCCTCGTCTTCATGGTCAGGATATCTTACCTTCAGAAACCTTACAGGAAGCTCGTCATGAAGCTCTACGGTGCCGAAGTAGTGCCTTCACCGAGCGATAGGACAGAGGTCGGGAGGAAGTACTTGGAGAGAGATCCTGAGCACCCTGGATCATTGGGGATAGCGATAAGTGAAGCTATAGAGGCGGCTATGAAGGACGATAAGGCTAAATATTCCCTAGGGAGTGTCCTCAATCATGTGATCCTCCATCAGACGATAATAGGATTGGAAGCGAAGAAGCAGTTCGAGGTATTGGGGGAGAAGCCGGATATCTTGATAGGCTGCGTCGGTGGGGGGAGCAACTTCGCGGGCTTCACCTTCCCGTTCCTAGAGGAAGTCCTGAGGGGAAAGGAAAGTTACGATGTAGTGGCTGTAGAACCATCAGCAGTCCCCTCACTGACTGATGGAGAATATAGGTATGATTTCGGTGATACAGCTGGTATAACGCCACTACTCAAGATGTATACGTTAGGCCATGATTTCGTACCGCCTCCTATTCACGCTGGTGGTTTGAGGTACCACGGTGCCGCGCCTACAGTGAGCTTACTGAAGGACAAGGGTATAATAAGGTCGGTTAAGTACTCACAGGAGGATGTTTTCGAAGCAGGCAGGATCTTCGCAAGGACCGAGGGGATAATCCCAGCGCCCGAGACGAATCATGCGATAAAAGCGGTAATAGATGAAGCTCTGAAGGCTAAAAGAGATAGTGAGAGGAAAGTAATTGCCTTCAACTTCTCCGGGCATGGATTGTTAGATTTGAAAGGCTATGAAGATGTTTTAAAAATCTAAAAATTATTCTTTGATTATTCTAGTCCCAGTTTTACCATCTAGAGCATCTACCGCTTTATCTAAGCTCGTTATTATGGCAGTTTTACCCGTCCGCTCAACGAACCTGATCGCTGCCAGTACCTTAGGTCCCATGTTACCGGGTGGGAAGTGCCCTTCCTCATAGTACTTCTTCGCCTCCTCTATTGTGAGGACGTCTAGGAACTTCTGATTTTCCCTCTTGAAGTTTATAGCTATCTTCTCGACATCAGTCAATATCATGAATACATCGGCCCCTAAGGAGGAAGCGAGCCTCTCCCCTGCTAGATCCTTATCTATGACAGCATCCACTCCCTCTAGCTCCTCCTCATCTACTACAGGTATTCCTCCACCTCCCGAGGCTATCACAATTATACCGGAGTCCACCATCCTCCTTATCGCCTCTATCTCAACTTGCTTTATCGGGTCCGGCGATGGAACTACTCTCCTCCATCCCTTCCCAACATCGTACTTCATGACCCAGCCCAGTTTATCCTTCTCCCTGGCCTCCTCCTCACTGTACCAAGGGCCTATGAACTTCGTGGGATTTCTGAAAGCGCTATCATTCCTATCCACGAGGACCTGAGTGATAACAGTCGCTACCGGTATATCGATTCCCGCTTTCCTAAGCTCGTTTATCAGAGATTGCTGGATCATGTATCCTATCAGCCCTTGGCTCATAGCACCGCAAGCGTGCAGAGGCATCGCGGGGACTTGGGAGGATCCAGCTTCTTGTTGAAGCAGTATAGCGCCGACTTGAGGACCATTACCATGAGTTATAACTACCTTATGTCCTCTCTTCACTAGCTCAACTATCTGCTTGGCTGTCACCCTAGCGTTAGCTAGCTGCTCCTCGAAAGTCCCCTTCTGCCCGTATTGGAGGAGGGCATTGCCTCCCAAGGCTATAGTGAGTAAGCTCATGGGATCACCTCATGATTAAAAAATTATAAAAATTTAGACCAGGGCAGCTAATATGGCTGCCTCGGTCCAGAGCCTGTTCTCAGCTTGATCGAAGACTACGGACCACTTACCCTCTATCACATCATCAGTCATCTCATTTCCCCTGTACGCCGGGAGGCAGTGCATGAATATAGCGTTCTCCTTAGCGAGGCTCATTATCTCAGGCGTAACAGTAAAGGGGGCGAAATCCTCCTTCCTCTTATCCTTGGTCTCCTCGGGCTTCCCCATACTCCACCACGTATTTGCATACACTATATCGGCCCCTCTGACTGCCTCCTTAAGGTCGTGGACTATCTCTAGCTTAGTTCCCCTACGAGCAGCCTCCCTCTCACCGAACTTCCATATCTCCTCGATCGGATTGTACCCGCGGGGGACTGCTAGTATTAAGTCCATGCCGAATAGCGGCGCTGTGGCGATGAGGGAATGTGCTACATTCCATACATCCCCAGTATACACTATCTTGAGGCCATCCCACCTCCCAAACTTCTCCTTTATTGTCATGAGGTCAGCTAATGCTTGGCATGGATGTTCCTCATCTGAGAGAGCGTTTATCACCGGATTCTTCATGTAGTTAGCGTATTCTACTATCTCCTCCTGACCGAAGGTCCTTATGACGAGGGCATCATAATACCTATCCAAGACTCTAGCGGTATCCTTGACTGGCTCTCCCCTCTGGAGTTGAAGTTCATCGGGCCTCATATAGACGGAAAATCCACCCAATCTAAAGACAGCTACCTGAAATGAATTTCTAGTTCTCGTTGATGGTTTCTTGAAGAGAAGAGCTACTGATTTGCCCTCCAGAGGTCTGACCCTTATACCGGAGTACCACATCTTCTTCAGATCGATGGACATCTGAATCAGATATTCTAGCTCCTCCCTCGTGTAATCCCTCGTTGTTATATAATCTCTACCCTTCAGATTGAACAGGGCCATGATATCACCCCTCAAGAGCTTCTGGGAATTATTAAAAACCTTTGTTTAAGATATGGGTATCTTCACCGACTAAATAGAAAAGAATTAGTTAGAAAAATCCGCAAGTTTGTTTCAGGAAATTTACCCAAAGTTTATAAGTGAAGCTCAGCAAAATAGATACCCTGCGAGTCAGGGGGTGTTTTTTTATGGCGATGAGTAGAGGTGTCCTAATAGGTCTCGCGGCTATAGTAGTTATCGTGGTAGCGGCGGCTGTGTTTTTCTTAACAATGCAACCGAAGGAAGCTGGGACCGTTAAGATCGGACTCATTGCTCCATTAACAGGAAGCTTAGCAGAGCACGGACTCGATATGAAGCAGGCAGCCCTCCTAGCTGTAGAGGAGATAAACTCAAAAGGTGGAATTTTGGGAAAGAAGGTGGAGCTCGTCATAGAGGATACTGCTTGCAAGGCTGATCTAGCGACAGCGGCTGTCCAGAAGATGATAACCCAGGATAACGTGTATGCGATAGTGGGGGAGTATTGCTCTACCGTTACCTTAGCGGTTCAGCCAACGATAATGGAGAATAAGAAGCTCCTCTTAGTTCCCGTATCCGTAGCAACTAAGATAACTGAACAGGGCTACAAATACACTTTCAGGAGCTGCGCAAATCAGTGGATGCAGACGACCCAACATGCTGATTGGGTAGTTGAGCACTTGAAACCGAAGACTGCGGCTATGTTGGGAATAAACGATGATTACGGAAGGGAGGGTCTCAAGATCTGGGGAGAAAGAGTAAAGGCGAAGGGTGTGACTATAGTTGCTGAGGAATACTTTGATGCTGGAACCACCGACTTCACGCCTCAACTCTCGAAGATAAAAGCTGCCAATCCGGATGTCATATTCGTCGTCGCTAACATAAGGGATGCCGCTAATATATTGAAGCAGGCCCATGAGATAGGCCTCTACAAACAGTTCAGCATGTTGGGTGGTGTTACCAGCGAGGAATTCCTTAAATTAGCCGGAGATGATGCTTTAGGCCTTGTCCATGTTAGTTACTTTGAACCGACATCTAAGAGACCCGTTGCTCAAGAATTCGTCCAGAAGTTCGTTCAGAAGTGGAACAGGACGCCTGCTATGTATGCCGCAGGAGTCTGGGATGCTTTCATGACGTTGAAATATGGAGTTGAGAAAGCTGGAACCTGGGATGTCGATAAGGTAGCTGAGGCGATCAAGACTATAAAGTTCGAGGGGGCTCAGGGGACGATATACTATGATGAGAAGGGCCAGGCTCAGACTAAGGTCCTCTTAGTGCAGGTGCAGAAGGTCGATGGAAAGCTCAAGAGGGTCATCCTCTACCCCGATTCTGATAAGGAGGGAGAGTACATACCTCCCGAGAAGCTTTACGGTGGCTGACACTCAAATTTTTACTTTTTTATTATAGAGGAGGTGTTAACTTGCTCTCCACATCGCTCCTAGTAGAGCAGACGCTTCTGGGCCTGATGATGGGAGGTATTTACGCTGCAGTAGGCGTTGGGCTGACGATGATATTCGGGGTGATGAAGCTTAGCAACTTCGCCCATGGCGAGTTCTACATGCTGGGGGCCTTCCTCACCTACACGCTGGTCAGCGCTTTGGGTAGCGATCCATACATACTTGCACCTCTAGCAGCAATAGCCGTTGGGTTCTTAGGGATAATTCTCAATAAGTTGGTCTTCCTATCACTCTACAAAGAGCTTAGAGAGGCTAAAGGAGCAGCAGCTTTCTTTTTCCAGGATCTCAGATTCATCATGCTGACTATAGGCCTCTCGATACTCTTCGTAGATCTCGCATTGGTTATCTGGGGGCCTATCCCCATAGCTATACCCAGTGTCCTCACATCGCATATAATAAAGCTTCCGGGAGGGTTTTCCTTCTCTCTAGCGAGGATAATGACTTTCATCATAGCTTTAGCTTCATTGATCATATTATACATGTTCCTCAGGGTAACTAAGACCGGGAAGGCTATAAGGGCTACTGCCCAGAACCCCTCGGCAGCCGCTCTAGTGGGAATAGATACTTACAGGATATACGATGTAACGATGTTCATCTCCACCGCCTTAGCAGCGCTAGCTGGAGGTATTCTGGGGCCCATATACAATGTATACCCAACGATGGGGTTGGATGTAGTCGCTAAAGCATTCGTAGTCGTCATAACAGGAGGTATGGGTAATGTAATCGGTAGCATACTTGCGGGATTCCTTATAGGGCTCGCGGAGGGCTTAGGAGGCGTATTCCTCGGGACTGAATATAGGCAGGTGGTAGCCTTCGTTATAATGATCTTAGTCCTCTGGTTCAGGCCTCAGGGTATCTTAGGAGGGAGGAGAAGCTGATGTTAGGAATAACTAGAGACCTCATAATTGGAGATCTCAAATATTACGCTTTAGCATTCATCTTGCTCCTTCCTTTGCCTCTAGCCGGAGATTACATTACCCACATAGCGATAATGATAATGCTTTACTCAATAACGGCGGCTAGCTTGGATATACTAGTGGGTTACACGGGAAGGCTCTCGCTGGGTCACGCGGCATTCTACGCCATAGGTGCTTATACATCAACATTGCTCAGCATGAACCTCAACGTAAATCCCTGGATAGGAATCATAATTGGTGGTATATTGGCCTCAATATTCGGATTGATACTTGGAATTCCTTCATTAAAGCTGAAGGGTCCTTATCTCGCTATTTCAACACTGGGCTTCGGCGTGATAGTTCAGCTGATGCTGATAAACCTCGATTGGCTGACAAGAGGACCTATAGGAATACCAAACATTCCTCCGCTCCCCGGAGGACCTATAGACCTCAGAATCAAGTCCTCATTCTATTATGTCGCTCTTATATTGACTCTTCTCAGCATATTCTTCCTGCACTTACTGACTAAGTCTAGGGTGGGGAAGATATTAGTAGCGATAAGGGAAGATGAGGATGCAGCCCTCTCCGTCGGAGTTAACGTGCCATTCTTCAAGATATTTGCTTTCATCATAGCGACGTTCTTCGCAGGTCTCTCAGGTGGTCTATACGCTCATTATATAAGGTACATAAGTCCCGCGATGTCCGCACTCTCTGAATCAATAAACATACTTTCCATGACGATAATAGGCGGATTCGGGACTTTAGTAGGTCCTTTGATGGGAGCAGCTCTTCTCACAATACTTCAGGAAGTCCTGAGGCCCTACTTAGAGTACAGGTACCTGATATATGGGGGCCTCATAGTGGTAGTGATGAAGTTCTTCCCATCAGGGATCTACGGGCTCCTCCAATCAATAATCAGGAAGGTGAGAGGATGATTTTAGAGGCTAATAATATCACTAAGAGGTTCGGCGGACTTGTAGCTGTAGATGATGTCACCTTTAGCGTCAGGGAGAGGGAGATATTCGGGATAATAGGCCCTAATGGTGCAGGTAAGACTACGCTATTCAATGTGATAACTGGCTTCTATAAGCCGGATAAGGGCAGGATCATCTTCCAAGGCAGTGATATAACTGGGAAAAAACCAAATGAAATAGCTAAAATGGGTCTTTTGAGGACTTGGCAGATCGTCAGACCCTTCTTAGGGATGAAGGTGATAGATAATTTGCTCGTCCCAATGTACGTGAAGAAGGGCATAATTGGAGGCATCACCGAACGTGAGGCAATTGAAAGGGCGAATGAGATCTTAGAATTCGTTGGATTATCCCACAGGAGAGATTTCCTTGCTGAAGCCTTGCCCCAAGGTGAGAGGAAGAGGCTTGAGATAGCTAGAGCCCTCGCATCGGAGCCGAAGTTGCTGATGTTAGATGAGCCCGCTGGAGGGCTCACTCCCACCGAGATGGATGAAGTGATGGATGTTGTGAGGAAGTTGAGGGAATCCGGCATAACCGTAGTGGTGATAGAGCACAACATGAGGGTCGTAATGGGTATATGTGAGAGGATAATGGCTCTGAATTTTGGAAGGAAGATCGCCGAAGGAACCCCTGAGGAAATAGGGAGGAATGAAGAAGTAATAAAGGCTTATTTGGGGGAGAGGTTCCATGTTGGAGGTTAAGGACGTATCTGCATCTTATGGGAAGGCACTAGCTCTTAAGAGGGTCTCACTAAGGGTTGAGAAGGGCGAAATAGTATCTCTGATAGGAGCTAATGGTGCAGGTAAGACTACGACTCTAAGAGTGATCTCTGGGCTTCTGAGACCAAATAGTGGCGATGTAATAATGGACGGTCGGAGCATAGTCGGTAAGGAACCCTTCCAAATCGCATCGCTCGGCCTCATACATGTCCCGGAGGGGAGGGGGCTCTTCCCGGAGATGACCGTCATTGAGAACCTCGAAATGGGGGCTTTCTTAAGGAAGGACAGGGAGAGTGTGAAACGCGACCTTGAGTTCGTCTACTCACTCTTCCCGATCCTGAAGGAGAGGGGGAAGCAGCTAGCTGGGACTCTGAGCGGAGGGGAGCAACAGATGCTAGCTATAGCTAAGGGCCTGATGGGAGCTCCGAGGATCTTATTGCTCGATGAACCATCGCTCGGGCTCTCACCCATAATGGTCGATAGGATATTCGATGCGATACAACAGATAAATAAGGAGAGAGGGATATCCATTTTAATAGCTGAGCAAAATGCTTATATGGCTCTAAGTGTCAGCCACAGGGCATATGTAATCGAGAACGGAACTACTGTCATGGAAGGCACTGGAAGGGAGCTTCTAGGAAATGAACATGTAAAGAAAGCATATTTGGGGATTTGAATCCTATTCAGGGGCACTATATCTCTCTATTATCTCTTTTATATCCAGTAACTCCACTTCCAGCCCCCTCAGGCTGCTCAGATATTTCGCTGCTTTCGCTGAATTCGTTGTCACTTTCTTGATCCCCAGTTCCTCGAGCGGAGAGACGACCATGCAAGTATCATACCATATTTTAGCCCCGAATCTTTCGATCTTCCATTTAAGCCTCTCTATTAGGGGCATGAATGCCCTAGCTGTGAATATCCAGAATTTGACGATCGCCTTCCTCCCATTCATCAGTTCTGAGAGTTCTTCAATCTCCTGAAGGGATAGGTGGGGGCATCCGAGTACCACGAGATCAGTACCCCCATCGAAGGAGCTAAGCTCCTCACGTAAGCTCAATAGATCCCTCTTAGTGACTCGAATAGATTTCGAGGCATATGAGAACTTATTAGGGGTGATTCCAGGTATATGGTACATTTCTATTGAACCTGAAGCCGCACCAGCGGCTGCCAGTGCCTTCAGCTCGGCTAAAGAGGCTCTCTTAACGTTATAGATAGGTACTGAATCGGGGTATTGGAGCCCAGTGTAGTACGCGAGTAAATAGTAGTGAAGCAAGTTCTCTAGGGGCTCCGGGTAAACTGCTAAGTCGGGCACCCTGTTCTCATCTAAATGCTTCCCATATAGAGGGGTGTATCCTGTGGCCGCTGCCACTATAGTCTTCGTAGCCCCTTCTCTGTTCGATCTAGCTCCTATAACGCTATTTACGAAAGCTACGGCGCTAGATTCCCCCCAGCAGACGCTCTCACCGTAAACCGGGAGGTTTCCGGAGAGGTAGGGGATGCAGGTGAAGGTCGGCAGGGCCCCCATCTCGATAAGCGAATCGACTATCTCTACTTGTTTCCTCGCGAAGCCCTCAGGTATTCCCATATCCCTCCAACTGATTAGATCCATACCAGCTGGATTCGTCGTAGCAGTTACCTTGAACTTGATCTTGCTAGCTATCTCTGATAACCATTCCCTCCCGGCTTCCCCTATCGTAGCATAAGATACGCCGGATATATGAACCGATTTGATCCTCGCGAACCTCTGAGCCCCTGAGATAGATGCTTCCCTCTCCAAATACCTCTTTAAGCTTTCATCGATCTCCTCATCCTCAAGTTTCACTTCCTTAACTCCTTTAAGCTCAACAGGTATTCCCGCGAGTTCGGCAGCTATTGTGACACTATCAGGTTCCTCTAAAATTATCTTCAATGGTGCAGCGTTATTCCTCTTCAGAGCGAAGAAGATATATGCTCCTACTGTCGAGCCAGTGGATCCCCTTAACCTTACGATCCTGCCGGCGATACTCTCCCCCTTCTGGGGGTGGCCTTCCTGCACTATCCTACCTGTCCTCACGTCTATGCCATCTAGCCAGGAGATAGGTGCGCTCAACGTGAGCTCGCTCAAAGCTCTTGGAACCCCCTCACTATATTAAAATCCATCTTCTTAATTAGAGCTGTTAACAGCTTCATTGCAGCTTCAACATCATCTGGAGAGAGTATAGAGCTATGAGAATGTATATGTCTCGTGGGAATTCCGAGTACGACTGATGGGACACCCTTACTGTGTAAATGAACTCTTCCCGCATCAGTACCTCCTTTAACTGCTGAGAGCTGGTAGGGGATGTTCTCCTCCTCCGCTACCTCTACGACGAACTCCCTCAACTTGAAGTTCGGTATCATACTCCTATCCCAAGTTATTATCGAGACACCCTCCCCCATCTTCGCTGGGGCCTCGGCTGAAGTTATCCCAGGGGAGTCGCCGGCTATATCGACATCCACTGCGATGAAGACATCGGGGTTGACGACATCAGCTGCTGTCTCAGCACCTCTCAATCCGACCTCCTCCTGCACAGTCGCGACAGCGTAGTAAGTATTGGGATGATTTATCCCCCTCTCCTTCAGATTCTTCAGGACCTCCATGACGACTAAAGTGCCAACTCTATCATCGAAGGCCTTCCCGAGCCAAGCCTTCCCTCCCCTCAATACCTCGAATGGCGCTAGAGGGGCGACTGGGTCCCCTATCCTTATCCCCATCTCCTTCACTTGATCCTTGTTCTTAGCACCCACGTCTATGAAGAGGTCCTTTATCTCGATGGGCTTATTCCTCTCCTCAGGGGTCATTAGGTGAGGGGGCTTGCTAGTGATCACCCCGACGTGATCCCCTTTCCTCGTCCTCACGATGACTCTCTGAGCCGGTAACGTAGTCGAAGCCCATCCACCCAGCGTTTCGAACTTCAGGAACCCATTATCCTCTATCGAGACTATTATAAATCCTATTTCATCGACATGACCAGCAGCCATTACTTTCGGCCCTTCAAATTCCCCAGTTTTCTTGAATATGATTGATCCGAGACCATCTCTCATTGAACTATCAGAAAAAATCGAATATCTCTCTTTGATTAAGCTAATTGGCTCGGATTCAAACCCAGATGGACCAAAACTCTCTGAGAGCCTGGAGAAGAAGCTCACCAACTCCTCGTCCATAAGTCTAGTGACTATAGGTATAAAATTAACTTTATCTGGTAGAGTGATGATGCCTAAGGAACCCGGAGCTCATATGAGAGCTGAGATAAACGAGCAACCTGAAGCTATCGCGAGGACCCTTAAGGAGTGCTCAGATGAAGTTAGCGAAGCCGCTGAGTTACTGGATAATTCATTCGTATACGTCACTGGTAGTGGATCGAGCTATCATTCCTCTTTAGTGTTGAGCAGGGCCCTCTCTAGGATAGCTGGTTTGAGGGCGATAGCGATACCTGCATCAGAGCTCCCTGAATGGATCCCGGAGGAGCTCATCGATTCGGTTCTTGTAGCTATCTCCCAGAGCGGAGAGAGTATAGATGTCATAAATGCTGTAGAAACCTTTAGGAAGATTTCTCCCGGATCCCCTGTCCTCTCGATAACGAATACTAAGGATAGCACTCTCCATAAGATCTCTGATGCATCGATAATCACTAGGGCTGGGGAGGAAAGGGCTATAGCTGCTACAAAGACTTATACTACGCAACTCGCAGTTTCTTACCTCCTCTCACTCGAGTTAGCGGAGATCAGGGGCAAGGATGTCGAGTATCTCAAGGAAGAGCTTAAGAGGATCCCCGACGCCATTAAGGAGATCTTAAATAAGGATTATAGAGTTTACGCCGATGCTATAAGGGAGAAAGAGTTCGGATTCATCTTGGGGAAGGGTCCAAACTATCCTACAGCTCTGGAATCAGCCCTAAAACTTAGGGAGACTGCGAACCTGCATTACGTAGGTTACTCAGCGAGAGAGTTTTTGCACGGCCCGATACAGCTCCTCACAAAGGGGACTCCCGTATTCCTGATACTAGGATCTGAGATAGGAGATATAGCCCAGAGGGTGAGATCTCTCGGGGGCGATGTTATAAATTTGGATGAGGGAGGGGATATCGAATTGCCGAAGGTCAGTTATGAGATATCCCCCATAGTCGCAGTAGTCCCGATGCAATTACTCTCACTCGAAGTATCTATTTTAAGGGGATTAGATCCGGATAAGCCTGAGAGATTGACTAAGGTGGTGAGATGATGAAGCTACTCCTGATGGAATTGGACAACGTGCTCTACAATTCCAGGCTCCTGAAGGCGATAGCTAGAGAATGGGCTGTGACAGCGATGAGGGAGGCGGGCCTCCCGATAGATCACGAGATAGCCATGGAGACTCTGATGGAGGTCATTAAGGATAAGGGAGAGGATTATCCGTTCCATTTCGATGAGATGATGGTTAGGTTAGGGCTTAAGAGAGATTTCAGAGTGATAGCTGCTGGGGTGATCGCGTACCATGATGTGAAGAGGGCCTTCCTCAGGCCCCAGCCAGGCATAATGGAGCTTATAATGAGAGCGAGGGATGCGGGGCTTACTATAGGCGTTATATCTAGGGGGGAGCCCGTTAAGGAATGGGAGAAGGTCCTGAGATTGGGCATTCACCATATCGCCCATAAGATCTGGATAGGGAAGGATGTCTCCCTTAGGAGCGTTTTATCCGAAGGATTTAAGCCGGAGGAGATAATATTCATCGTCTGGAGTCCTGAGAATTTCGATGAGGCCAAGGTCCTCGGTATCAAGCATCTAGTGAAGTTGGGCGATGGTAAGATAGAGGTATTCGAGGGAGGCATTTTGATCAGGGAGGGTGAGTCTTGGAGACTGAAGGATGTTGTAGAAAGCCTTTTAGGAAAGCAATAGTCGGAGGTAGCTTCGATAGGCTTCATAGAGGGCACAAAGAGCTATTAGATCTAGCATGTAAGGTAGCAGAGAGCTTAGTCGTTGGATTAGCGGATGGGCCCCTGATAGAATCTAAGCCCCTAGCAGATAAGATCCTCCCATTCGAGGAGAGGGAGGCTTCCCTCAGGGAGTTCCTGAGTTCTAAGGGTGTTCCCTACGAAATTGTAAAAATTTTTGATCCAATGGGACCCGCTGCCGACATCGAGGAAGCCGATGCCATCGTAGTATCCACTGAGAGCTATAAGGGAGCTCTAGCCGTTAATGAGAGGAGGAGGCAGAAGGGATTGAGTGAGCTCAAGATAATAGTCATTCCACTCATCCTAGCTGAGGACGGTAAGCCCATATCCTCCAGCAGGATAAGGAGGGGGGAGATAGATACAGAGGGCAGACTCCTAGTTTAGCGTTAAATTTTTCAATTATATAGGTCCTGACGAGAGGGTGTCAGCTTTTGCCAGGGGAACTGCGATTGATGACAGGTTACGACGCTTTAGTTGAGGGGGCAATTACAGCTGGCTGTCGCTTCTTCGCCGGTTATCCTATCACACCTTCCACGGAGATCGCTGAGAGAATGTCCGCCCGGTTGCCTAGAGTTGGGGGTATATTCATCCAGATGGAGGATGAGCTCGCATCCATAATAGCGATAATAGGGGCCTCATGGGGAGGCCTGAAGGCCATGACAGCCACTAGTGGGCCAGGCTTCTCCCTCATGCAGGAAGGTCTGGGTTTCGCGGTAATAACGGAGACCCCTATAGTTGTAGTCGATGTAATGAGAGGAGGGCCCTCGACGGGCTTAGTCACACTACCATCTCAAGGTGATGTGATGCAAGCGAGATGGGGTAGCCATGGCGATTATGCTATAATCGCTCTTGCTCCATGGAGCTCTCAGGAGATGTTTGATCTAACGATAAAAGCATTCAATTTAGCTGAGATCTACAGAAATCCTGTTATCATACTCTCTGATGAGGTAGTGGCCCACATAAGGGAACCCGTAAGGATCCCCCCTCCGGATGATGTAGAGGTCGTTGAGAGGAGGAAGCCCTCCGTCCCACCGACGGAGTTCATACCTTATCTCCCAGAGCCCGGGGAATGGGTGAGTCCGATGCCAGCATTCGGGGAGGGCTATAATTTGCTAGTCGAGAGTGTCATGCATGACGAATTCGGGCACAGGATCGGTATGGGGCAGCCTATCGCCGAGAGGAAGATAAAGAGGATCTACTATAAGATAGAGAAGAACGTGGAGAAGATAGCGATGTATGAGGAGAGGGATCTCGAGGACGCTGATATAGCTATAGTCACATATGGCTCTTCAGCGAGGGCTTCCCTGAGGGCTATGAGAGATGCTAGGAGCCTTGGAATAAAAGTCGGGATGCTTAGGTTGATAACTCTCTGGCCTTTCTACGATAAACTCATAGAAGAACTATCTAACAGAGTGAAGTCCATCGTTGTCCCTGAGATGAATATGGGCAAGATCGTCAGGGAGGTTGAGAGGGCTTCTAAGGGGCAGTGCAAGATACTCTCAGCCCCTAAGGTTGGAGGCGTCTTACATAATCCTGATGAGATTTTATCAGCTGTTAAGCTGGCTGCGAGGTGATTGTATGATTCAGGAGGAGAACTTCGAGCATATACTCGCGAAGAAATATATGAGAACTGAATTATTGCCTCACGCTTTTTGTTCCGGATGCGGGATAGGGATAGTTGAGAGGATGATTCTGATGGCCTTCGAAGAGTTAGGAGAGGAAGAGTGGAAGCGGACAGCCTTTGTCAGTGGGATAGGATGCTCCGGTTGGACCCCTCTTTACTTTAGGAGCGATGTAGCTCATACACTACACGGTAGAGCGCTTCCCTTCGCTATCGGCTTGAAACTCGCTAAGCCGGAGCTCAATGTCATTGTGATAATGGGGGATGGTGATTCGATGGCTATAGGGGGGAACCACCTCATTCATGCAGCTAGGAGGAACATAGGGCTCACTGCCATCATAGTGACCAACATGGTATACTCACTCACCGGAGGTCAGGTGGCTCCGACGACGCCGGAGGGGGCTATAACTCAGACCACACCTTATGGGAATATAGAGCCGAATTTCGACTTAATTGAGTTGATGAAAGCTGCAGGAGCTACTTATTTAGCTAGATGGACGACATATCACGTAATTCAAGCTAAGAACAGTATAAAGAAGGCGGTGAAGCATAAGGGATTCTCTGTAATCGAGATAGTATCTCAGTGCCCCACCTTCATGGGGAGGTATGTCCTCAACAAGCCCGATCCCAGGGATATAATGCAGTGGTTCAAGGAGAATTCGATACCTGTAAGCGTCGCAGCTAATAAGAGTCCGGAGGAGCTTAAGGGCAAGATAATAGTCGGGGAGTTCCTCCACAAGACTGATGTGATGGAGTACACAGAGAGACTTAAGCTCCTCAGGGAGAGAGTTGGGAGGAGATGAATATGTCAGCCGCTAAGGTAAGGCAAATAGTCGTCAGCGATAAGCTCTGTAAGGGATGTTACCTCTGCATATGGGCCTGCCCATGGGGGGTGCTGGAGATAAAGGAGGAGAGGAACTGGAGGGGGATAAAGAAGCCGTATGCAGCCAAAATTGAGCAATGTAGAGCTTGCAGGTTATGTGAACTCTATTGCCCGGATTTCGCGATACAAGTGATAGTTAATGAGGAAGAGGAGGAGAAGATCTTAGAGGTTGAGGAGAGATACGAGAGGAAGTGGTTTGATAGGTTAAAGAAGAGGGATGAGATAATCTCGAGGGGTGTGTGGTGGTTATGAGGATAGAGGTAATGATATCCGGTTTCGGTGGGCAGGGTGTAGTCGTAGCTGGAGCTGTCTTAACTCAAGCAGCTGTCCTAGGGAATTATTATGCAGCGTCGACTTATACATATGGGCCGGAGGCCAGGTTAGGGTCGACGAGGTCTGAAGTAGTGATATCGGATGAGGAAGTAGATTACCCGAAGGTGCTCAACCCCGATTATTGGATAGTGATGAATCAGCATTCCCTGAATACATTATCTCCTAGATACCAATTTGGGAAGACTATTATTATTGCTGATGAGTCTAATATAAAATACTTTGAACCAATAGAGAAAAAAGCGAAGATAATTTACAAAATTCCTGCGACAGATGAGGCCGAGAGATTAGGGGATAGGTTAGTCACCAATATGTTGATGTTAGGGATATTCTCCGGGATTTCTGGGATAATATCACCGGAGAATCTAAAAGAAGCTATAAGGGAAACTGTCAGACCTCAATTCATTGAGATAAATATGAGAGCTGTTGATAGAGGTGTAGAGATAGCTAAGGCCCTCAAGGGATAAATTTATTTCCCTCCCAATCATTTCTCCCCGGGCTGTGATGAGTGTTCGGCAAGAGGGCTTAAGTGGCCCTTAAGAGGGTCAGCTGAGCCCGGGAGGATATATTGTTACCTATTAGAGATGAGAATCCGAGTCACGCTAGGCCTCTCGTCAGTTACTCTCTAATAGCGATCAATATAGTGATCTTCATCTTGGGATCGTCGAGCCCTGAGTTGATGCGTTCCCTAATAACCAGCTATAGCTTCATCCCCTCGGCCTCCATAGAGAGGCCCATCCAGAGTTCTCATAGATTGATCGCATCAACCTTCCTCCACGCTGGCTGGATCCATTTACTCGGAAATATTTTGTATCTCTCCATCTTTGGAGATAATGTTGAGGCTGCCTTTGGGCACGTAAATTACCTAATTTTCTATCTTTTCTCCGGAATCTCAGCGAACTTCACTCATATGATCGTCTCAGGATCCCCCGGGATGCCATTAGATCTACCAACTGTAGGCGCTTCAGGTGCTATAAGCGGAATTTTAGGGACCTATTTGATCTTCTATCCGAGGGCTAGGATAATCACAGTCATATTCTTAGGATATCTCGTTACATTGAGGCCGATACCCGCCAAGTACTTCCTGATTTTCTGGTTCATCCTCCAATTGATCTCAGGAGCCCTGGGGGAGGCTGTGGGTGTAGCTTACTGGGCTCACATAAGGGGCTCCCTCACGGGCATAATGATAGCCCTTCCCTATAGGTTCTCGAGGAGGGATCCCCTTGGAGGACATAGATTTGCTGGCTGATGAGTTAGCTGAAGTCATGAGGATAGCTCATATGAAGGGGCTCACGACTGGGGGAGGGGGTAATGCGAGCATAAGGACCTCGAGAGGGTTCCTCATAACTCCCTCTGGGAAATTCAAGGGGAGACTCGAGGGGAAGGACATACTCATGATAAATGATAAGGGCGAGGTTCTTAGGGGGATCGGTAAACCTAGCTCTGAATGGAGGTTGCACTTGAAGATATATTCTGTGAGGGGAGATGTCAACTCCGTCTTGCACTGCCATCATCCCTTAGCTACAGCATTCTCCGTCTCCTTCAAGGATCCCCTGAGCGATATACTGAAAGATTCCATGACGGAGGAAGCTAGTATCTTCCTGAGGAAGCTTATTATAGTCCCCTGGAGACCATCCGGGACTCAAGAATTGGCTGATATAGTTAGTGGAGCACTGAAGGATTCCAATGCAGCCTTAATAGAGAGGCATGGGGCATTGGTTGTAGCTGAGGATCACTGGAAAGCTCTCGCTGCCATGGAATCCCTTTTAGAGACGCTCTGGACCTTCTTATTTACTAAGATCCTGAGGGGGATTACCTGACTTCCACGGCCTCCCTACGCCAACATATGCCCTCCCAGCTGGTATATAATCGACTTCCATCAAATCCCTACCATCGACTATTAGCTTTATCTCCTCACTCATTGAGAAGAGCTCGCTCACACTCATCCTATAGACACTGTGATCTGTCGATATCACGATCACGTTAGCTCCCAAGATCTCTTCAATATCGTTGACTAACCTCACCCCCATTGAGGAGAGCCTCTCATCTTCACGTATGAATGGGTCCTGGACTACTAAGTCCCTGAACCCCATTGAGAGCAACTCTTTAACTAATTCGTAAGTTGGAGAGAGCCTCGGATCCCCTATATCACCCCTGAAAGATAATCCTAGCACGGCTATCTTAGGGTCCCTCAATCCCAATCTAGAGACGCCCTCTCTCACGAGTTCAGCGACTTCCTTCGGCATGAACTCATTTATCTTCCTAGCAGTTGAGATGAGACTCAACTCGAACCCAACCGATTTGGCCTTCCAGATCAGGAACTTAGGGTATATGGGGATGCACAACCCTCCGACCCCAGTACCTGGCCTGTGGAGATTGGAGTAAGGTTGGCTGTTCGCAGCCCTAGCGACCTCCTCATAATCTATACCCAATTTCCTGCAGAGGATCGCTAGTTCGTTCGCTAGAGCTATGTTGACATCTCTGTAAACTCCCTCAGCGAGCTTCTCAAACTCAGCCACAAGCTCGTTCGATACCCTTATCACTCCTCTCTTGGAGATCACCGAATAGAGGATAGATGCTACTTCACCGCTCCTCTCATCTACTCCTCCGATTATCTTCGGATAAGATTCTATGATGTCCCTCAGAGCCCTGCCTTCCGATATCCTCTCAGGGCTGTAAGCCAGGCCGAACTCACCTAAGGAGAGCCCACTCCCCTCCTCCAATATCGGTTTGAGTAGATACCTCGTCGTCCCCGGGGGGACGCTACTCTCCAGAATGACTAAATCCCCTCTCTTGAGGCCCGAAGCTATAGATTCAGCGACTGAAGTTATTGCCGATAGATCGGGCTCCCCATCGACTACGATTGAGGGGACGGCTATTATCTTCACATCAGATTTCGCAGATGCCTCTCTCCCATCGGATGTTGCGTACAATCTCCCCTCCAGTTTAGCCTTCCTGAAGATTTCGGAGAGGCACGGTTCCTCTACTGGAGATTCCCCCTCGCTCAGGGCTTCGATTTTACTCTCATCTCTATCAACTCCTATCCCCCTCGCTCCAGCTAAGAGCCAAGCCGCCAGTATAGAGGCTCCTACGTGCCCTACACCGTATACGGCTACTGTTATTCTACCAGTTCTCAAGCTTCTCTTGAGTTCCGAAGGGCTTAAGTCCATGACAGGCATTTCGATCAGGGTCTAATCGTACCAACGCTTAAAGGCATTAGCCCCTATTACGGAATTTGTAATGATAAGGATTAAAGCATTGGGAGATGCTATCCCAGGGATAATGGGAATGGGAGAGGAAGAGCTAAAGCTCTTACTGAACCCTTATGTTAGGAGAGCGGACTCAGCAATAATGGAAGCTCTAAAGGATAACTTGGAAAATCCTTTCATTGATCCATTAATTGAGTTCATGAAGGGGGGGAAGAGGATAAGGCCCGCACTTCTCTTCCTCGTCAATGAGGCTTGCGGTGGTGGGGGGAATCCCGAGCCAGCTGCTGCGGCTGTGGAGTTAATACATACGGCTTCCTTAATCCATGATGACATAATAGATAGTAGCGATTCCAGGAGGGGGGCCCCATCTTTCCATATGAAGCATGGCATGGAGATGGCGATACTAATAGCTGATTTCATCCTATCGATCGTCCTGAAAATAGTGAGCGAGTATGAGGATAAGAGGATAGGGGGACTCCTCTCCGAAGCTACTAAACTTATGTCAATAGGGGAGATGATGGAGATAATCCTCCTCAGGAGGGGAGATCCCATAAGTGTGAATGATTACCTCAGTGTACTGAAGTACAAAACAGCTTCCCTCTTTCAGACGGCTTCATCACTAGGAGCGCTAATAGCTGGGAGGGATGATCTCTATGAGGAGATGGGTCTCTTCGGCCTCTACCTGGGGCTATCTTACCAGATAAAGGACGACCTCCTCGACTGGGGTAAGAGGGGGGAGATAACACATCTTCTAAAGGGGAATGATGTTAGAGGATTTCTTGAAGATTTGGCCCTTCAATATTCAATGAAAGCAATAGATAAGCTCAGCATTATTCCGGATTCTCCCCAAAAGAGGATTTTGAGGGAGATCGCAGCTTACTCTATTGAGAGGGAAGTATAGGAGGTTTAGATCTGACCTCCTCCCCACTATGAATGGCAAAGGTTCTTGTTAGTGCGGGGGTTCGGGGCTACATCCTCCTTTCGAGTGTTCAGTCCCGGCTGGGTCTCCAGCCCATTACCCCTATCCCGAATGGGACTCGGGGTTATGGGTATATTTAAAAAAGGAAGTTTATAATCTTCTCTACTCATCCCCGTCTTGAGAGGCGAGGCTTTCAGATGTAAGATAGTAATCCAATCAACAGGAAGATGTTCGATACGAGCCACGTAACTAGTGAGGCTATCGCGGCCCTCGTACGCGTCATCCCATATCCTCTGACGTAAGAGAGTAGGAGTACTAAGAGGAACCAGACAGAGATCACGAGCTCTAGGATAGATTCTTGGAGGAATATCTCCCAAGGGACATTAGTATTGAAATTCATCTGAGGCCCTATCTCGATGACCCATCTCATCGTAGGTAGGGAAAGCCCGAGTAGTGCTAGCAATATTCCGTAAACTATAGATGGGAGGCTCCTAAGCCCGGCTAAAGCTATTCCCGAGGATAAGCTCCCCTTCCCCACGAACAATCTCGCCATTAGGAATATTACGATTCCTGAGAATATCCCAGCTAGTAACTCGCCGATGAGAGAATCTATGAGAATAATTAGCGGGTTCCTCAGCATTAGATCCATAATGCTCCTCATGAGCTGCACTGTCTCAGCCGGGAGCTCCTCGGACGCCCTTATCTCTATGAGGAGCTTGCTCATTATTGACCAGCTGCCCAATGCTTGGAAAGGAGAGCTTATTATCGTAGCTAGTAGCCAATACTTTAGTTTGGGAGATGATATAATTGCTGAGAAGATCCTATTGGATAATATCGCTGGTTGGAGGATGTAGTCCTTGAATGAATATTCCTCAGCAGGGGCTTCCTCTATCTCGAACCCCATGTGCACCCTCCTCGTCCCCCATTATCGCATCATAATATATATATATAATGAATGATGTTGAATAGAGTCGCTCACGGGAGAGAAAAATTTATTTCCCCTACCGCTAATAATCCAGTGGGGGCGATGATAGGAACGAACATCAACGAAACGAAGGGATGTAGTTCCCAGCTCACACTGAGCCCCCCATAATGTTTATTAATTCGAGGGAGTGAAGGAAGGCAAGAGCCGGGGTAGCTCAGCCTGGTTTGAGCGCCGGACTCATAAGTGGGTAGGGCCCCGGCGCCGCTGGGATATCCGGAGGTCCCGGGTTCAAATCCCGGCCCCGGCATAAACATTATTACTTGAGCTCTGAGTTATGAATGATCAGAGATGGAATCTCTAGTCCCGCTGGTATCCTCTCACTCCCCGGTTTACGGGCTCCTGATATTCGCATTAGCGCTCACTCTCTCCTCAATTAAGCCCGAATACAAGGCTCTAGTATTTATATCATCTCTCGCGATAATAGTTAATATATATTCGCTAAATTTAGAAAAAATTTTTATAGAGAGAACAGAAATTATAAAGATCGTATCAGCAGTTTTCGGCCTCGAGGTACTATCGGCGCTCCTGAGCAAGGGGAGGTTCTACGAGCTGATATCCCACAGGATCTTAGGGAGGGCGAGATCCCCGAATAGGATCTTCATAATGATGAATCTCCTGACTGCACTCCTCTCAGCTATCCTGAGCAACGTTTTAGTCCTCCTCTATATGGTGCTAGTAGCTGTAAAGCTGGCAGAATGTATCCCGGAGTTCGACCCTAGGGACTTAGTTACCTCCCTCATAATCTCCTCGAATTTGGGTTCGATGGCGACGTTCATGGGGGATATCTCAAATATAATAGTCGGAGTGAATGGTGATATAAGCTTTCTAGACTTCTTATCCGTTGCTGCACCGATATCGATGGCATCGACCCTTCTCTCCCTCTCAGTCCTTTTCATTTTACTGAGGAGAGGCGGTAGATTTCACTGCGAAGTAGCTGAGAGGAGCGAGATCCGCGGGGAGAATCCGTATCTTATCTTCGGATTGACCTCTCTCATTCTCATGCTCACACTAATCCCTTTCTCAAGGAGATTGGGCATTGATGATAGCCTAGCGATAGGAATTACGGCAGTCTTCCTCCTCTTCTTAGGTGGGGATGAGATATCAAAAGTATTCACTGAGGTGGACTGGCCCTCCCTGATCTACTTAGGGGCCCTCCTCCTAACCACGGAATCTATTAACTTAATAGGGGGATTTAAAATTCTATTCGAGGAGATGTCCCTTTTTAGGAATCAGCTCAACGTTTATTTCGTATCCATCGGCCTCTCGATGTTGATAGATGATGCTGAAGCAGTGGCGATCCTCTCTCCCGTCCTCAGGTCCCTGAACGCTGGCAGGGACTTGTGGTGGGCGGCGATCGTAGGAAGTAGTATAGGCTCAGCTCTAACTCCATGGGGCTCGATAGCTAACATAATAGCTCTGAGGAAACTTAGAGAAAGCTATAGAGGGATCTCCATACTCAGATTCCTGAAGATCAGTATCTTAGCGAATCTGCCCACGATAATATTGGCTTACGTTATGTTAAATTGGGTGTCTGAATGAAGAGGCATTATGCAGTACCAGTTATACTACTTCTCCTCACGCTAATTTACTTCCCTCTGAGGGATTATGGCGTTTTGGAGCCTAAGCAACTTCAAACAATCCTAGTATTCATAGCCCTTTTCTTCATGCTCGCGATGGAGTACAGGCACAGAACTGTAGTTTCTCTCACGAGCCTCCTGATCCTCTGGTTCCTTGGCATAATGAAAGGGGAGGATATGATTCATTACCTAGATCTAGATGTTCTAGGGCTCCTTTTCGGTATGATGGTTATCGTTGAGGCTCTTAGAGAGGCCGGGTTTTTGTCGATATTGGCTGGAGCCCTCACCTCCCTTGGGTTCAGGAAGATATATCATTTAACAATAGCTCTATCTTTATTCACTTTCATAACATCAGCTCTCCTGGATAATGCAACGGTTATGCTGATAATAATCCCGATGACTCTGAGTATCTGCGAGACCCTGAACTTAGGGAGGGCTACCGTACCCGTCTTAATCGCGTTAAGCATCTCATCAAACTTAGGGGGACTACTAACTCCGATAGGAGACCCTCCTAATATTATGGCTTACTCCCACCTTCAGATCTCGTTCATAGGCTTCATCTTGAACATAGGCCCGCCCACCCTCCTGATCTATGTGATCTCGCTAGCAGTAATTATGACCCTCTTCAGGAGGGAGATGACATTCGAAATAGGGAATAAAAATGACAAAGAAAAGCCGAAAATAGAGAAAAATAGCTTCCTTATAATCAGTATTTTAGTATTAACTCTTGTCCTTTTACTTTTCCTCCTTCAGGATATCACTGGGATAAGTCCCAGCGCCTCGGCTCTCTACGGTGCGACCTTACTGATGATAATAGGCGGTAGGAGGATGGCTCCCATACTCAGGGAGGTTAACTGGGATCTCCTCATTTTCCTCGGGAGCATCCTGATCTTTTCCGGAAGCTTGGAAAAAGTCGGTATCCTCTATTTATTGGCTCAGATTATTTCTAAATCAACTCATGGGAACCCATACATCCTAACGACGCTTATAGCGTGGCTCTCATCCCTCGTCTCAGCATTAGTCGATAACATACCTTACGCGGCTGTGATGATACCCGTCATAGATGAACTAGTGAGCCTGACTGGCTACTACGAGCTTTGGTGGGTTTTCCTGATCTCCGTTGGCTTAGGGGGGATAGCGACGCCGATAGCCTCAGTGCCCTCTCTCCTCACATACTCCGCATTGAGGGATAAGTTCGAATTTAAGTTCCTAGATTTTATGAAGATCGGCTTAATCGTATGGATAATTTTGACTTTATCCTTGAATCTATATTATTTGCTGCTGTAAGTGATCACACTTATTCCTCTCTTCCTAGCCCTCTCCGCTAGGGAGTTGTCGAATGTCACTATGGGGAGCCCCTCCCTCTCAGCTTGCTGTAGGATCAGCTCGTCCTCGAACTCCAAGGGATCTTCTAACATCACGGACTCTATCAAGTCCTCGGGCTCGTTATTCGACACTCTGACCCTCTTATTCATCAGTAATGATAGCAGGAGATTCTTCCTCGACTTTTCGTCTAATCCAGCTCCTCTAGTGAACCAAAATAGTTCTACCAATACTATGAATGGTATTACCCATTCCTCCAATGATGAGAGAATCCTCCTAGCTTCCTCATGATACTTAGTATCCTTAAAATGGGCAAATATGAGCACATTCGTATCTATTATCGCCCTCCTCAAGCGAGAGCCCCCTTCCTTATCATATAATCTACATCTTCCAATGAGAGATCCATCTTAAGTTCAGAGGACTCCTCCCACTTAACTGGTGAGAGAATAATCTTCCCCTCCAAGATCTCCAGCGAATAAACTCCATCCTTTATCTTCCCCTTGATCCTCCCATTCTTTATGAAGACTAGCATAATATCACCTAATGGGGCCGCCGGGATTTGAACCCGGGACCTCCGGCTCCCGAGGCCGGCATCCTACCTAGCTAGACCACGGCCCCTCTCTGTGGGGTATCGACTAAATTAAAATTATGGTTGGGAGCGGGTCGTGGACCCGCAAGTTAGACCTTCTATGACCCCCCTATCAAATATTATTGAAATCGCGACCCCTTTCTCTTCAATATATAATTCTATCTCCTTAGTCTTCTGATAAAAAATTTCATTCAGTTCTATTATTCTGATTATCTTATCTCCTTTCGATATAGTGAGGTAGTATAGCTTGCATGGGGAGGCATCGTTCTCCAGTAAGATACGCACTCTCCCCTCTTCGCATTCCATCCTAGCAATTAAGCCGGATTCGAATTCGCTAATTTTCTCATAACTGATTAATAATGCTGAGAGTGCGAATAGAGCTGCTATAATTACTAGTAATATTTTCCCACTTATACCCGCTCACCACCCGATTTGATCCTCTCTGAGAACCAACTGGGCTCCTTCGAGAGTTTTACTATCGGGAAGGTTATCTTATCCGAAGATAATTCACTTAAGAACTCATAACGCTCTCCTGTCTCATCTGCCTTATAAACTAGGAAACCACCGTCATCATCTCCATCGTAGAGCGTGAATGAGAAGACATCGAGCTTAGTTATCCCGTAATTGTTTGCGAAAGTTCCTATGACCCTCCCGTTGAGGGAATCGCTCCAGAATTCTATTAACACTGAGACAGAGTCCGTAGATGCTGCCAATCTCAGGAGATCTAAGAGGGAATTTACCCTCAATAACTCTAATTCCCATCCACAATTCCTTTCCTCCGGCAAGGGACCACCCCCCTTGAATAGGTATTATTAGCTTATAATCGGTGATCCGGAGCTATAGAGTCCTTTAAAAAGATTAGAGATAGCTAGTAAAAGGGGCCCCTCAGAAGCATAAATCCCGCTCTTAAGTCCTTCATCGCTGAACACGCATGCTCTCTCGTTTGAGACCAAGAATATACCATGCTTACTCACTACTCTGCAATTCGCCCTAGGGATCCCTAGGTAGGGTTGTATAGATGACGTCTCCACTACAGCTCTTACATCTACGCTAGGTAATTTAGGTATGCGATGAATATTCCTCTCGCTGATGATAAGATATATCCTCTCCTTCGCACTATTAATTATTATTTTCGCTATCTTACTTATGATATTTCCACCCCTCACGGGGATTACGGACTCCTCGAGTATCCAGAGCCCTTCATCCAAATTCAGGGAGTAGAGCTTACTCACAAGATTCAACCTAGCCCTAGCATCTTCGATAATTCTTTCAGTGAGTAGAGATACCATCTCATTTGGCGGAGGGGCTGAGACCTTTAGAGGTCTCTCATTGTGCACTTTGACGAAGCCCCCCTCATTGAGGGAGGAGATCACTGAATATATCTTAGTCCTCGGGAGACCTGTCATAAGACTCAATTCACTCACCTTAAGGGCCTCTCTCCTCAAACTAAGGCATGCTAATACTTTAGACTCATAAGTCGTGAATCCAAGATCTCTAAGGACCCTTGAGAGCTTCTCTATACTACTATCACCTATCATCATATACTATCTCCGCGAAGATCTTCCCATCCACGATCTTCCTGATCCTGGCCCTCACAGTCACTCCTGGATCAGGGGCTCCGGCTATTATGACCTGCCTCCCCTCGTAAATCCCCTCCCCCTCCCCCCTCCTATTGACAGATCTCACGAGGACCTCTATTAGATCCCCCGGTTTTATCGATGAGTATCCTCCAGTGATCCCATCTATTCTTACATGATATAAGTTCTCCCTAGCTTTCCTTCCCCTCATACCTTTCCATCCTTTCGATACTTCCTCCCCTCTCGGATTTCTCCTTGGCATGATTTTCCCCGTCGAACTCAGATAGTTAGAGGGCTCTAGCTTAAAAAGATCCATCAATCTTCTACTACTACTCCCATCAGGTCCATGACATTAGTGAGAGTGGGTCCCGTTATTATAGCATCGCCGAGCCATGAGAAGAAACTATAAGAATCATTGTTCTTGAGATACTCCTCTGGCTTTAGCCCCTCCCTCAGAGCTCTCTCGAGCGTATGACCATCGCATATAGCTCCAGCAGCTTCTGATGAACCGTCTATCCCATCAGTCCCAATAGATGCTATCACTACTCCATCTAGCCCAGCTATTTGCCTAACAGCACCGAGGACTAGCTCTTGATTTCTCCCGCCCACGCCATCCCCCGTCACAGTGACTGTAGTCTCCCCTCCCATGAGGAGCGCTGCTGGAGGGGATAGTGGGATCCCCTCGTTCTTAATGGAGGAAGCGAGTCCCGCGAGCATCTTCCCGATGTGCCTCGCTTCCCCCTGAACTCTGGATCCCAGGACCAAGGTATTATATCCGAGGCTCCTCAGGACACCTTCAGCTGTCTGAACAGCTTTAAGGTTATTCGCGACTATCATATTCGTTACGTTCTCGAATATAGGGTCCCCAGGCTTTGGAGTTTCAGGTATCCTCCCTTCCATACCATCCTTTATTACCTTTATGACTGATTGGGGCATCTTCTCCACTAAAGAATAATTTCTCAGCACTTCCCAAGCATCCTGGAAAGTCGTCTCATCTGGCGCTGTCGGGCCAGATGCTATCGTATCTAATGGATCCCCTATCACATCCGATATTATCAGGGATACGACTCTAGCTGGATAAGCGGCCTCAGCTAACCTCCCCCCTTTCACTCTCGAGACATGCTTCCTAACTGTGTTTATCTCCCTTATATCCGCTCCGCTGAGGACGAGGAGCCTGTTCATTTCTCTCAAATCTTCTAATGTTATGCCCTCCATCGGGTACTCCATGAGGGCCGAGCCCCCTCCGGAGATCAAAACTATGACGAGATCCCTCTCATCAGCTTTTGAGAGTATCCTCAGCATCTCTTTAGCCCCATTGATGCTTCCCTCATCCGGGATTGGATGACCAGCTGGATTCAATCTTATCTTCGATAGATTGACTGCTTTCTCAGTCTTAGCTGGTACATTCACCCAACCCTCAGATATCCTCTCTATCTTATCTTCAACAGCTTTCGCCATCATACCGCTAGCTTTCCCAGCTCCTATGACGAATATCTCCTCGAAATCGCTCAGCTCTATGGACTTATTCATCTGGAATATAGAACCTTCCGATATCCTGCTCGAGACAGATTTATAGGGATCGACAGATGCTATCGCTCTATCGAACGAGAGTAATATCGATCTCCTGGCATTTCTATCCTTTCGCGTGAGGCCGTTCATTGTCAAATCCTCTAAATTCTTTATATAACTCAAGGAGAATCGACCTCCCTCGCCCCCAGTTCCTCACCATCCTCAGAGAGTCTGATGAACCCGAATATTATGCTATCTACATCTCCCCCATATCTCGTGAGGATCTCCGCCCTCCCAGTTAGTGGATCGAAGGACTCCATTATCCCTACGCCCGAGCATCTCCTATTAAACTTTAGACCGACATACAAGTTTTTGTATACGTTAATCGGGGCGCATTTAACTTCCTTTCTCATCAGATCCCCCAATTTCTTCACTCTAACTCTCTCGGCATATCCTTCGGTGAGTATTAAGAGCATATCCGCTGACTCCTCGACCCATATCACCTCGCTCCCCAGTAGCTCGGATAGGAATGGGGCGTACTCCCTCCTCTCATTCCCCGTGAACAGGAAAGTATTCTCGACTCTAACTTCCCTCAAGTCAAATAACCTCCTGCTCCCGCCCTCTAGATACCTCCTGAATAATACCTTCCTACATAGGGATCTGTACTCCCTATCCTTTGGAAGATCCCTCACGGGCGACCTCACAGTCACAACTTTCGCGCCGGTAGGTACATTGCGTGCTATATGCTTAAGCTCCCCTTCCGATCTCTCGATGAGTACTACGATATCAGGTTGCACTAGTTCCATCTTGAGTTTCTTGAGCATCCTCGCTGCAGCACCATCGATAAAACCTGTAGTATTAATGAGGACTGTTTTCTCCTTGACGTTCCTCAACGCTTCCCATACGCCTACTAGAACTTGGAGTAAGTGACCCCTGGGGCTCTTATCCCCTATGAAGTACATGAACTCCGGATCTAGGAGCTTCATCTGATAGACCGGATCCCTCAAGTTAGAGGACGATATCACTCCCGGTGGACCGAGATCCGATTGCCCGATATCGGAATCGATTATGGAAACTCGAGTACCATCTAGAAGTAACTTATTAGCGAGGTAGAGTATGGAGGAACTCTTCCCCGAATCCACTCTCCCGATAAACATGACAGTTTTATCTGGTATTTCTTTTAAAATGCTATCCCACCACTCGGGAATTGGATGATCTATTTTAATAAAATTCGATCCAGTAATATGCAATTTTGCCCCATGCTTACTCGTTACTAAGAGATCCATCGCTTCCTGAGGGAGTCTTATCTCTTCGAAAGGTACGCCCCAGACTTCTGCATCCCCGGAGATCACTTTAATAGTTGTGGGAGTCCTGACTAGCAACCCCTCATTGCATTGGAGTTCAACTTCTTCCATCGGGCTTTCCAATAAGAGGGACGATAAAAAAGTAGTGTAACTGCAGAAGATCTTATCCTCTCATATTTTAAAAAGATGAGCGGGGAAACGAGCGGAAAAGCATTATCAAGACCATCCCACGATTTTTAAAGTATTTTAGCTAGTCGTACGATTTAAAAGTATCATATGGTAGGGATCGCTATGAGTTTGAGCGTTAAGGTAGGTTGTTGCGGCTTTCAAATATCTAAGAAGAAATATGCTGAGATATTCGATCTAGTGGAGGTTCAGGAGACCTTCTATAAATTGCCGAGACTAGAGACTGTGAGGAGATGGAGGGAGGAAGTCGGGAGCGAATCCTTCGAGTTCTCAGTTAAAGCATGGATGGTCTTCACGCATGATCCATCGAGCGCCATTTGGAGGAAGACGGGAGTACCTGAGGACGATGATTACGGTTCTCTCAAACCGACTGGTAAGAATCTTGAAGCATGGGATCGCTTCAGGGAAGTCCTGAGGGAGCTCAACTCGGATCTCGTGATATTCCAGAGCCCACCTTCATTCAAAGCGACTGATGAGAATATCAAGAACTCGAGGGATTTCTTCGAGTCCATAAATGAAGGGCTTAGGATAGGGTGGGAGATAAGAGATGAGAGTTGGTTGAGAAGGGATGAGTTCAAGAGGATCTTGGAGGACTTGGAAATAACTCATGTAGTCGACCCATTATACGAAGTCCCCGTTCACGGGAGTTTTAGGTATTACAGGCTCCACGGATCGAGGAAGGGGAGGAAGATCGTTTACAGTTATAAGTATTCGGAGGAGGACCTCCTCAAGCTGCTGGAGTACTTGAGGGAGTATATGATGAAGGCTAATTACGTCCTCTTCAATAACTCCTATTTCAGCTTAGATAGTGCTAAGAGCTTCAAGTCCCTCTTGGAATCTCAGCTCAAGTAATACCATCCCTCCATCCTCGACCAATCCCACCTTATACTCTCACTCACAGCCATCCCGTAAACTATGGAGCCCCTCCAAACACTGAATTGAGGGTCTGAGACCATCTTAGGGTCGACATCGAGACCTATTGATCTCAACATATGCTTCAATTTAGTTGGAGAATCTGTCGCTACTCCTTCTAAACCCCTCGGGACACTCCAATTGAAAGCGCCGCCCGAGAGTATTATCCTCCTAGAGATAGATGTTTGGAGCTCAACCGGTGTCTTCGATATAGAGAGTTTGATCGCTTCAGCTAGCGTCACGTTCCCCGGGATCACCTCCCCACCTATTAGCGTATCCTTCGGAGGAGTGAAGCCCCTTGAATAATAGCTCTCGAATATCTCATGACCCGGGTTGAAGAAGAACTCACCTATCAAGAACCTCTGCCATGCTTTTTCTCCCATATCGATCTCCACAGTGGTTCCAGGGATTCTGAATATTGATTGAAGGGCCCCTGGATGGTCCTTGGACCACTCAATAGCTTTATTGAGGTCGAGTGGGAGTAAACCAGCCATCTCCTTGAAGATCCTGACGAACTTCTCCTCCCTAGCTAGATCGGAGTAGCCCAGATCTTTCAGTATCTGAGCAGTTATCTTATCCGAATCGCTCCCCCCTCTATTGAGAGGTATGAGGGCTGCCCTTATGACATCCCTGCTTATCGGTGTCACTTGCGTGTTACCGTGACCAGCCTCCACTACTACGCATGTCACCGCCTTCTCAGCGATAGCAACAGCTAGGGGCTGGGGTATTATCGTAACAGCCCTGACCAAACCCCCTCCCTCCTCCGAGTTGACCTCTTGGTATATCTCGAAGAGCCTCTCATACATGTAAGTTGGAGCTTGCGCAGCTAAAGCTGCTACGACGAGGAAGCCTGAGAAGGGTATCCCAGTAGTATCGACTCTCCCAGGATAGTGCTTGAGTAATGAATATCTCACGAGCTCCTTGACGACTTTCCATCCCCTCTGATCGTCCCTATCTATAACTCCGTTCCTCATCGGGTAATATAGCCTGGATAGATCTGCTCTAGACTCTAAGTACTCTGAGACCTCGTCTCCGACGACAACTTCCTTCACACTGATCCCCCTGACTTCGGCTGAGACCTTGGATATCTTCGGGAAGTACCCTCTGTTCTCCACTACGCTAGGACCTGTCTTCATCATCCACCAAGGACCGAATTTGTAGAAGGAGGTCCCGAAATCTGATGCGAAGACCGGTTTAGGTTGAGTTAACATGACTCCGCACCTCCCTCATCCGTTTCAGATCGGAGGCCCTGATAAGCTTATTGGGGTTAACTCTCATTCTACTGAGGTCTACCTCAACACCCTCCTTGATGAGGAGCTGGGCCTTCAAATAATCCCCATAACTGTATCCCCCTACTCTCATATCCCCCCTAACTACTCTATGGCAGGGGACTATGAGCGGGAAGGGATTCCTAGATGCGTAAAGTCCAACGGTCCTCGGGGATGTAGCTGTAACTCTCGCGATCTCGCCGTAGGTCGTGAACATACCCCAGGGGATGAGAGAGATCGTATTGAGAACTTCTTGAAATTTTCTGTTATTGTGATTTGCTAATATTATATCGGAAGTATCTTCATTCTTGCCTGAGAAAATTCTATATATTTTTATTGCTACTCTCTCACAATTTACAGAGCCCCTCTCTAATGTGAGATCTGGCCAAGCAGTTCTACAGTTTTTAATTAGGTCTCTCTCAGCTTCTTTTTTGCTCTTCAGTGGTATTGTATTGCAGTAGATTACCCCATTTGCCCCAGCGATTCCTATGAATGAGCTTCCTATTGAGAAAATCTCGTAACTTATCCCCATACTCGACCTCTCATGAGCAGATATAGGAATGCGCTATATAAAGCAGAGCGGAGAGGGTCACATGTATGGAATTCATCAAGATAGACGGGAGTTATGGGGAGGGAGGAGGGTCCCTCCTGAGGTATGCTATAGCCCTCTCATCAGTAACGATGAAACCAGTCGAGATATACAATATAAGAGTTAAGAGGGCAAATCCAGGTCTGAGACCGCAGCATTTGAACGCTGTAAGGGCTTTAGCTAAGATAACTAGAGCTATTGTGGAAGGTGATGAGGTAGGATCGACTAAGCTGAGGTTCATACCTAGGAGGATGACTGGAGGTAACTTTGAGATAGACATAGGGACCGCTGGGAGCATAAGCTTGATCATACAAGCAATACTACCAGCTTGTATGAGCTCGGAGGAGGAGATCTCTCTGAGGATCAAAGGGGGAACTGATGTCCCATTAGCGCCGCCCATCGATTATATGGCGGAAGTCTTCCTCAAGAATCTAGCTCCTCTCGGTGTGAGAGCTGAGCTAAAGTTAGTGAGGAGAGGGCACTACCCGAGGGGAGGCGGTATCGTCGAGCTCTATATAGAGCCATCTACTCTGATCTCGATAGATAAAGTGAGAGGGGAGAAGTTCGATAGAGTCTTAGGGAGATGCCATGCTGTCAAGCTTCCGAAGAGTGTCGTGGAGAGGATATCCTCCTCAGCTATCGATACGCTTAGGAAGGAGGGGTTGAGAGTTGAGATAGAGGAGGAGTGGTCTGAGGACGGGCATTTAGGTCCAGGGGCTGGCATAGTCCTTTGGACAGATTCCAACCCCAGGATAGGGGCCGATGAACTAGGGGAGAAGGGTAAGCCGAGTGAGATCGTCGGTAGGAATGCTGCTTCAAAGCTCTTAGAGGAAATAAGAGCGGGTATGGCGTTCGATAGTCATATGGGTGATATGATAATCCCCTATCTCGCTTTAGCTAAGGGGAGATCTAGAGTGGGAATATCGAAGCTGACGCTACATGCTGAAAGTAATATATGGCTCGTTAAGAGATTCCTCCCGGTTAAGTTCACAGTCCAAGGTGGTGTGGGATTACCAACGGTAATAGAAGTTGAGGGTGCTGGACTTGAGTTATGATGAGGAGTTCATGAGGAGAGCTAAGTATATCTCAGATGCCGCTCATGTAGGACTAGATGAGATCTTGAGGAAAGTTGAGGAGTATATAAAGGAGATGGGCGGTTTGATAAAACCTGATGGGGCCCTTTCCCTCATCGCAATGGAGCTTGGGGTCGAGATATCAACAGAGGCAGTAAGGAAGCCCCTGATCAGATTAGATAAGCTGGTCCCTGGGATGAGGAAGGCTTCCGTCAGGGGTAAGATCTCCAAAGTATATGGAATAATAGAGTACGTTAATAAGAGCGGAGAGAGATCTGAGAGAGCTGAGCTCAGGATCTCAGACGATCACGCTCAGGTAGATGTGATAATATGGTCTCAGAGCCTCGTAGATGAGGTGAAAAGAGGGGAACTGAGGGAGGGTGATGAGATCCTCTTGAGCGACGTTAGAGTCGGTAGCAGGGGCGGAAGAGTCGTAATCCACGTAGGTTCGGATTCGAAGGTAGAAGTGATCTCGAGAGGGGTGGCACCTGTTAATGAGGTAATAGTGAACACTGAAGAGATTTACGGGAGGGAGGGGGAGGAGATAGACTTCAGGGGGACCGTAGTGAGGGTATTCCCAGTATCGGAGTTCATGAGGGAAGATGGGAGGAAGGGGAGGAGGGCATCGGCGATAGTTCAAGGGGAGGACGGTGGTACGATTAGGGTCCTCTTCTGGGGGGATAAAGCTTCTTACTCCGAGGGCCTCCAGCCAGGTAATCTAGTGACGCTCAAGAACTTCAAAGTTATCACTAGGGAGGATTCTATCGAACTTCATTCGACACTGAGGAGCTCTGTATATGTAGAAGGGGGTATTAAGACAGTAGAAGTAACAGTTCTCTACAAATTCCAAGAAGAAACTTCACTCTCTGGAAAGAAGTTCTTAGATATTCTAATTGAGATGGATGGAGAGTTAGCGATATTGAGAGTCTGGGATAAGTGGGTCGATCTACTTAGGGGCATTGAGCCGCCATTCGTAATGAAAGTAGGTCCTATATTCAGGAGATATGACGATATACTCTCGCTAAGTAAGTCTGGGAACCTTGAGATCATCGAGATATTTGATAGGAAGATTGAGAACATAGAGAAGATCGCGAAATCCTTCAAATATAAGAGGGTCCCGATAGGGGAGTCCTCCGATGGCTTCAGGGAATTCAGGGGAACGATTATAGGGATCTCTGAGGAAGCTAAGGTCTCCTGGCACTGCCCGCTTTGCGGGACTAGAGTCAGTTATGAATACGGAGCTTATAACTGTCCGAATTGCGGTCCTGTAGAGGGGGCTATCCCTCTCCTCTACTTCAGCCTAACGCTCGATGATGGGACTGGAGTAGCTAAAGTGATGGTCTTTGGGAGGAATGCGGAGAGGCTCCTCGGGATGAGCACTGAGGACGTGATAAGGAGGGCAGATGAGCTAGGCCAACCCTTCCACTCGATACCGATCGATGCTCTCTCGACTGAGATATTGGGGAGAGAGGTGATCGTCAGGGGGAAGGCTACTTACACGGAGGGTGGGCTCGTGAGGATGGTCTTGGACGAGATAGAGCCCGTCAACTATTCAAGTGAGATCCATTCACTCATGAGAGAGATAGAGGAACTCTGGTTGGGGGTCGGTGGAATTGAGGATAGTGATGGATGATAGAGAGCCTGAAGGTATAGAGAAGCTCCTGAGGAGGAACGGGATGCTAGTCGAGAGGAAGAGGATAGAAGTAGCTGATTATCTAATAGGGACGGATGTTTGCGTTGAAAGGAAGACATTAGAGGACTTCTTAAGATCTATATATGATGGGAGGCTCTTCGATCAAGTTGAGGAGATGTTTAGATGTTGCAGCAGGATCTTACTACTCATAGAGGGTTCATATAGACTTGATGGAAGGGGGAGGTTCCATTACCTCGGAGCTCTAGCACGCCTATCGCTAGAAGGTGTCTCAGTCATCCATGTCAATGATTATGAGGATACCGCTTACCTCTTAACATATTTAGCTAAGAAAGTCGAGGGGGATAAGCCGTCTATAATACCAGTTAGGAAGAGGAGGAAAGTGAGGGGTTTCGAGGAAGCTTATTCCGTTCTCCTCAGTTTCCCATCGATAGGCCCGAAATCTGCTGAGAAATTAATGAGCGAGTTCAAAAACCTCAAGGAGATATTCAATGCTGACTTCCCTAAGCTGAAGAGCTTAATAGGTGAAGCGAAAGCGAGGAAATTCAGGGAAGTCCTCAACACCCCCTTCACCCGTGAGAGGGAGACGAAATTAGAGGATCAGGGGTAAAGTCTCACGGGCGTCCTCGGGAAAGGGATTGCATCCCTTATATGAGGCAGACCCGCGATCCATCTGATAGTCCTCTCTATACCCAAGCCGAACCCTGAGTGCGGGACGCTCCCATATCTCCTGAGGTCTATGTACCACTTATAATCCTCAGGGTTTAGACCTTCCTCAATTATCCTAGATATCAACTCATCCTCGCTCTCTATCCTCTGCCCCCCTCCGACGATCTCACCTATCCCTTCAGGAGCAAGGAGGTCAGCGCATAAGACGACCTCAGGTCTCTTTGGATCTTGTTTGTGGTAAAATGCCTTGGCTTTCTTCGGATAATGTGTGACAAAGACAGGCAAGTCGAATTCTAGAGATATGAGCCTCTCAACTTCCGTACCGAAATCTTCTCCCCACTCTATCTCAGCTCCCTTCCTCTTAGCTAACTCTAATGCTTCATCATACGTTATCCTAGGGAATCTCCCTTCAATAGTTTCTATCCTCCTCCCCAAGGCTTCTAATTTATCTGAAGCCCTCTCCACTACTTTTTCCACTACGTACTTTACTAGGGATTCCACGACATCCATCATACCGTTGAGGTCTGCCCAAGCCATCTCAGCTTCAGCGTGCCAGAACTCAGTCAAGTGTCTCCTCGTCCTGGACTTCTCAGCTCTGAAGCTGGGCTGTATTGTGTAAACATTTTCGAATGAGAATATAGCGGCCTCTAGATAGAATTGGGAGCTTTGAGTGAGATAAGCTTTCTTCCCGAAGTAAGGTACCTCGAATAGTGTAGCTCCCCCCTCTACAGCTGCACTAACGAATGTCGGAGCTTCGACTCTTATGAACCCATTTTTGATGAACCACTCCTCGACAGCTCTCATCACTTCCATCCTTATTAGGAGAGCGTTCCTCATCCTCGTGCTCCTTATGTATAGATGTCTGTTATCTAATAAAAATTCTTCACCAACTCCTGGTTTTATTGGAAAATCTTTTGAATTTCCAACGGGAATGAACTTCGATGCTACTACCTCTATCCCCCCCGGGGCTCTGGGGTCCCTCCTGAGGCTCCCCTCCACGATTACAGAGGCTTCTATACCAGCTCCTCTAGCAGCTATCATCTCTTGCTCAGATAAGTTACCCTCCCTCAGCACTACCTGGACAGAGCCAGTAGCATCCCTCATCCTTATGAAGATTATCCCTCCGAGCTCACTCTTCCTCTGTATCCATCCAGCTAACTTGACGTGCTCCCCATCATCTAGATCCTTGAGCTCAGCTATGTAATGGGTCTTCGCGTTGAATTTCCACATGCTACACCACCTCTCCGCTATACAAGGGATCAATAATTAAGTGCATCTGTGAAGCTAACTTAATATTACTTTGGGGGATCTATCTGGAGCTTAGGGAAGCTATCGGTAATCTCCTCGATAGGGGCTTATTAGAGATAATAGAGGATCCTGTCTCCGTTGAATACGAAGTAGCGTCCTACTTGATCAAGTACGATGGCAAAAAGGCCCTATTATTCGAGAGACCAGTGTTAGCCGATGGGAGAGAATCTGTCTTCAAGATCTTCGGAGGTTTCGCTACCTCCAGAGATGTTTTGGCAGCTTCTATGGGATTGAAATCAATAAACGAGCTGAAGAAGAGGATAAGGGAATCTCTAAGAGACTCTGGGGGGAGGCTAGTAGAATCTCACCCTGAGTGGAAGAGGGTCGGATTGAGCTTGAGAGACCTCCCGATACTGAGGCATTACATTGGGGAACCGGGCCCCTACATGACAGCGTCTATCGTTATCTTCAAGGATGAGGGGGGGTTCTCGTCTTCTTATCATAGGATGCTCCCTATTTCAGAGAATAAACTCGTTTTAAGAGCTGTAGAGGGGAGAAAGCTCAGTAGGACCATTGAGAAATATTCGAGATCTGGAAAGGATCTAGAGGTAGCTGTCTCCATAGGAAATCCCGTAGAAGTGTTGATAGCATCTGCTGTACCAGCTGAGGATAAGGATAAGCTCTCATTAGCTAGTGGGATATCAGGAGAACCATTGGAAATATCTAAATGCGAGGATTTGGATGCTTGGGCACCTTCGAAAGCGGAATTAGTCATTTGTGGGAGGATAAAGCCCGGTGAACTCGCGCCCGAGGGACCATTTTACGAGATACTAGGGAAGGATATAGTGAGGATGCAGCCCGTTCTCACAGTAGATTCCATTTATATGAGGGAGAACCCAATATATCAGGCGATTCTCCCAGCTGGGATGGAACATCAACTCTTGATGGGTCTTCCCGTTGAGCCACTTATCGAGGAGAGAGTATCTGAAGTCGCTGAAGTTGTAGATGTAGCTATGACACCTGCTGGAGCTGGTTGGGTGGAAGTCGCGATCTCTATAAGGAAGGCTTATGAAGATCAACCAGTTCTAGCGGGTCTTATGGCAATATCTGCTCATAAAAGCTTGAAGAGAGTGATAATAGTTGATGAGGACGTCGATGTCACGAATTACATTGAGTTGATGAGGGCCGTTATTCAGAGGGCGCATATACCTGACGATTATAAGATGATAAGCGGTGCGAGGGGCTCATCCTTAGATCACAGTAATCTGAGGGAGATATATTTAGATGGGGAGAGGAGGATCTTGAGGCTACCCCAAGGGAAGATGATAATAGATGCTACTGTGAAGGGACCGAGGGAACTCACTGAGATCCCTAGGAATCCCTTCATCAGGAGTAATCGTTAAATATCTTTATCATGAGGCTCACGCGGAAGGTGGGATGCTCAAGGCTATAACGGGGATGGTGAAGACAGACGTCCATGATCACCATCTCTACAAGATAAAGATGGGGGAGCTCGAATCCTTGCTCGATGCTCTAGGCTATAGGATCGTAGAGAGGATAGTTCAAGTGAGGGAGAGAGAATCCGTAGATTTCGTCTTCGGGAAGGGGAAAATAAATGAAATAAAGGAGAAAGTGAGGAAGTTGGATCCTGATGTGTTCGTCCTATACAATAACATAACGAGTAAACAGAAATGGAACCTCGAGAGAGCGCTTGGGGTTGAGGTACTCGATAGATACGATGTAACTCTCATGATATTCAGAGAAGCAGCTAGTGATATCTTATCTAAGCTACAGATAGAGTTAGCATCTCTCAAGAAGCATTTCCCATACGTTAAGCTCTCAGCTTCGATAAAATACAAGCGAATGAGAGCTGGTTTCAAGGGGGGAGGGGAGTATGCGTATCATAGACAGATAAGGGCTATGCAGAAGAGGATCAAGATATTGAATGATAAGATAGAGAAGTTGAGTAAGCAAAAGGAGTTGGAAATCCTGAAGAGGATAGATGATGGGGCCAAAATAGCGGTCCTCACGGGTTATTATAACGCTGGAAAGACCAGTATCTTCAATGCGCTCACAGGGTTCAATAAGCCAGTGAGTGACAAACCTTTCACTACTTTATCGAGTAAATACGCCGGGATCAAGGGGGAAAAGATATACATAGTTGACACAATAGGCTTCGTGATAGACCTAGATCCTAAGTTAATTGCTTCATTTAAACTCAATCTTCTTGACATTAAATACTCAGATAAGCAAATTTTAGTTTTAGATATATCTGATAAAGACGAGTTATTGAAAATAAAATTGAAAGAAGATCTGAGGATACTGAGGGAGTTGGGTAAGGGAGAGGAGAGCATGATAATAGCAGCGAATAAGGCGGATCTCGTGAGCGACTCCGATATAGAGAGGAAGGAGAAATTGATAATTGATATAGTTGGCAGAGATGTGCCACTTATACCAGTTTCAGCATTGGATGGTAGAGGGTTGAGGGAATTAGTGAGGACGATGATAGAGGAGCTAGAGCTCATCAGATAATTGCATAAAAGAAAACTTTTTATTTTTGAAATATTTAGGTCCCGGGGTCCTCATGACTCACGTGAGATATGTCTCTATTTCAGCAATACTCGGGGCTTTAGGAAATATTTTAGCAATTATATCGATGTTTTTAGGTAATATACACCCTCAAATAGCGGTAGATATGTCGCATATTGCCACTGTCATCGGAGCTTATGTACTCGGCCCCCTCTGGGCCACGTTAGTCGGTCTACTCATCTCAATAGTGCCTTTCATCAGGTTCGGACTCATGGGAGGCCTGGGGCCTCTCATCGGATCCTTGATATTCCCTGGAAAGGCGATGACAGGTCTCTTCACAGGTATCCTAGCCAAAAGGATTAGGAGGCCTATCATAGCCTTGGCATTAGGATATGTGCCTGAGAGCCTCTTCACATGGGCTACATTCAAATTGTGGATACCTATCTTCGCCCCTCAGATATCGAACTGGTTGACCGATGCTATCGTATACGGTATCCTCTTGAAAGCGTGGGTTGAGATACTATTCATAGGGGCTGTCTCAGAGCTCATCATACCAAGAGTAAAGGGAGTGATATCCTATGGCCTTCTGGACAAGCCTAGCAACTAAGAAAGAGTCTGATCTCATCCCTGGACATGGAGCGAACTCGACGAAATCCATGCACCTCACATCACTCAACTCCATTACTCTCCTCATCACCTCTAAGACCTGCTTGTAGCTGAGCCCTCCGGGTTCCGGGTTACCGATGCAAGGGACTTGAGGGGGATCTAATACGTCGATATCGACGCTCAGGTAGACCCTCTTCCCCTCTATTCTATTCAGAATTTCCAAGCCTTTCTCTATTTCTTCGGAAAATAATATACTAATAGAATTAGTTTCATTAATATTTTTGACTTCATCTAGATCCATCGTTCTCACTCCTATCAGTATGATATCTCCTACGAGTTCGCTCATCCTCTTGCATACCGTAGCGTGAGAGACCCTATTTCCCTCATATTCATCATAGAAATCGGGATGGGCATCTAATATTACGATAGAATCGACCTCATGGCTCAATGCTCTTAAAGCGGGGAAGGATATCGTATGCTCCCCGCCCAGAAGCACGGGTATCTTCCCATCTCCTCTCAACCTCCTGACAGTGGTCTCTACGATCTCTATCATAGAACTAACGGGTTTCCCGAGGACCGGGAGCTCGAAAATAGTATGGATCCCCATCTCATTCACGAACCTTTTGAGCTCGATATCATAAGGATCCATGTACCTAGACGCTTCAATTATCGCCATGGGTCCGAATCTCGTCCCCCTAGCCCAACTCTCCGTTGAGTCATAAGGTACCGCTACTACAACGTATTTAGACTCCTCGTAAGAGTCCCTCAGCGCGAGGAAGGAGAAGGGCACTGTGCTCATAGTCACAATTAGAGGGACGTTAATAAATCCTTTTCGATATTTTTTCGGGAAACCCTCGAATAATTTCTCATTCTCGGGATAACTAGAGGTGGAGTATCCCAATCCCCATCTAAGCTCGACGTTAATTGCGTCAGTACTAACGGGATCAACGTTTTTATATAGTGACTTCCGTAAGAGTTAGCTGAGTGCATTACAGCACTATGCGAGGTGACAGGTATGGCGGCTAGGAGAGTTGGTGTCCCAATGACTGATCGAATCCTCGAGTTCCTAGATGAGAAGAGACCCGGCCTGAGGGCGAATGTTTGGAAGATCTACTACCCGATGAGGGATGAGCACCCGATAGAGGTGAGCGTCAAACCGGGGGCCCTGGCAGGCGAGACCCTTCAGCTACAATTCGAGAATAGGAAACTGATAGTGAAAGAGGAAGTAGTTGAGAGGAGACCGGCTAGGAGTGGTACGGGGGCTTACTGATCCCCCTACTCCTCATTTTGTTTTATCGAATATAGATGATTAAATTTATTTACTTGATTGTCCGATTATCTATTGGTGCATCAGATGGGGCTAGACGTTCCCATAGTGCTCCCAATATCGAAGCCTAGAAAGGGATCCTCCGGTGAAACGGGTCTATGGAGAGTTGAGAGACCTATTATAAATGAAAGTAAATGCATTAAATGTTGGCTCTGTTGGTTATATTGTCCCGAGGAAGTCATTTTTGAGGGAGAGAACGGCTTTCCAATGATAGATCTCTCTTACTGCAAGGGCTGTGGTGTTTGCGCTGATGTTTGTCCAGCTAAAGCAATAGAGATGGTGAGGGAGTATGGTTGAAGGTGAATGGAGCATAATAACTGGTAATCATGCTGCAGCTCTAGCAGCAAAGTTAGCTAGAGTAAATGTAGTTGCTGCCTATCCGATAACCCCCCAAACAACCGTTGTCGAATATCTCGCATCCTTCATAGAATCAGGTTACATGGACGCTGAATACATAAGGGTCGAGAGTGAGCACAGCGCGATGGCAGCTGTCATAGGAGCTGCTGCAGCAGGCGCTAGGACTTTCACAGCCACATCAAGCCAAGGTCTTGTATACATGTCGGAAGTGCTCCACTGGGCTGCTGGCTCTAGGGCGCCGGTAGGTATGGCTGTGGTAAACAGAGCACTAGGACCCCCTTGGAACATACACGTGGATCACCAAGACTCCATGTCCCAGAGGGACACGGGATGGATGCAGATATACGTCTCTTCGAATCAAGAGGTTCTAGATACAATACTAATGATGTACAAAGTAGCGGAGCATCCGGATGTGATGCTCCCCTTCATGGTATGCTTAGATGCATTCGTGCTGAGCCATACTTTCATGCCAGTTAACGTGCCCAGGCAGGAGGATGTCGATGAGTTCCTCCCTCCCTTCAGACCGGCTTGGACCTTAGATCCATCTGATCCTATTAGCTTCGGGAGTTTAGTTCTCCCTGATGAGGAATATCAGGAGATGAGGTGGTCAATTGATCTCTCGATGAGAAGGGCGCTCGATGTGATTGGAGAAGTAGCTGAGGAATTCCGCGAGAAGTTCGGAAGGTATCATGGAGCTGCTGTCATGAAGTACAGGATGAGCGATGCTGATTATGTGATATTGACTTCGGCAACACTAGCCTCCGAGGCTGAAGTTGCAGTAGATATTATGAGAGACGAGGGGATAAGCGTCGGTCTTCTTAAGTTGAGATCATTCAGACCATTCCCGCACCGCGATATCAGGGAGAGCCTGCAGGGTAGGAAGGGAGTTGTAGTGATAGATAGGAGCATATCCTTCAGTTCAGGCGGGCCCATTGGTACTGAAGTCAGATCCTCTCTCTACGACGTGAGCGGGGCTCCCCCTATAGTGAATTACGTGAGTGGTCTTGGAGGTAGGGATCTCACTTATAATGATGTGATCGCAATGTTCAAGGATGCAGTGAGCAGGATAGCTTCTGGGAGAGTGAAGAAGCCTTATTACTGGTATAAACTGAAACCGGAGTATCAGAGGATCGAGTTGACTGAGGAGGTGATGATATGAGCCTCACGATACATGATCTCAGGAAGAGGAGTAGCTCTTACCTCCCAGGTTCAGCTGCATGCCCTGGATGTGGAGCTGCTATAGCTTTCAGGATAGCCTCAAGGGTCCTGGGGCCTAATACTGTGTATGTAGTCCCAGCATGCTGCTTCAGCATAATACAATCGCCATACCCTAGGAGCGCGATATCAGCCCCCGTCCTCAACTTCGCTTTCGCGGCAGCTGCTGCAGCAGCATCAGGAGTTTACAGAGCTTATAAATTCCAAGGGAAGGATGTGAACGTGGTAGTCTGGGCTGGCGATGGGGGCACAGTAGATATAGGGATACAAGCCCTATCCGGGGCGGCCGAGAGGGGGGAGGACATAATTTACATCTGTTACGATAATGAGGCCTACATGAATACGGGAATACAGAGATCCGGAGCTACGCCCAAGGGAGCTGTGACGAAGACTACGCCCACGGGTAAGAGGGAGATGCCTAAGGACATGCCTATGATAGTCGCTGCCCATGGGGTGCCCTACGTCGCTACTGCGAGCGTCGGCTACCCATTTGACCTCGCGAATAAGTTAGAGAAAGCTAAGAAGATGAGGGGATTCAAGTACATTCACATACTCTCTCCATGCCCCCCTGGATGGGATTTCCCAGTCGAGAAGACAGCCGAGCTTGGGAAACTCGCTGTAGATACATACTTCTGGCCTCTTTATGAGATAGAGAATGGGAAGCTGAGGATAACTGTAAAGCCTAGGAAGAGGCCTATTAGGGACTTCCTCAGTATGCAGGGGAGATTTGAATCATTAAAGGATGAGGATATTGAGGAGTTGGAGAAGAGGATCACTGAGAAGTGGAACCTCCTACTTCAACTCGAGAGCCTCGGGAAGATCTTCTAACTCCTTTTTTAATTGATAGGAGAGTCGCTATTATAAGCGCTAATCCCAAGGCCTCGGATAGGACTCCCAATATGGTCAAGTAAATCGCTAGAATAGCGTTATCTTCAGATCCCTCCTCAAGGACTTTGGCAGCGACTCCTGCGAGTGGGTTGAACCAGGATGTCTGCTTCACATAACTCCAAGCTGTCCTCACGAGGGAGGACCTTTTAGCGCTCTCGGAGATGATTATGCCATAAGATCTGAAGAAATCTGAGACATTTTCTCCGGTTGCTTTGTTCAGATATTTCAGGAGATCCTCGGGCGAATTGACCGTCGCTTTATCCTTCCTCATCTCGGAGAATAGCTTCTTATAGATATCATCCCCGTACCTCTTAGCTAGATCTTTAGCTATTATCAAGCTAGCGGAGTAGTAGAGGGAGGGATCCCCTGGCAATCCTCCCCCTCTCCAATCGAGCAAGAAGCTGAAATCCCCTCCCGTGTAAGCCATTATCTGCTTCACAGTATCGTTATCCGGTTCCTCTGGAGGGTTCATCCCCATCTCCCTCACTATCAAGAAGCTGAGGTACTGCGCTAACCCTTCATGGAACCACCTCAACTCCACGCCCAAGCCCGCAGCTTGCATGTATTGATGGAGGAGCTCGTGTATCAACGTGAGAGGGAGCTCATACTCCGGCATCCTAGCGAGCATCATATTGAGATTCACCTCTCCCTGAGTTATCACGTCCGATGTATAGCGAGGTCCAGTGTAGCCTTGCGTCGTTATGTCCTCCATCTTCTCCGGGACGAATAGGCTAACCTTTATCGGTATCTCCTCCCTCAGAGAAGTTATATCTTGGATCATTTTCAAAGATTTCTCGTAATATTTTGTTACATTTCTCGCGAAATCTTGATATCTAGCTGGGTAAACTATTGTTAGCTTCCCAACTTTCATCTCCTCCATCTCAGCCTTTCCCGTCTCGAAGGATATCAGGACTCTGAGCGTGTTGTTCCTCATGCCACTTAAGTAATACTTCACGACATTGTAATCTCCCTCGCTCTCGATAGCATAACCAGAGGGCTCCACTCCCTTTATTGAGTACATTTTAGGTAATTTAACGAGAATTAGAGCATCATCCATCCGATTGAACCCTATTTGTGTCGAGAAGAACGCGCCATTAGGTTCGACTATTAAGGCTCCGAACCTATAGCTCCAATTAATCTCGATAGTGGTCCCTGGGGAATATGAGAATGTGTAATTTGAATAGAAGTAATAACTCGTGTTCTCTATTATCTTCTCACTCTTTATCGAGCCTGAGACCACTTTAAGGGAGTAGTTCTGGAACTTCGGGACTAGCACCCAACTGCTTCCCGATGAGTTAGACTCGAATCTAGTGAGTATATCGATCCATCCGGTCTCCCTGACAGTATAAATGTATGTGTAGATGCCCCTCCCTTCCGCGACAGCTATTTGAAAGTAAGGGATTAAGATGAGCAATATCAGTGCGAGAGCAGCTCTCCTCATTATTATCACGAGTCACATCGAAAGCTCTATTTAATAGTTTTTGTGTGATCATAGGGGATCGTATGGAGATACTCATCAAGAGGCTGAAGTTCTTAGTGACCCAAGACGATGATAGGAGGATCTTGAGGGACAAGGATATCTTGATTAAGGAAGGAGTAATTGAGAAGATCGGGGATTTGCATGAATCAGCTGATGAGGTCATAGATGGAAGGGACCTCGTTGCGATCCCTGGGCTCATAAATACGCACACTCATATACCTATGACACTATTCAGAGGTGTGGCTGACGACATCCCCCTCTTCCCCTGGCTCAGTGAGAAGATATGGCCGATGGAGGCTAACTTAAGGCCCCATCATATAAGAGCTGGCACTGAGCTTGGGATCTTGGAATCCGTGAGGACGGGGACCACGACGATATTCGATATGTACTTCTTCGAGGATGTCATAGCAGAAGTTTTCAGGGAATTTGGGGTCAGAGGTGTGCTAGCATCAGCTATAATAGATTTTGGAACTCCTGAATGTAAAAATTTCGAAGAATGCCTCAAAATAGCGGATTCTTTCGTGAGTAGATGGATGAATGACCCCTTAATCCTGCCCTGCTACGGACCACACGCCCCTTACACTGTCTCGCAATCTAACTTAATTGAGATAGCTAGTAGGGCAGGGGCGTGGATCCAGATGCACGTATCGGAGACTGAGGGCGAAGTCAAGGAGATTAAGGGGAAGTATGGAAAGAGTCCAGTCAAGCTCATCGAGGAAGCAGGTATTCTAGGTAAGAGGACTGTTCTAGCCCATCTTGTATGGCCAGATAGTGAGGATCTCCATATAATAGCTAGATCAGGGTCTCTGATCTCACACAATCCCGTAAGTAACCTCAAGCTCTCCTCAGGGATCGCGCCAGTGCCTGAGATGATAGAGAGAGGGGTTAGAGTATCCCTAGGGACGGATGGAGCCGCTAGCAATAACTCCTTAGATATGTTTGAGACGATGAAAACAGCCTCAATAATACAGAAAGTTAGGAAAATGGATCCCACTGTGATGCCTGCTCAGTTGATCCTAGATATGGCAACTAGGATACCAGCTGAGTACTTGCCTTGGAAGATAGGGAGGATAGTGGAGGGTTATGAAGCGGATATAGTGCTCCTGAACACCAAGGTCCCTTGGTGGAACCCGTTACACTCAGTGATATCCCATTTAGTGTACTCAGCTAAATCGACTGACGTGAAATACGTCCTAGTCAAGGGGAAGATCTTGCTCTATGATGGGAGTTTCAGGATCAAGGAGGAGGAGAAGATATATGAAGAAGCTGAGAAAAGCTCAATAGATCTACTCGAAAGGTCAGGTGTAACTTCAATGCTCAATAGCATGTAAAATATCGGCATAACTCGGAGTAACTATCCTACAGGTCATATTCAATCTCCTGATGAGATCTATAGCCCCTTCCCCCTCCACTTCTACGAACTCCCCCAATCCCTCTACAACATCCAAATATACTCTCCCCGAGACCCCATTAACCCTCAGCTCCCTCCTCAACTTCCTGACGCGGAGTTTCTCAGTGATCCCGTACTCCTTAAGATATTCTATCACCTTCTCTAACTCACTAGGGCACTTAAGTGAAATACCGAGGACCTTTAATATAGAATCGCATGTATCACTGCCTAAAAACCCTTCTATTTCCTCCCTCAGTTTCTCTCCGTTCACGATAGACCTAGGACCCTTGTAAGTGATTGAGACGCTTCCCCCCGCTATCCTTATCCTGAGGGCGACATCGCTCAACATGAGCCTACAGTCATCGAAATCTAAGTAAATATCTTCCTGGAAATCGCTACTAATTATCTCATAATTCAACCCTAAAGACTCTAAAGATCTCAAGAATTCTGAATGACTCACCCTCAGCTTGACCTCCCTCTCGAGCAACGATGAAACACCCGCCCATAGATCTGGTGCTCTTTTACAATTACTCTCCATTGAGATAGTGCGAGGATCCCATCTAGTTATCTCATCAATGAATCGGCTTGAGGGAACACAATAAGATTTCCCTTAAGGATATGCGGGGGGTGGGATTTGAACCCACGGACCCCTAAGGGAGCGGATCTTAAGTCCGCCGCCTTTGTCCCGGCTCGGCCACCCCCGCTGCATTATAGTGAGGGACTCAGTTTTATATTCTTTTCCCCCACTTTTGGTGAGGTGGCTGCATGAGTGAAAGGGGAAGTATAGCCAGTTCCCCAATCGCCGTAACTGATGACGAGATCCTCGCTCTCGCATTCGAGATGATAGGAATTTCTAGCAAGGTCCTGAAGGGGAGGAGTTCCCTAATTAAGTTCTTCAGGGAGAACGAAAACGATCTGCCTCATATGGTCTTCGTAAATGAAAGGGTCGCAGAGGAAATAAGTGATTATAGAGAAGATCTCTTAAGGAGAGGTAAAAATAAACCTATTTTTGCTATTGTCCCGGATATGGAGGGATCTAGAGGGGTTAGATTGAGGGAACTATCCTCTTTATTGGCAAGAGCCCTTGGAAGTGAGGAATTGAGGTTCTAGGGTGATATCATGCCCAGATTAGTTGAATTAATAATGGAGGCTGAGAGAGAAGCCTCTAGGATAATAGAAAGCGCTCAGGAGGAAGCAAAGAGGATAATAGAGAGCGCAGAGGAGGAAGCAAAGAGGATAATAGAGGAAGCGAGGAAGATGCCCATAGAACTCACCTTATTGGAGGAGATAACGAGGGATGAGGAGAGGCTCCTCAACGAGGCCAATAAGAGATCTGAGGAATTGAGGAAGAGAGCTATGGAGAGGATGAGAGAGGTCTTAGATGAGATATTGAGGGAGGTGATATACGGTGAGTGAAGTCACTGAAGTCGCGGATTCTCAAGCTATCGTTAGAGCTATCCTGAAGGTAGCGGAAGATAGAGCCGGGGCCATACTAGGGGAAGCCCGGAGGAGAGCGAGGGAGATAGTGGAGTCAGCTAAGAGAGAAGCTGAGCAGATAGTGAGAGCTAGGAGGGAGAGAGCTGAGAGGGAGATGAGGGAAGAGATCGCTAGGAGAAAGAGTGCTGCTGAAGTAGAAGCAAATCAAAGGATTTTAAGAGTGAAGAAGGAAATTATCGATGATCTAATTAGGTTATTGCAGGAAAGACTCCAATCTATAGCTGATGGTGAGGATCCTAACTGGGACTATCGTGAGATCCTGAGGGATTACTGTCTAGAAGGCATAAAGGCTCTAGGAGGGGGAGAGATTTACTTGATCGGGAGGGAGAAGGATAGAGAGCTTCTAGAGGAGATAGCTAGGGAGCTAGGTGCGAATGTTAAAGTCGATCCTAGGAGCCTGCCGATAATAGGTGGGGTAATCCTGAGGGATTCTAGAGATGAGAGGAGGTATTACAATACCTTCGATGGCAGGCTGAGAGGCTATCTAGAGAGGAAGATGCCTTATATAATTGAGAGGATCTTCGGGGGGATTTAGATGTTAGAGCAAGCTTATGTTGAGAGGGGCGTCATAGTCCATGTGAAGGGGCCCGTCGTTATAGCTGAGGGGATGAGGGGCTCGAAAATAAGAGAGGTCGTTTACGTCGGGGAGGAGAGACTGATAGGGGAGATCGTGAGGATAGAGGGGGATAGAGCTATCATACAAGTATATGAACCTACGGGCGGTGTTAAAGCAGGAGAGCCTGTTGAGAGGACTGGAGAGCCGCTTTCAGCTGAGCTAGGGCCTGGGTTGCTGGGGCAGGTGCTAGATGGACTCGGTAGACCATTAGAGGTAATCGCTGGGAAAGCAGGAGGTCCTTTCATAGTCAGGGGGATCAAATCCCCGACACTACCCAGAGATAGGAAGTGGCACTGGGTACCTCAGGTGAAGCGGGGCGATTTAATTCACCAAGGGGATGTCCTCGGGAAGGTCAAGGAGGGACCGATAGACCATAAGATAATGCTCCCGCCCAATATTCCGAGGGCTAGAGTCTTGGAGATTTATCCGGAGGGAGATTACACAATAGAGGAAGGGATCGCCCTAATAGAGCATATTGGAGGAAAAGAGGAGCTTAAGATGTATCAAAAATGGCCTGTGAGAAACCCAAGACCATTCAAAGAGAAATTAGACCCTAGCGAACTCTTGATCACTGGTCAGAGGGTCATAGATACGTTCTTCCCGATAGTCAAGGGAGGGACCTCCGCCGTTCCGGGAGGCTTCGGGACCGGGAAAACTGTCACTTTACATCAGATATCGAAGTGGGCTGATGCTGATGTAGTCGTCTACGTCGGATGCGGGGAGAGGGGTAATGAGATGACAGACCTTCTCCATACATTCCCGAAGTTAGTGGATCCCAAGACGGGGAGGCCATTATTGGAGAGGAGTATCCTCATAGCTAATACTAGCAATATGCCGGTGCCCGCGAGAGAGGCTAGTATATTCATGGGGGTCACGTACGCTGAGTACTATAGGGATATGGGACTTCACGTAGTGCTGACAGCTGATTCTACTTCGAGATGGGCCGAAGCCCTGAGGGAGTTGAGCTCCAGATTGGAGGAGATACCATCCGAGAAGGGGTTCCCTGCCTATCTGCCGGACTTCATAGCTTCCTTCTATGAGAGGGCTGGGAGAGTTAAGGTAATCGGGAATAGGGATGAGATAGGTTCTATAGCTATAATCGGTGCTGTCAGTCCCTCCGGAGGCGACCTCAATGAGCCAGTGACTCAGCACACGATGAGATATGTAGGCGCTTTCTGGGCTCTCGATAAAGATCTCGCATTTAAGAGGCACTTCCCATCGATAAATTGGCTTAGAAGCTTCTCAAAATATGCTCCTGCCTTGAGGAACTGGTGGATAAATGCGACAGGTCACGATATGATCGAATACAGGGAGAGAGCTATGTCCTTACTGCAAGCAGCATCTGGTTTAGAGGAAGTCGCCAGAGTAGTGGGTGAGGCAGCCCTTTCCGACGAGAACAGACTCGTTCTCCTGTCCGCTGAGCTCATAAAGGAGGGATTCTTAGTTCAGAGTGCGTACCATGAGGTCGATACTTACTGTTCCCCCAAGAAGCAAGCGATCCTCCTCAAGACATTACTCGAGTTCTATGATAGAGCTAAGCCTCTAATAGAGGCGGGCGTCCCGATGTCTAAGATAGCTGAGATGAGATCCCTCGGGCTCTTGAGGAGGCTCAAGTTCGTACCTGAGGAGGAGTTTGAGGCAGCTGTGAGGGATGCTATCTCCCAGCTCGAGGCGGAGATATCATCCCTGTTGGCGGAGGTGAGGTAGATGTCTATCAAAGGACTCGCTTTCAGAGGTATAGATCAAGTTAAGGGCCCCCTCGTCATAATGAGGGGGGTTCCGGGCGTAGCTTACGAGGAAGTGGTCAGGATATACTCCGAGGACGGGAGGGAGTGGCTCGGCCAGGTACTAGAGGCCGGGAGGGATAAAGTCGTCATACAGATACTAGGGGATACCGAGGGGCTAGATACTAATGCGATAGTCAAGTTCACTGGATCGACTCTCAAGATACCTGTATCCGATGAAGTCCTCGGCAGGGTCTTCAATGGGGCGGGTGAGCCCATCGATGGAGGCCCCCAAATAAGGGCGGAGGATTTCAGGGACATAAACGGGGCACCGATAAACCCTGTGAAGAGGGATTACCCCGATGAGTTCATAGAGACAGGGATAAGCGCAATAGATGGTATGCTCAGTTTGATAAGGGGTCAGAAGTTGCCTATATTCTCGGAATCAGGGCTCCCGCACAATGAAGTCGCTGCTCAGATAGCGAGACAAGCCGTCGTCCTCGGGAGGGAGGAGAAATTCTCCATAGTATTCGCCGCCGTGGGACTCAAGTATGACGATGTTCTCTTCTTCAGGAGACAATTTGAGGAATTTGGGGCCTTAAGTAGGTCTGTTCTCTTTCTAAATCTTGCAAACGATCCTGTTATTGAGAGGATAACTACACCTAGAGTTGCCCTAACGGTAGCTGAGTATCTAGCATTTGATCTAGGGATGGATGTCCTAGTAATAATCGATGATATGACAAATTACTGCGAAGCTTTACGAGAACTCAGCTCAGCTAGAGAAGAGGTCCCGAGCAGGAAGGGGTATCCGGGATACATGTACAGCGATCTAGCTAGCATATACGAGAGGGCTGGTAGGATCATCGGTAGACCAGGTTCGATAACATTCATGCCGATACTCACGATGCCCGGAGGGGATTTGACTCACCCGATCCCAGATCTCACGGGTTACATAACTGAAGGGCAGATATTCTTGGATCTCGATCTGCATAACAGGGGGATATATCCACCTATCAACGTGCTGCCCAGCCTCAGCAGGTTGATGAAGGATGGGATAGGACCTGGGAAGACTAGAGAGGATCACAAGGAAGTATCTGATCAACTTTATGCTGCATATAGCCAGGGAACCAAGGCTAGAGAGCTCGTCCAGATAGTTGGAGAGGCTGGGCTCAGCCAGAGGGAGAGGCTGTACTTGGAATTTGCCAGGAGGTTTGAGAGAGAATTCGTTTCCCAGGGTTTCAAGGAGAGGAGAACTATAGAGGAGACGCTCAACATAGCATGGGACATACTATCAATCCTCCCGGAGTCCGAGCTCACTAGGATAAGTGAGAAGACCATAAGCAAGTACCACCCGAGGAGGAGGCTCCTAGTGGAAAGGTGATCTCATGAGCTTCAGATCCGTGGGGAGGGTACTCCCCACAAAGGGGTTTTTGATAAGGCTTAGGGAGAGGACAAGGCTCCTCAAGTCGGGAGTGGAAGCTCTGAAGATGAAGAGGGACCAGTTAGTCAGGGAGTGCCAGTCACTGATACCGGATCTCAAGAGGAGGAGCGATATAGAGAGGAAGCTCGAGGATGCTTATAAGATCCTTAGGCTCGCTTATTCAGCTGCTGGGCCTGAAGAGATGAAGAAAGCTGCTTTATTGACGACCCCTCTCCTCACGGAGATGAGAGTGAGGAGCGTGATAGGGGTAGAGGTACCAGAGATCAAGGTCGTCGGTCTGAGTCTAGCTACTTCCCCTTCCCTAAATGCCGTAGTCATAGCTGCTTCTAGGAAATTCGCTGATGCTATAAGGGAGATGATGCCCTTGGTGAATTCTGAAGCTAAGTTTGAGAGGATTGCCACTGCTCTAGCTGATACTATGAGGAAAGTGAACGCTTTAGAGAAGATAGTCATTCCGGATCATGAGGCCGCTATAAGGTACATAGAGGAGATGCTGGAGGAGGAATCCCTTGAGGAGTTCATCATGCTCAAGAAGTATAGGGAGATAAAGAGGGGAGAGTAATGCTTAGGAATGCTAAGATAAAGTATCTCGTAGTTAGAACACACGGCCTTTCCTCCCATTTGATAGATCCATCTGAACTCAGGTCTTGGATATTCATAGAGGATGATAGAGCTCTCTTCGATAAGATATCCCAGACATCTTATGGCGGCTTCTTCGAGAAGCCGGAAGATCTATCGGATCCCGTCAAGATAGAGGAGGTCACTATGAGGGTCAACTTCATCAGAGCTAATAAGCTCATATCTATAGCGAGAGCTTCCCCCCTGGAGAATATCCTCAGAGTCTACATGAGCAAGTACGACCTTGAGAACATCAGAAGGATCGTATTCTCACTGCTCTTCGGTAGATTGGAGAGGGTAAGCTTGTTACCTCATCCTGGCTACTTGTACGATACCGCTAAGCTCTCGAAGGCGGAGAGGTTAGAGGATCTACTCGATCTCATCGAGGAAAGGAAGCTCTCATCCTTGGTATCGAACTGGCTCTCTGGAGATAGGAATATATCCGAGCTGGATCTCATACTGACTAAGGCTTACATAGACTCCTTAATCGGACCCCTCAAGAGGGGCACTCCCCTATATGAGATAATACGCTCCTACTTAGAGAACATGACCCTAGGCTTATTACTCAAGGCTAAGTATCTCAGGATAAGTAATGACCTCATAATCAGAGCGCTCTCCGGGGTCCCTTTCAAGAAGTTATTAGAGGCCGTTAATCAGTCTGGAGATCTGTCGGACTTCTTAGATAAGCTCCTGAATATAGCTCCATATAGGGAAGTATCCATTGAGGTCAGGGACTCCCTGAGAGATGTAGGCGAGCCATGGGTCATAGAGCACTCAGTACTCAAGAGGGCTTATACAGAAGCGGTGAGGATCTCTATGATGAGTCCTATGAGCGAGGCTTACATAATATCTTACCTGATCTCATCGGAGTGGGAGTCCCAGAGCCTCAGGACTGTGCTCTTCGGTAGGATAAGTGGTGTCTCCAAGGATATACTCTATCAACTCTTATCGCCTAAGGGTGAATAATTTATCTATAAATACTCTTTCTATATCCTCATAATTTTTCTTACTCTAAAATAATAGAGAGGGTTTATTACCCTCCCATTATCAGGAAGGCCACCAGAAGCCCGTAAACGGCGACTCCCTCAGCCAGACCCCCTAATATCAGTACTTGAGTGAAAGCCTTAGGATTCTCAGCCAGAAGGGCGCTTCCTCCGATAGCCACACCATACAAAGCTATACCTGCTGCAATAGTACTTCCCACGATTGCTAGAGCCATACCTATGAACTTTAAGCCACTAATTTCTTCTGTAGCTGTCTGTTGAGCCGCTACTATAGAGAATGATAGCGGGAGCAACAGCAACGGGAGTCCCAGGGCGAGATAAAGGGCCAGCTTCCTCCTCGAGATCATGGTGAGATCACCCCCTCCACAATCCAGCTTAAAAAATAAATTTTTATTCAGGTGCGAGTGGCTCAATCAACTCCGAGGCCCTCCTGAATTCCCTACCTGAAGCCCTGTAGAACTTAGTGAAGAATTCGTAGAACGTCAGCCTAGTCGCTTGTATGAATGAAATGAGCCCTTCAAGTCCCATGATCAATATATTCATTAAGGAGAAACCTATGAGCGCTAGTGGACTAAGGAGAGAGGCCAATTCATTGATAGTAATCGCCTCCTTTCCGAACATCAGCTGAGTTGTGAGTACACCGAAGACTTCATGAATAACTGCGAATGCAGCAAGCCTTATGTAAGAGAGTGAGTTGCTGAAGAGCGCTAATACGCTCTCTAGAAGTGTTGATACCATCTCGGAGAGGCCCTCCCCTACCCCATGACCTTCTCTTACGGATCTGATTACAGGTGCAACGCATGTTATCATGAGAGGTATTGACATAGCTTGGAATAATGGATCGCTTAAAGTCCCCCCTATGCTCGCATTATTCCTGATAGCTGCATAAACAGCGCCAGCGTACATTATGAAAGACATGAGACCCCTGTACTCTAAGAAGGCAGCGAAGAGGTCTCCCTCAAGCAGCTTATTTGTGGTGTTGACTAGGAAGCCTACGGACATCTGGAGGGCACCGAATATGAGGGCTACAGCCATTAATCTCATCGTATCATGCAGAGGGCTTAGGATGGGATGCTCAGTGATCGACATGAAGAAGAAAGCTCCATAAAGGTAGCCGAAGATAGCTGCTGCGATACCTGAATATAAGAGAATTCCGCCTAGCTCCTTCATAGATCCGCTGGTCTTCTTCCATAGGAAAAGACCGAATAGAGCGAGCGTTATCCCATGACCGAGGTCCCCGAACATCATCCCGAACATCAAGGGGAAGAATATCGCAGTGAGGAAAGTCGGATCCAGTTCTCTCACCGATGGAAGACCGTACAACTTGTGAGTGAGGAGTCTAATAGGCTTTATCAGATTTGGGATCCTGATCCTCGAGGGAGCTTCCTCCCATTCAGACTCCTCGAACTCGAGTGCTAAGAATTCTCCTAGTCTCTCTTCAAGCTTTCTCCTGATGGATTCTTTCTTGGATTTGGGAACCCAGCCTGATATCACACATATCTCCTCTCCCTCATACATGAGCATCCCGATCCTCTGCATCAAGGCCTTCTCCCTCAGGCTGAGCGCTATAGCAGCTAGCTCAGCTGAAATCTCAATTATTTTGCTCTTTAGATCTTTTTCCTTTTTCTTCAAGTCTTTTATGTAATTTTTATCTACTAATTTGCTTAAATTTTCTATCTCCTCCTCAATTTTTCCTCTCTCAGCTATCAAGGGCTTCGCATTCTCTATTAGTTCGCTCACCCTCCTCTCAGCCTCACCAGCGACTACCACTTTTATCGAGAGGAGACCCTCCCTAGCCGTTGAGAAATCTTTTCTAATATTCGAGAATTCTTCTGAAATTTTTTCGATAAAATCCCTTATCTCAGAATCAATTGCATCAATTTCCTCCTCCAGCATGCTCATCTGTTGGGAGACCTTCGATATAACGGGCTCCCTCTCAGCGATTATAGGGCTGAGCTCCGGAACCCTCTTCACGCTGTCCCTCATCTTCTTCCACAAGGAATCTACTACTCTGAGCTCAGCTAACTTCTCCTTCTTAGAATTACATTCAGCAATTCTACTTAAAATATAATCCATTTTTCCCATTATTTCTTCTATTTTCTCAGATATTTTGGAAATTTCTATTAAATCTTTTTCCTCATACAAGAGTTCGTTTATCCTACTCTTAGTTTCCTTCAGGGATTCCCTGACGTTCTTGATTACTTCATTGAGATCCTCGAGCGATAGGGATTTATCGGAGGCCATCTTGATGAGGGAAGATGATCTTAACAATCCCCTATCAATCTCTAGAAGGGCCCTTCCGAGCCTGAGTTTCGAGGGATCTTCCTCTACGACTTCCAGAGCCGCGCTATAATAGCTCAAGATCTTTCCCTCGATCTCGCTCAATTTTTCCTCAATTTCTTTCATTTTCTCCGACCTCTCTTTTAATAAATGCTTCGCTTTTTTCGAGAGTTCTATCTCTTTTTTAATCTTTAGGTATTCTCCCACTATGTCATCGAGTTCCGAGATCAGCGATTTACTGTCATTTCCCCCCGCTGAGCTTCTCTCCGATGACTTCACTATAAGTGATAAGGGGATTCCCGAGAGTACACTGGCTCTCTCTAGTGCCCTAACGATCTCTTCATACATCTCAAGTTCCCTAGACTCGACATCTTGAGGAGGCTTCACACCGGGAAGCCCTTGAGGTGGTTCTAAGTGAACTTCATCGAATTTCAGTAGCTCAGAAGCCAGATCCTCCTTGTGCATCTTTGTCGTGTAAGCGTAGAACTTCAGGACCTCCTCGGGTTTCAGCACACTGTCACCCTAAGTCAGTGCATCTATATTTAATAAAAGATTTTTTCCCATGTAGATGGATGAGGCTGATCATCTCGGTGGGGACCAGACCCGAGATAATCAAGATGGCGCCCCTCTATGAAGCCCTGAGTAAGCTGAATGAGATGGAACTTCTCTTAGTTCATACCGGGCAGCATTACGACTGGGAAATGAGCGGCATTTTCTTCAAGGAGCTGGGAGTTGAGGAACCACACGTTAACCTCAATATAGGATCGGATGATCAGGTATCACAAACATCCGCAGTTATGAAAGAAATTGGAAAGATAATTGAGAGTTATGAGCCCGATGGAGTGATAGCATTAGGAGATACTAACTCCGTCTTGGGGACAGCGATAGCGGCATCTAAGATGGAAGTCCCCTTCATCCACGTGGAATCTGGTCTGAGGAGCTACGATTTCTCGATGCCTGAGGAGATAAACAGGAGGATCTCCGATCATTTAGCGTCATTGAATTTCGCACCGACATCCAGAGCTTTCTCAAATTTGATGGAAGAGGGCATATCCCCTAAGGCAACTTTCTTGAGTGGGAATACTATAGTGGACTCCGTTACTAAGGTCCTGAGGAAGGTTTCCGCTAAGAGGACTTTAGAGAAGTTCGACCTTGACGGAGCTCAGCCCCTAGTGACTTTGACTCTCCACAGGAAGGAGAATACTGAATATGAGCATAAGTTAATAGGGGTATTGAAGGCTCTAGAGGAGTTAGATGATATCACTTTCGTCTGGCCAATTCACCCCAGGACTCAGAAGGCACTCAAGACATTCGACCTATGGAATAAACTGAAGTCCCTGAAGAATGTCAGGATACTGGAGCCTCTCGGCTATCTGGATTTCTTAGGGCTTCTTATTTCCTCGGATCTCATAATGACTGACTCTGGGGGAGTTCAAGAGGAAGCCGTTACTCTTAAGAGGCCCTGTATAATCTTGAGGGAGAACACAGAGAGGCCTGAGATCATAGAGATGGGTTTCGGGGAGATAGCCGGCACGAACCCAGCGGCTATAGTATCCTTAGTTAGGAAGTACCTCTATCAAGCGGACTTAATAGAGAGACTTAAAAGAGCGCCTAACCCGTTCGGGGATGGAAACGCATCTAAAATAATAGCTTCAGTTATAGAGAGGATATGGGATCTCAGGTCCCTGAGAAAGCCACCCACTTTCAAAGGAGGTTCTCCTCATTACCTGGCCTTCCGTGTAGAGGAGTCTATGAGAGGCTATACTGTAGCGTCTCTCAGGGAGGCCTGCGGTTACGATGTCGTGAGTATCTATGATGCTAGCGGTAGATCTATACATTTCGATGAGGGGACCCCCCTACTCCCAAATTACATAGTTAGAGTGAGAGGGGACCCTGTGAACTACGGGAGGTTCAGAAAATTTGTGAAGATCTGACAGAGTTCGTTGTTAGATTTTATTACAGTTGAAAGCCTCGCCTTTAAGGCTGGGATGGATAGAAAGGTTTATAGAAGGTTTGCAGTTAGTAATACTCTCAGATGAGGGTCTCTGATCACCCAATTGCCCGCAGATGAGAGATGTAAACCAGAATAGATGCGGGGGACCGGTGAAACCCCTAAAGGGAGCCCTTCGGGCGGGGAGATCAGTAGCTCACCACAATTTTTATTTGGTCTAAGGCATATACACTTATGACACTCGAGGTCTTCCTCTCCTTGGACCTCATTCACCTAGAGGAAGCGCTCGATATCGCTGAGAAGGCTAGATCGGCGGGCTTCAGGTACTTTGAAGCAGGGACCCCACTAATAAAATCTGAGGGCATGAGATCCGTTAAGCTCCTCAGGGAGAAGTTCCCAGAGGCGATTATATTCGCTGATACTAAAACTATGGACACTGGATACCTCGAAGCTATGCTGGCATTCTCCTCCGGGGCTGATATAATGAGTGTAATGGCAGTAGCTCCTGATGAGACGATAAGAGAAGCAGTTAGACGGGCTAGGGAGGATGGAAAGGAAGTCATCGCTGATACTCTAGGCGTCAGGGATCCTGAGGCTAGGATCGAGAGGCTCATCGAGTTAGATGTAGATAGGATATGCCTACATAAGGGTGTGGATGAAGGTATATTCTCTGAATTCGATATCCTCGAGAAGATAAGAGTACATGGAATAAAGATAGGTATAGCTGGTGGGATAGACGCTATCACTATAAGGAGCGTGGCTAAGAAAGTAGATTTCGTGATGGTTGGAAGAGCGATAACGAAAGCTAGTGATCCTAGGAGGGCAGCTGAGGAGATATTATCCGCTATTAGAGCTTAGATCTCTTCTTCCTCCCCATCATCCTCCTCTTAACTGCTTCTGTCTCGACCTTAGCTAAGGCCTCGAAGAAACGCTCATTCACTTCATTAACTTCGGATAGGAGTTTCTCTACATCAATGGGATCCACTGCTCTCGCAACCATAGCAACTAAAGCTGATAATCCGTATCTCTCAGTAAGCAATCCGAATTCGTAGCACCTATTTGCGAGCTCCCAATTCCCGACGGAGGGCCTCCCCTTCTGCCTGGATTCCTCCACATACCTCTTAGCTTCGGATACTAAGTAACCAGTGACAGCAGCTATCCTCCCGCTGCCGCAGTTAGGACATAGAGGCGCTCCTATTTCCATCAAGCTATTCACATCGGAATCCATGAACCAACTCCAACAATTAGAACACACTAAGGTCACTTGTTGGGATAGTATCCTGTTCTTAAAGTTCTCCAGCAACCTCCTAGAGAGTTCGGTAGGAGGTATGACTTCTAGAGGCAGACCGGATCTATCGAGTCCTAGTAACGCGAGAGGGCTAGGTCCCTCCTTCTCCGATCTAACTACTTCTATTTCCCCCCTCTCAATGGATCTGAGTAGTTTCATTAAGCCTTCTACATCGAAATCTTTCACTAGAGTCTCACGGAGGGCCTCTTCATACGGCGGTGTTCCCCCATAAGCTTTCGCCAGCTTGCTGAGGCTTATGAGCTTCGAGCTAGCGTAGTCCCTTATCAATCCCATCCTCTTCAGGGTGTGCAAGAGCCTCAGCCTGAAGAAGGAGCTATTCTCAATAGCCTCTAGGAAGAACGCTTCATCCTCACTCATCAGGGATTTTATTGCGTTAATGATAGGTTCAGATGAGACTCCCAATATCAATATCCTGTAGGGATCCTCTGAAACCCTGACCAAGATTTTAAAATGCTTCAACAGGGCTTGAGCTATCGCTCTGCCCAGCGTCCTATTCACTAAGTTGCCGTAAGTCGAGTGGATCACGACGCCTCCTCTCACATCCTCCACAACGATACGCTTATCAGTGGGTAATGGGAATCCGCTCTCTATATGCTCTAATATCGGAGAGAGAGCTCTTCTTATATCCTCCTCTGTAGAAAATCCATACTTCTCCATTATCTCATTTATTAGGGCATCCATTTTCCCGCTCCTATACGCCTCTTCGACCATACCCCTCAACGTACCCACTTCAGCAGCTACTTCCATTGAGACAGGTAATTGCTCACCTATCCAACTCGGAATAGCTCCTATTGGATCGAATGCTTGTTCCACATATATAGTACCTCCTTCTATCCTCTTCATCCTCCACACTGATCCCCTGAAAACGAATTTAGCTCCAGGGAATAAATATTCGAGGACGAAGGCCTCATCTAACTTCCCAATGTAGAACCCAGTGACTTCATCAACTACGCTGTAGCCCACGGTCTCGGGTATAGTTGAGACGTTATTGAAGAAGTAATCGAAGGCCAGTTCACTCGCTCTCCTCACGGAATCTAGATCCTCATCGTACCATACGATCCTAGGCCAAGCCCTGGACATGAAGGAGAGGAGCCTCCTGCAATCCTCCGGGCTCATATCTCTATAAGGGTAGCATCCATTAGCTACCTTGACTATTTCACTGACACTAAGCTCCCTCTCCCTCAGGAGCATCCCGACGATCGTATGATAGAGGACGTCATATGACTTCTCGAGGGGCCTTATCTCCTCTAATTTCCCCTCTAACGCATTCCTAGATAAGACGAGAGATTCCAGGAAATCGTCAGAATCCTGAGCGACTATAAGGCCCCTAGCTACTCCTCGAGGTCCATGGCCCGATCTCCCCACCCTCTGAAGCAGCTTCAAAGCTTGCTTCGGTGATCCGTACTGTATGACCATATCTATGTGGCCTACATCTATCCCCAGCTCCATCGAGCTAGTGCTTATAACAGCAGATAGTTCACCCATCTTCAGGAGGGTCTCACTCTCAACTCTGGCTTCCCTAGATAGCGAACTATGATGGACGTGTATCTTCAGTTCATTGAATATCTTATTCATCCTGTAACCTAAAGCTTCAGCCATCGACCTCGTATTAGTGAAGACTATAGCAGATCTAGAGGACTTTATCGCGTCAGCTAGCACCCTGACCCTAGAGACAGCCTCGGGCTCAAGTAAGAGCTTTGATGAGAGCTTGAGGTCCTCTTCAGTGACCTTTGGAAATATAACTCTTATTATCATTTTTCTCTCCTCCCCAGAAGTCACTATCTTTCCCTTCTTCGAGTGAGAGAAGAAATCGAGGGCTAAGTGGGGATTTCCTAAAGAGGCTGAGAGCATTACCCTCTGGAAGTCCCTTCCAGTCATCCTCCTGAGCCTCTCCAGAGCTATTGAAAGTTGAACACCCCTTTTATCATCTAGGAGTTCATGGACTTCGTCTATGACTACGTACCTCACCCTCGAGAGGTGGAGGGAGAGTTTAGGTGATGAGAGCATTATCTGGAGGGTCTCGGGGGTAGTTATAATTATCTCAGGTGGAGATTCTGACTGCTTCAATCTCTCAGACTTCAAAGTATCTCCATGCCTGACCCCTACGTTCAATCCGCATCTAGATGCCCAGAAAATTATCCTATCTTCCAGATCCCTGTTCAGAGCTCTCAGAGGGGTGATATACAATAGAAGGAACCCCATCCTCTCATTTTCAGCTAAGATTCTTGAAATTATTGGCCATATTGCTGCCTCAGTTTTTCCTGATCCCGTGGGCGCTATTAGGAGGACATCCTCCCCTCTCATAACGTGCGGAATCCCCTTCCTCTGTATTTCAGTTAGTTCCGTTATCCTTTTATCTCTTATAGCCGAAATCAAGCATTCTGGAAATAATTTAAAAATCTCCTCCGGATTCATCTATAAATTCACCATTTTCCTCTCTCATTCTCGATCCTTCGCTACGTTGATGAGCTCCTCAGCTAGATAATCTTTTTTAACCCGTAGGGTAGTGATACTCGGTACGTCGACAAGTGTTCTATATCTAAAGTGGGGTGATCTACCATGGTCTCCGCGGGTGAAGCTGGTGGAGGGGCGATACCCGTCCTGATACTGAAGGAAGGTACCTCTAGGACGAGAGGGAGAGAAGCTCTGAGGCTTAACATAACAGTTGCTAAAGCAATAGCAGATACTATAAGGACTTCACTTAGTCCGAAGGGAATGCAGAAGATGCTAGTTGATCCATTCGGAGATGTCATAATAACGCATGATGGAGCGACTATAATGAAGGAGATAGAAGTCGAGCATCCTACCGCGAAGATGATGGTCGATCTAGCGAAGTCTCAAGAGCAAGAGGCTGGAGATGGGACAACGACAGTCGTTTTACTGGCTGGCGAATTGCTATCGAAAGCTGAGGACCTCTTGGACCTCGGCATCCACCCGACGGTCATAATATCAGGTTATAGGAAAGCCGCTGAGAAGGCTATAGAGTACTTAGATGAGATAGCTATGAGAGCGGATTGGAAGGACAGGGAGTTACTCAAGAAGATAGCTAAGATAGCTATGAGTAGCAAATCCATAAGGGTCGCTCAGGACTACTTAGCGGACCTCGTCGTTGACGCTGCATTACAGGTCGTTGAGGAGAGGGATGGTAGGAGGATAGTGGACCTTGAGAACATAAAGCTGGAGAAGAAGGAAGGAGGGTCCCTCTTCGATACGAAGTTGATAAGGGGGATAGTAGTAGATAAGGAAGTAGTACATCCCAGGATGCCTAAGAGAGTTGAGAATGCTAAGATAGCCCTCATAGAGAGCGCTTTAGAGATAAAGAAGCCTGAAATTTCCTCTAAAATAAGGGTAACCTCCCCAACGCAAGTCAAGGAATTCTTGGATCAGGAGAAGCAGATGCTCGCAGAACTCGTCGAGAAGATAGCTGCAGCAGGGGCCAATGTGGTCTTCTGCCAGAAGGGTATAGATGACGTCGCTCAGCACTTCTTAGCTAAGCACGGCATACTCGCAGTGAGGAGAGTGAGGAAGTCCGATATGGAGAAGTTAGCTAAGGCCACGGGGGCTAAGATAGTAGTTAATGTGAAGGAGATATCAGAGAAGGATCTAGGATTCGCTGAGCTCGTTGAGGAGAGGAGAGTCGGGGAGGACAAGATGGTATTCGTTGAGGGTTGCAAGGATCCGAGGGCTGTGAGCATACTCATAAGGGGAGGAGAGAAGCAAGTGATAGATGAGGCTGAGAGGAACCTCCATGACGCACTGAGCGTTGTTAGAAATGTGATAGAGGATGGAAAGATAGTAGTAGGAGCTGGAGCAGCTTGGATGGATCTAGTACTTAAGCTGAGGAATTACGCGGTGCAGTTGAGTGGGAAGGAGCAGAACGTCGTTGAGAAGTTCGCTGAAGCATTAGAGTCTATCCCGAAGACATTAATAGAGAACGCAGGTCACGATCCTATAATAAAACTCGCAGAACTGAGGAAAGCTCACGCTGAGGGCAAGAAGGAGTATGGATTCAACATATACACGGGAGAAGTCGAGGATATGTACAAGAGGGACATAATAGAACCGGAGAGAGTGTTAAGGAGGGCCATAGAGTCCGCTGCTGAATTCGCTACGACGATATTGAAGATAGATGACATAATAGCAGCGGCTGGTAAGAAATTCGAGCCCGGAAAGGGAAAGGAGAAGGAGAAGGGAGAGAAGAGCGAGAGTGATTGATGTTGAGTAGCGATCTGCTGGGCCCTAAGAGGCTAACTAAATTCGAGAGGGTCAGGATAATATCTGTTAGAGCCCAACAGATCGCTACCGGATCCCCTCTTTTTTTAGGAGAGAACGAAATACCGGAGGGATTGACGGATCCTATAGAATTAGCGAAACTCGAGCTCGAAAAGGGCAGACTCCCCATTCTGATAGGTAGGAGGGAGGGGGAGAAGGTATCCCTCATAGCTCTAGAGGAGTTATTGAGGGGAGAGTAACTTTTTTAATTAGATAGAGGTGAAGTTCAGTAACCTCGACCCTCCAGAGCAGGGGATATAAGAGGTGATGTGCATGGTGGCAGAGGAAGGGATAGTGTTTGTTGGTAAGAAGCCGGCCATAAACTATGTTATGGCCACAACTCTCCAGATAAATAGGGGTGTGAAGAAGATAGTGCTGAAGGCGAGAGGTAGATCTATCTCGAGGGCGGTGGATGTAGCTGAGATAACTAGGCTCAAGTACTTCCCAGGGAAGCTGAAGATCACAGACCTCAGGACCGGAACTGAGGAGATAATAGATGAGAATGGGAGCAGGAGGGACATAAGCGTCATAGAGATAGAGATGACTCAAGTCTGAGCTGGAGAATTTCCAAAATTTTTGACCGAAAATTTCTTATTCTCTCTTTTCTTACCCCCCGGACCCTCATGAGTGAAAGTGGTCCGATGTTCTGGATAGATAGAGTAGCTAGGAATGTGATTGAGAGGGAGAGGAGGATAGGTAGAAATTTAAGAGTCCTAAGGGTAGAATCTGGAATAGGAGCTAGCGGATTTCCACATATAGGATCCGTTGGAGATTCCCTCAGGGCTTATGGTGTTAAGTTAGCTTTAGAGAGCATGGGTCACAAGAGCGAACTAATAGCTTACAGTGATGATAGAGATGGCTTAAGGAAGGTTCCCGCTGGCATACCTGAGGATTACAGCAAGTACCTAGGGATGCCCGTGAGCGAGATACCAGATCCCTTCGGATGTCATACGAGCTACGGGGAGCACATGAGCTCTATATTGATGGACGCTCTGGAGAAGCTCGGTATAGAATATACTTTCATTTCAGGGACTGAAGCTTATAAATCGGGCCTTTTAGATGAGCAGATCAGCAAGCTGATAGTTAACAACGAGAGAGTGGATAGGATCGTGAGGGAGGAAGTCGGCACGAACAAACCGGAGGGGTGGGTTTACTACTGGCCTAAATGCGAGGAATGTGGGAGGATATATACGACTAGAGTGATAAAAGTGATCCCTGAGGAAGGGAAAGTCATTTATAAATGTGATCAAGGGTTCAAGGGTGTGAGCGGTTGCGGGCACTTGGGCGAGGCTAGTTACTTGAGGGGAGAGGGGAAGCTATCTTGGAAGGGGGAGTTCGCTGCAAGATGGTCGGCCTTAGGAATAGTATTTGAGCCACATGGGAAAGATATAGCTGATTCCTTCAGAGTAAATGCGAGGATAGCTAAAGAGATTTTAGAGTATGAACCACCCCTAACCGTCAGGTATGAGATGTTCTTAGATAAGACGGGGAGGAAGATAAGCAAGAGCTCTGGAAATGTGATCACTCCGCAAATGTGGATGGATTTTTCACCTCCAGAAGCTCTAAGGATGATGATGTTCAAGAGATATCATGGGACTAGGAGCATCTCTCTCCAAAAATCCCCTCTTTACATCAATGAGTTGGAACTCAACTTGAGGAGATATCACGGGCTTGAGAGAGTCGGGAGTGAGAGAGATAGGGTAACGATGAGGAGGCTCATGGAATTCACTTATCTCATGGAGGGAGTCCCGAGACCTCCTCCATATAGGTACTCAGCTGTATTAAATGTAGTCTCCATGCTACCTCAAGAGCTCGAGTTCGAGGAGATCCTGAGGATAGCTAGGGAGCTCATATCTAAGTACTACGATCTGAAACCCGAGGAGCTCGAGAAAGATATTATGTTCGAGAATTACGTCAGATACGCATATAATTACATCAGATATTTCGGAAGGGGGGTCAGGGAGAGGATAGAAATCAAGAAGAGTACTTTAGAAGCTGTAAATACTTTCATTGAGGGGATAAATCCGGGAATGGGACCGGATGAGATTCAGAATATAGCTTTCGAAATAGCTAAAAAGTTTGAAGTATCACCCAGGGACTTCTTCTCAGTAATATACTTAGCGGTGCTCGGTCAGCCCCAAGGGCCCAGATTGGGACCCTTGATCAGTAGGCTCGGGGTACAAAGATTTAAGGAGATATGGGAGAAGTTCATAGAGGAGAGGAGGGTCATTGGAGAGGAATGAAAGGATAAAAAATTTATTGATGCTCAGGGATCTCCTGAAGAGGAGGGCTGAGAAGCTCGAAAGAGAGCTCATATCCCTGAGGAGGATGATAGAATCCCTAGATGAAGTCCTTCTAGAACAAACTATTGTGACAGCAGATAAACTAAAAGAGGTCAGAAAGAATGTTGAAGAGAGGAAATTATACTCTGATGATGGCAGACTTCTCGGAAGCCTGACTCTAGATAGGGATAGAGGTGAGATCTCCTTTATTCCTGATGATAATATTCTCATAAGCTCGAGAGAGAGACCAGTGAGGTCCTTCCTAACTAGGAAGATTGAGGAACTCGGCGGGACTATGGAGCTCGAGGAGGACCCTAAGGGTACGCTTAAGAGCCTCAAGGTGAAGTTTAAGGACAGGAGGGATGTGGATAGAGTAATCAATTACATAAGGTGGGCATTCTCTAAATCTATCATCAGCCAATGATCTTTAAACTGAGAGGATTATATACGCCACAATTAAGAGGGTTGCAAGTGCTAAAAGTTCTTCACTAATGTTCTCAGAGAGCGGCCTGAGGATCGCTGCTACTATCACAAGCACTATTATCATTAAGGATAAGAGGTGTTCTATAATGGGACATAAACCTCTCAGAAGTTCACGTAAATTAGATAATATGAATGCAATGGTTCCTCTCAGATATTCGAAGAAAAGGGAGCTAGGATCCAATTTCCATCTCCCTCAAGCACACGAAACCCTTATACTCCCTCCCGTTAGCTATTATGACTGCGTAGGGATCCTTCAGAGTTATGTAGAAGTGCAGATAGACTCTAGGCTCCTCATCCTCAAACCAATAGAAGTGACTAAAACTTATCCTGAGCTCCAAATCCTCCGAAGCGTACTCCTTCCTCATCTCCGCTATCGCTTCCTTGAGGCAGCTGAAGAAAGCTGATAGATTCGATGAGTCTAAATGTCTAGAGCACCTAGGGACCGCGGCCTTTATATCCCTCTCGAGCCAGTCAAGCACCCTCTTCATCCTGTAGTAAGCCGTCACTTGGCATCCCATCGCATCAATGCTACGCTCCCCCCTTATCCCCGTTAATCCATCCTCTATGCTCACTCTCCCTTTTGCAGTGAAGCCTATGCCTCCATTCCTACAACTCTCCCCAAAATAGCCTTTTTCTCCCCCGCGAGTTTCGAAGGCTTCGAAGCTCAGATCTATGGATGGAAGGAAGGCCTTATCGCTCAAATCGCTAGCGATCGTTTCCCTGAACTCATTATCATCTATTCTCGGGAGTGAGTCGCAGGGTGAGCCATTCATTGAGTAGAGGAAGCTATCAACTTTATACCTAGCGTATATCAGAGCTCTAGGCTCGATGGACTGGAGCTCAGCATATAAAGAGTATGCTCTCAACATACCCTTATACTCATAATACTCCGCCTGAGGCGTATAATGAGTAACTAAGAAGAAGGCCAGCGTTAAAGCGAAGAGCACTATCAAGGCTTCCCTCATCCCCTCACCTCGACTTTCAAAAATCCGTTAGGCCCTGGGATGATGAGGCAGTAAGCTATCTCAGAGGAGCCGCATTCCTTCACTGTCGCGTTCATCAGTAACTTATATCCGAGCTCCTTAACTCGGGCTAACGCTTTCAACGCAGCCTCCTCCTTCCACTCCACCTGATAACCCTGGTGGATGAAGATGGGCTTCAGGAATACGAGGAGGAGCAAGAAAACGCTTATGAGTAGAGCTAATAGGAGCCTCATACTAACGCCCAGATTATCAGGAAGCTGAGGGCAGCTACGACTATTAAGAGCTCGAGTTCATCCATATTAACCACCATAGCCACTAGCGTCTAACCCTAGGGACTCAGCCAGCCTTTGAACTTCCTCTATAGCTTTTAGGATCTCCTCAACTTCGCTCTCATCGAAGAGCTTATCCGCTAGTGTCAGGAGTGTTATTAAAGCTAGGACGATAGCTAAAGTCATCAGATCTAAGAGTATCCCCCTAATGCTCCCCTCCACCCGACCACCTCAACTCGACTATAGCTGAGCCATCCGCGGAGCGACGCCATGAGGCTACGAACCTACCGTAAAGGTAAGCCTCTCCGGAACAGCTCAATTGGAACGGGTAGCTTAGAATTGCGGACGCATTTCCTGCCTCAAGGTATACAGCTCCGTTCTCGCATCTATACGTAACTCTAACTGGTAGGAATGCGTAGCTCGAAGCGACACCACCTCCGATACTATTAGTTATAGCTAGATCGACTGCCCTCGCAGCGACATTGAGGCAATTCTGATCCCTCTTCTCCGCTACCTGAGCCATCCCCTGATTTATCGCTGGCAATATCGCGATAATCGTGGCCAATCCTATCAACGTCAGCAGGACCTTCTCAATCGAGAGAATCATTCAACTCCCTCCAAAGCAGGACGAAGAAGAGAGCCGCGGCTAAGGGATAGTAGAGGGGGGCTGATGATAGCGAGATCAGGATTAGGAGCATGCCGAGCAGTAGCGAGTATATGAGCTTCATCATAAGAGCGTAGTTCTCACTGTTTAAACCCTTAAGGTTTCTCGAAAATAAGAAAGTTCTTTCAAAAATATAGTGAGCTTTAAGTTCCTACACCAAGTATACTATCATGCAACAGACTATAGAGACCATACTCCTGGTCCTGATAACGGTAGCTCTCGTAATCTCAGCCCCCCTCATGCTAGCGGAAGGGGCGTGGAAGATAGCGCAAGAGGCCGGGGCTAGGGCGTGGGTCGACGTAGGCAATGCATGGAACAGTTTCAACAATTTCCTCGATTGGCTCACTGCTTCTATAGATAATATCCTCTTCGGAGGAGGTAAAGGAGGGACTGCAACAAATACTACGACTACCGCAGGGAATACTACGTCCGGGAAATAGAAAGCTCTCTTCTCCTCTTTTTCTTTTTTATAAGAGATGGAAGAAGTAGCTGACTAATAGGAACGCTGAGGAATAAGCTGCAGCGGCCTGGATTGAATATCCCAGGGGCTTCGATATCAGTATAGCTACCGCTAATCCCAGAGAGAAGAGGGTCGACTGAGGAGTGTTTAAGCCCAGCTGTCCCAAAATATAGCTGAGGGCTACGTTTATCGCTGCGACTACGATGAGGGAAATTAAGAGGAGGATGCGAGTGGATTTTATGTTGGCCTTCCACTCATCTATTATCTCACTTAAAGCCCTCAGTACTGAAGCAGTTCTGCGCATCATATTCTTCAACGCCTCCCTGTCCGATACTATTTTCAGGAACTCGAAATATTCTGGTAGTTCAGCGTCATCTACTACGCTAGCTTCATATAATTTGAGCTGCCTCAGAGCGTATACAACTCCGGATCCTCTCTCCAAATCGCTGGCCATAGCATCAGCTATGTTCGGATCCTCTATCTTGAGCTCGCTATATCCTGGCATGAGGGGGTAGGATGAGAGCAGGAGGAGGGGGAGGAAGGGAGGTATAATTATTCTGTAGCTGAGGAAGGCTATGAATAGAGATAAACCTAAGGATAGAGTTATCCCTATCTCTATCCAGTTCCTCCTGGCCTTTAAATCCTCCTCATAGAGCTTCGAGATCAAAGTCAGAGCTGCCTTCGTAGCCGATTCCTCCTCAGCCCCCTCCAATAAGCCAGCTAAGTATTTCCTGAGGAAACCTAAGGCATCGTAAACCGCTTTTTTCGCAGTTATTCCTTCGACGGCCACGCTCCCGTACTTGTTCAAAGCCATTAAGCCAAGAGCTGGAGAGCTTAGGTAACCTATCACAAATTTCTGGACTAACTTTATCCTCTTCACGGTCTTACTCTCCGCCCTTCCTCCTAGCGACTTCCTCATTCGTATCAGCCCCCCTGAGCTTCCTCAAGAAGTCGAGGTACTCTAAGTTCATATCAACTGGATGCCAGCCATCGTTCCACCTCCTCATCTCGACTACTCTCTTATCCCTCATCATTATAGCTAGAGTATCCCTGGGCAGCTCCTGCCCGAAAGCTTCGAACTTCTCCACGAGCTCCTGAAAGCCCCTAGCATGCGTTGTAGCTATCACTCTTAAACCGGAGCTATGAGCTAGATTGAAGGCTTCAGCAGCCTCTTTAGTCAGTATCTCCCCCAAAAATACGATATCAGGATTCCTGTGAAGCAAAAATCGGATGAAATCGAACTTCCCAGCGAATTCGTAAGGGCTGTGATGCATCCCGTAAATGCTCAGATCCTCTATCTCTCTGACCTCCTCGACGCTTATCAACCTGAGCTCCTTAGGGAGGCAGGCGAGCAAGGCGTTAGCTAGCGTAGTCTTCCCGACGCCAGTGCGACCGAAGATCAAGATAGGTTCCCCTAATTCTATACTCTTGAGGATAGTAGAGGCTTCCTCCTCCTTTATGCTGCCGAGCTTTATCAATCTCGGTAGGGAGAGCTTCGATATAGCGGATAAATTCCTTATATCCAACGCCCCTCTGCTCGCTGGAGGTATATCTAAAGCTATCCTGAACTTATTACTCCCTAGAGTTATGTCTACCTCAGCTAAGCTCTTCCTGAAATCGAAGCCAGCGTTGATATCAGCTTCGATAAATGTCTTGAACTTCTCCAACTCCTCCTCGTCGAATACGTAATTCCTCACTTCGAACCTCCCGTAGATTATGTGATCCAGTATGAGCGGGGAGTTGAGGGAAGCGTAGCCCTCAGTCACATCCTCAGCCATCATTATGGCTAGAGCGGGCCAGAGCTTAGTTGAGCGTATCGCTGCCTCTAAAGCTAATTCCTCATCCTCGCAGCCGACCTCCTCAAGATACTCCATAGCTTTAGCTTTCCTGAGCTCGACGCTCTTCCAGAGCAGATCCCCCTGATCCTCATAACTCGCTGGATATATGCCCTTCAACATATTCGCTAAGATGTGAGCCTGGATCAAGCGATCTGGATAGCTGTGAGGGTAATAAACGGCTTCTCTACCTGAAAGTATGAGCTTCCCTCCGGGGAAGGGTATCTCAATTCCCTCAGGGGGAGGAGGTAGCTGAAGCGTTGCTATCTCCTCCTCCCTTCCGAAGGGTATCTTGGGCCTCGGTATCCTGACCCCCTTCTCCCTGAGCTTCCTTAAGAGCTTCTCCACTTCATCTAGAGCGAAGAAAAGGTAAAGCTCTTTAGTAACCCGCTCCAGCTCCCTATTACCCTTAAAAAAATTTAGAGGTTTTGGAAACATCTCCCTTATCTTACTTAACCTCGCTCCCCTCCTCTCGAAACTGACCTTGAGAGCTCTCCCCTTATATCTCCTCAACAGCTGTTGAGCTATCTGCTTCGCTCTCCTCTCTGCTTCTATCAACTTCAGCTCCCTCCTCGCCCCTTCTCAATAAAGATAAGAGCAATCCGGCTATTATTACTGCGAGGCCTAGGGGAGGGAATAGAGATTCCTGATAGGCTTGGGCTTCGTATCTCACGTTATCCCCGCTCAACAAAATTTTGGATCCGGGAGTGCAGTAGACCTTTTCCCATCCTTCCTCTTCCTCCACCCTAGCTTTCTCCCTGACTAAGTTGATATCGTAAACTGAAGCTCTACCCTCTATATTCAGCTCCTCAGTCCTGAAGAGTAGGGTAGCTCCATCCACGAGCTTATAGCTTCTTCCATTGATTTTCACATCATCTGAGGCTACTACCATCGGTAGCTTAGCCTTCACGCTCAAATTATCGCCTTCAGCTACCTTCCTAGCTTCTATTCTGTAGAGGCTCAAGCATACGCTTCCATTCCCAGTGACTTTAACGTAAGTAGTGTTGCAATCCAGTAATTCGTAGGTCTCAGCTTCGAGGAAGCCCACTTTATGCCATACTAGTGTATTCGTACCCAGATAAGCGAGGAAAAGCCCTAAAAATATGAGAGCTAAAGCTAGAGCTCTCCTCACTCTCATAATTTCAACCTCCTTATCGCTAGAGCTGCGAAGAGCATAGTTATCGCTAGCAGGTACCAGGGTATCGAGGACTCGTTCCTAGCTGCGACTTCGCAGGGTAGTTTTAAAGCCTCGAGCTCTGAAGAGCTACCAAGCTTACTATTCGTAGTATTATTCGCTGCGATCGCCTCTACTGGAGGCCTGGCCTTTACTGTGAAGCTCAAGCTAACTTCTCTGAGCTTCCCATCATTGTAGTAGTATTTCGCTATCCAAATCCCTTCCTCATCCACCACATACTTTAGTATAGTGAGCCCAGTGTTAGCGACTTCCCTCTTCTCCGGGTTTATCAGGACGAGCATGCCTTTATACGGCGAGAACACCTTCACAGTTACTTCATCTCCCACGTAAGGCTCCTCTGGATGTACCTCCAGCCTTACCCCGTTAGTGCTAGAGGCACTGAGTTTGGTGCCTGAGGCACTCATGCTAGTGCCGCTATTAATGCTGTTAGCACTCACCCCTGAGGAGTTACCTGATGAGCTATTATTCGAGCTTGAGCTAGAGCCACCTGATGAGCTACTTGAATTGCCCGAGCCTGAGCTACTTCCACCTGAGCCTCCGCTACCCCCTGAGGATCCCCCACTTGAAGAGCCTCCTGAACTGCCACCTCCCCCGCCTGAGCTACTTCCTCCTGGAGTCACTTCCACGCTTACTTCCTTCGTCACAGTTACGCCATCCATATCAGTAGCCACTACCTTTATCGTTAAGGTGCCCTCTTTACTCGGCGTATATTCGAAGCTACCAGTTCCGCTGAATTCCTTATCTCCGATGGTAGTCCTCACATTTAGGCCTGGAGAATCATCGCTAGCCTCTACCGTCACAGTTATAGTCTCGCCCACCTTCGCCTCAGTCTTATCCACGCTCACTGAGACTTTAGGCTCCTCATTGACTAGAGTGAATGATGCTTCAGCTTCGCTCCCCCCATCCTCATCCCTAGCTATAGCTAAGATAGTGTAATCTCCGGCCCTCAAATCAGCTGGAATCCTTATAGAATTGCTCCCCTTCCCTATACTGAATGTTTTATCTCCTATAGTTAGCGTACCTGTAACGCTATCCCCATCCTCCTCAGTCACAGTGACGGTAAAGCCCTCGCCTCTCTTCATCTGATTCGGAGCGTCTATCGTAACCGAGGGTGGTGAACCCCTCACTCTTATGCTGAAGCTCTTGCTAGAGCTCCCATCCACATCGTTCGCTTGAACTGAGGCTGTATACTCTCCCTTAGGCAGATCTATCGTTATAGAATTACTTCCCTTGTTTAAAGAGTAACTCTTATCGCCTATCTTCAGCGTAGCTGTGACAGTATCGCCATCGGGCTCATCTATAGTTACCGTTATAGCGTCCCCTCTCTTAACTTCGTTAGGTGCGTTTACGCTTATTGAAGGCGGTGAACCTAGAAGCGTGACGCTTATGCTCTTACTCTTAGAGGCGGAGACTCCTGAGTATGTCTTGGTGGCTGTAACAGTTATTTGCATTGTTCCTGCGGGCTTGTCCCTCATATCGTAATTTATCGCGCTACTGAAGCTTCCAGATCCGGTTTTAGCTAAGGTGTAAGTGTTCCCGTTGAAGTCAGCTACAACGCTTAGACTACCTTTACCATCATCTATAGCGCTTAAGCCGCTAGCCGTTATTGTTACAGAGCCCTGCTTGGGCAAAGCCGTCGGATTAGCTGATGCTGAGAAATCGGGGACGCTCACTATATAAGCTGCGGAGGAACACTTACTCAGGGGGCCCGTGCTCCCCGGAGTATCGCCTGTATAACATGGTGGCCCGCTTATGCTACCTGAAGCGCATATACGGAAGCTGCCCCCGGGCACATCACTTACGGTACAGTAGCCAGATGCGTACGTCCCGCTCCTCGAAGTCTGACAGGCTCCATTTTCAGCGTTGATGTAAGGGCCAGAGTAAGTGGCACCGCACTCACAGCCTCCATCTAGACTAGCTGAGACATCTATGCGTTGACCGGGCTTCACCGCTGCGGGGACGCTCGCGCTCAGGCTTATGCTTCCAGAGCACCTATTCCCTGAGCACTCATTGACTCTGTCGAGGGCTAGTGGTATCAGGAGCGAGAGTAACAGGAGAGCTAACACTGAGCTACGCATAAAGGATTGGGATATCTCGATTAAATGTGTGAGAACTTATCATAAGAAAGTTATAGTGGGGATGAAAGTTTCATTAGGACGCGTTACATTGAAATCTGATGCGGCCGCCGGGATTTGAACCCGGGTCTGGGACGTGGCAGGCCCCCATCCTGTCCAGGCTAGACTACGGCCGCTGGGCATAATCGAGTTACATATATTTAAGCTTGATCGTGAGTGTGATGGGAATGATGACGCTGGTACTCGTTGAATCCTCCTTATCCAGACTTCCGGACTGGGCTAGGAAGGAGGAAGTCATCTCTAATTATAAGAAGGTCTATGGTAAGCTTTACGATGTGCTAGATATAAATGCTATACCTCCTAAGATGAGGAAAATGGTGGGTGAGAAAGAGGGGAGGCCTGATATCGTCCATAGAGCTCTTCTCTCAGTCACGGATCATCCCCTTTACTCAATGGGGAAGATATCCCTCTACATGCACACAATCGAGGAGAGAATCTTCAGCTTTTCCCCCTCAATTAGGCCGCCTAGGAATTACTTGAGGTTCCTCGGATTGATGGCTGAACTCCTGAAGAAGGGATGGGTTGGGGAGAGTAGGGAGAGGGCATTGATAAGGGAGATAGATCTAGAGTTGGAGGAGATAGCCGATGGCTCAATACTCCTAGACGAGAGTGGAGAACTCCTGAACCCGATAAGTTTCCTCAAGAGTTTAAATTGCGGTAAGTTCATCATCGGATGTTTCCCGCATGGGAAGTTCTCAGAGAGAGTTGAAAGGCTTGCTAAATTCAAGTTATCTCTCTACAGAGGACCCCTCTCATCATCAGTAGCTATATCGATGCTCTTGAGTTACGCTTACTATAAGGAGGTCTGGGATCCTTGAGGAGGGATAAGAAGAGGGAGAGGGACATAGCCAGGCAGAGGATAGAGAGGCTTTTGAGCTTAGCTGATGAGATTTACATGAGGGATAAGGAACTCGCTATCTCCTACGGTGAGCTAGCTAGGAGGATCTCTATGAGGTATAGGGTCAGGATACCCAGGGAGTGGAGCTGGAGGTACTGCAGAAACTGTAAGAAGTTCCTCTACCCCGGGATCAATATGAGAGTTAGGATCAGGCCTAGGAGGATGCCCCATATAGTGCTTATGTGTGAGGAGTGCGGTGGATTGAATAGACACCCCTATTGAGTAAGGTTTTATATGCATCTTACAGCATTGCTTGAGGGGAAAATGCCGACCGCTAGAGATGTGAGAGCGGACCTCTTGATAGAGAGGTTGAAGGAGGAGCTGAAGAAGTTCGATGGGATCAAGCCGCCGGACTGGGCTCATTACACGAAGACAGGTTCTCATAAGGAGAGACCGCCTATACAGGAGGACTGGTGGTACATAAGAGCTGCCTCACTGCTCAGGACCCTCTACTTGAGGGGCGAGCCCGTGGGGGTAGAGAGGCTCCGCACTAAGTACGGAGGGAGGAAGAAGAGAGGGGTCAGACCTGAGAGGTTCGCTAAAGGGAGCGGGCATGTCATAAGGCTCATACTCCAGCAACTTGAGTCGCTAGGGCTAGTAGAGAAAGTAGAGGGCAGAGGGAGGAGGATAACTCCAGCAGGAATCTCCTTACTGGATAAGCTAGCTAGTGAGATAATCAGGGAGTTGAATATAACTCCAGGGAAGGTGGTGCCACCATGAGCGAGGATGAAGTCCTAAGGAGGCTTCAAGAGAAGATATTGGCTGAGATGAGCGAGAGAAGGGAGAGAGAAGAGGAAGTTAGGGAGCTTCAGAGGATAGATGCTATAGTCAAATCCCTACTGACGACAGATGCATGGCAGAGGTTGAAGAGAGTGGAGCTCGTTAAACCTGAGTTAGCTAACGACGTTAAGATATACCTCATCCAACTATATTCAGCTGGCAAGCTCACTAGGAAGCTAACTGATGATGAGTTGAAGGCACTCTTAGCGAGTCTAGCTGAGAGGGGGAGGAGGGATTTCAATATAAGGATCGTTTGAGGTGATATTATGGCTTCCCAAAGGCTCTTGAGTAGTAAACTCAGGTATGCTAGTGTCATGAAGAGCAATAAGAGGCTCCCGACTTGGGTCTTCGTGAAAACTAGGAGGAGGGTCAGGGGAAGGCCGAGAAGGAATTGGAGGAGGAGTAGGCTCCAGCTTTAGGTGATCCTTATGGCGGAAATCACTTTCAATTTCAATATAGGGATCCTCCTGAGGGCGAAGTATCCAGCTAAGAAGAGAGCAGCTAGGGCTGTTAAGATGATAAGGGATCTCGTGAGGAGATACGCTAAATTGAATGATTACGAGATAAGAGTTAGGCCTGAGCTAAATGAACTCCTTTGGAGCAGAGGGGCTTCTAATCCACCGGGGAAGGTTAGAGTGAGAGTAGTGATAGATGAAGAGGGAAAGATAGCGACTATCTGGCCAGCTTGAGTGATATCATGATATTAAAGGCCAAGGTACTGGGGAGCCCGAACCTCGGGATCTACCTCAGGATCGCTGGTAATTACTTACTAGCTCCGAAGGGGGTCAGCCGTTCCCTGGAGGAGATAGTGAGTAAACTGAACCTCAAGCTCATCGAAGCTAGTGTCTATGAGAGCAGGATGCTCGGGGTCCTCACTGTAGCTAATAGTAGGGCCTTGCTCCTCCCACCCCTCTCCTCGGAGAGGGAGCTCAGGGATCTGAGGGAGAAGCTAGATATAGAAGTGCACATACTCCCTACTATGAAGCTGACAGCTCTCGGGAACGATATAGTCGCTAACGATTATGGGGCTATCGTCCATCCATCTTTCACAGATAGGGAGCTCGATATAATAGCGAAGCTACTCGGTGTGAAAGTGATGAGGGGGAGGGTGGGAGGGATCCCAGTAGTAGGTTCCTTAGTCGTCGCTAATAACAGGGGTTGCCTCATCTCACCGTCTGTCGATGACTCCGAACTAAAGGGCATCTCGGATACACTCGGAGTGGAGTGCCTGAAGGGGACTATAAACGATGGCATCATTTACGTCAGAGTGGGGTTAGTGGCATGCGATTCCGGCGCTTTAGTCGGGTTCCCGACTACCCCAGTTGAGATAGAGAACTTAGCGGAAGCGCTTAAAATAGAGCCCTGATAAGGTAGTTAGGTGGTATCATGAGTGAAGATAATATAGCTTTCCTCCAATCGCTCTATAGGTACTTACTCGACGAGTACAATAGGTTGAATCTCCTCAAGAGCGATTTAGAGAGGAGTATAGAGACTTTAAAGGCATTGAGTAAATCCAGTGAGGAGAACATAGGTCCGCTAATATTACCTGTCTCGACTTTCATCTCCCTCTTCGTTGAATCAGCTAAAGCGAGGGAAGTGCTAGTGCTCATGGGAGGAAATGTCTACGCTAAGATGGGACCTGAGGAAGCCCTGAAGCAGATGAAAGAGAGGTTAGAGGAGGTCAATGAGGGGCTCAGGGAGATAAGCAACAACTTAGCTAAGGTCCAAGTCGAGTTGGAGAACGCTCAGAGGATGGTGAGACGTGCTAGGTAGTTTGATAGATAGATTGAGCTCCTTAGGTATAGCTAAGAAGAAGTGGAGCAAGAGAGATGTCCTCAATACCTTCAATGAATTGGAGATAGAGTTCCTCTCCAGAGGGATCCCCCCTTCCTTGCTCGAGAAACTGAGAGATCTCGTATCAATCAAGCTGGAGGGCGTTGAGACGAAGGGGGACCCGAGGGAGGTCGTCAGGAGGGCAGTAAGGGAATCAATTTTAGAGATCACTCCGAGACCTGTGAAGATCGAGGATTTGAGGGGAGGGGGGAAGTTATTCAGGGTAGTATTCTTCGGATTCAACGGAGTCGGGAAGTCGCTCAGCATAGTCAAGTTAGCTAAGTACCTACAGGATATGGGAAGCAGGGTCCTCGTAGTCTCAGCGGACACTTATAGGGCTGCAGCAGGGGAGCAGTTAGAGGGCTATTGCAAGGCCGCGGGTATAACTATTTTCAAAGGGCAGAGGGGTTCTGATCCTTCAGCTGTCTGCTTCGATGCTATGAACATGGCATTAGCGAGAGGTTACTCCCACCTCTTAATAGATACTGCTGGCAGGAATTACTTGAATAGGAACTTGATAGATGAACTAAAGAAGATAGTCAGGGTAGTTGAGCCGGACTTGAGGGTACTGGTTTTAGATGGTATCGCGGGGAATGATGTCCTGAGTCAATGCGATTCCTTCAATGAGGTAGGTTATGATGCGATTATAGTGACGAAAGTAGATGCTGGAGGCCTCATAGTCCCCCTTTTCGCCTCAATACATTCAGGGAAGCCTGTCCTTTTCCTGGGGACTGGTCAACGTTTCTCAGATATAGCTGAATTCGATCCCATCGCTGCAGTAGAGATTATATTGGGGAGCTAGCCCCATCCTAGGTGATCGTATGTCCGCGTTAAGGGGCCTCAGGGGGAGGGATTTCCTAACTCTATTAGATCTCACACCTCTGGAGTTCAGAGCTCTGCTCAGGAGATCTTGGGAGCATAAATATGGTTTAGTACCTAAGGACTTGCTAAAGGGGAAATACGTAGCTGGTATATTCGAGAAACCCTCGACGAGGACCAGAGTCTCCATCAGCGTCGCTACATTCGACCTGGGGGGCGTCTTCCTCGAGCTCCCTATATCGAACCTTCAGATAGCTAGGGGTGAGAGCATAAGGGACACTGCTGAAGTGCTCAGCAGGTTCGTGCACGCTATAGCTGCTAGAGTGAAACAGCACTCTACACTCGAGGAACTAGCTAGATGGGCTAGCGTCCCAGTTATAAATCTACTCAGCGATAAATTCCATCCCCTCCAAGCATTAGCGGATATCTTCACAATTCAGGAGTTCTTCGGCGATAAGAGAGTTAAAGTAGTTTTCTTAGGAGATGGGAGCGCTAACACAAATCACAGCTTGATGGTAGCTTCCGCTCTAATGGGTTACGATTACACTGTCGGTGCTCCTAAGGAGTACTGGCCATCTAGCGATGTCGTGAAGAGAGTTGAGGAGATAATGGAGGAGACTGGAGGTACATTGAATATTTTAGAGGATCCAGTAGAAGCTGTTAGGGGCGCCGATATAATATACACGGATACTTGGAAGTCCATGGGAGTAGAGGATATCGAGAGGAGGATGCAAGTCTTCCCACCTTATCAAGTTAACATGGAGATCGTTAAGAAAGCGAATCCGAAGGTCAAAGTCATGCACTGCCAACCCTGGTATATAGGGGAGGAGATAACTGAGGACGTCGCTTATAGTGAATACTCAATAGCCTTTGAACAAGCAGAGAATAGATTGCATACAGCTAAAGCAGTACTCGAAGCTTTACTATCTTAATCTTTTATCTAGGGGTCTCTCTTAATTGAGGTTTTGAGAGGGAAAGAGATCTATCTTTACGATATAACAGGATCTTATGATAAATCTTAGGGACCACTCGCTAATATTAGTGGGTGCTATTCTTCAATGTGAGACCTTGAGGCGTGACGCTAAGTTTATATAGATGAGCTCCCCTATTTTAGCTTGGCCCACTGCTACCCGGCAGGGGGTCTGAGTATGAAGGCTTACGCCTGACGTATGAGGACCCTACTTCCAGCGGTGGGTACAGTATAATGTGGTTATGTGAACATGAGCCAAAGGCTCATGTTCGAGACAGTTCGGATGGTCCCCGCGAATGGTGGGTTGCGGCTGTACTCCTGAGACCGGTTGATCCTGCCGGAGGGAACCCCTATCGGGCTCGCACTAAGCCATGCGAGTCTGCTGGGGGCCCCTGCCCCCGGCGGCGCACGGCTCCGTAATACACGGTCAACCTGTCCTGGGGACCGGGATAACCTCGGGAAACTGAGGCTAATACCGGATAGGGGTGGATTCCTGGAATGGGTCCACCCCTAAAGTAGGCGGGGGGACGGCCCCGCTGAGGCCCCAGGGTGGGACCGTGGCCTATCAGGTAGTAGGTGGGGTAACGGCCCACCTAGCCTAAGACGGGTACGGGCTCTGAGAGGAGGAGCCCGGAGATGGGCACTGAGACAAGGGCCCAGGCCCTACGGGGCGCAGCAGGCGGGAAACTTCCCCAATGCGCGCAAGCGTGAGGGAGTGAGCCCGAGTGCCGCCCGCTGAGGGCGGCTGTTCCCCTGTGTAAAAAGCAGGGGGTAGGAAGGGGAGGGTAAGGCTGGTGCCAGCCGCCGCGGTAAAACCAGCTCCCCGAGGGGTTCCCACGCATACTGGGCCTAAAGCGTCCGTAGCCGGCCCCGTAAGTCCTCGGTTAAATCCGCCTGAAGACAGGCGGGCCGCCGAGGATACTGCGGGGCTAGGGAGCGGGAGGGGCCGAGGGTATTCCGGGGGGAGCGGTAAAATGCGTAGATCCCCGGAGGACCACCAGTGGCGAAGGCGCTCGGCTGGAACGCGTCCGACGGTGAGGGACGAAAGCTGGGGGAGCAAACCGGATTAGATACCCGGGTAGTCCCAGCCGTAAACGATGCCGGCTAGGTGCCGGCTGAGGTTTCGGCCTCAGCCGGTGTCGAAGCGAAGGCGTTAAGCCGGCCGCCTGAGGAGTACAGCCGCAAGGCCGAAACTTAAAGGAATTGACGGGGGGGCACCACAAGGGGTGAATGCCTGCGGCTCAATTGGACTCAACGCCGGGAATCTTACCGGGGGCGACAGCAGGATGAAGGTCAGGCTGAAGACCTTACCTGACGCGCTGAGGGGTGGTGCATGGCCGTCGCCAGCTCGTGCCGTGAGGTGTCCTGTTAAGTCAGGCAACGAGCGAGACCCCCGCCCTCAGTTGCCAGCGGGGCCCCACGGGGCTGGCCGGGCAAACTGGGGGGACTGCCGGCGAAGAGCCGGAGGAAGGAGGGGGCTACGGCAGGTCAGTATGCCCCTAATCCCCCGGGCCGCACGCGGGCTGCAATGGGCGGGACAGCGGGATGCGACCCCGAGAGGGGGAGCAAATCCCTTAAACCCGCCCGTGGTTGGGATCGAGGGCTGCAACTCGCCCTCGTGAACCCGGAATCCCTAGTAACCGCGGTTCTCCATACCGCGGTGAATACGTCCCTGCCCCTTGTACACACCGCCCGTCAACCCACCCGAGTGGACTTGGGGCGAGGCCCAGCCCAATGGCTGGGTCGAGCTTTGGGTCCGCGAGGGGGGGTAAGTCGTAACAAGGTAGCCGTAGGGGAACCTGCGGCTGGATCACCTCCCATAATATACCACCCGCGTAGGGGACCATCCGAACTCGGATGATGCGAGCGAGGAGAAACCTCGCTCGTTGAAGCGCGAGGAAAGATGAGCGCTCAGCACAGTCAGAGGAGCCGAAGGCCGGCGTCAGCACGCTGCTACGCCGCCTGGTGGATGGCTCGGCTCGGGCGCCGATGAAGGGGGTGGCAAGCTGCCATAAGCCCCGGGGAGCCGCAGGCAGGCTTAGATCCGGGGATCCCCGAATGGCGATAGCCGCCGCTAGGCGCTCCCGGCAGGGAGCGGGAACCCCCCGAATTGAAGCATCTCAGTAGGGGGAGGAAGAGAAACCAATAGGGATGCCCTGAGTACCGGCGAGGGAAAGGGGCGGAGCTCAAACCGAACTCCCGCTCGCGAGAGCGGGTGGATGTGGGGTTGAGGGGGGACCAGGAGCCGCTGGTGGGGAAGCCGAAGTGGCCTGGAACGGCCCGCCAGAGAGGGTGAGAGCCCCGTAGGCGTAACCCATCAGCGGTCCGGTCTTCTCCCGAGTACCGCGGGTTGGAATACCCGCGGGAATCCGGGGGTCATCGACCTCCAAAGCTAAATACGTCCCGAGACCGATAGCGAACTGAGTACCGTGAGGGAAAGCTGAAAAGTACCGCTGGCGCGGGGTGAAAAGAGCCTGAAACCAGGCGGTCATAGGAGAGGCGGCTCTCAAGGTTTGAAGCTCCCGAAGGAAGACGCCGCGAGGCGTCGGTACGAGGGAGCTGACCGGAGTCGCCCCGTACGTCTTGAAACACGCGCCGGGGAGTTCACGGGCGTGGCGAGCCTAAGGGCTAGGAGCCCGAAGGCGGAGCGAAAGCGAGGACCCCGCAGCGGTGCGAGGGGGTCGCCTCTGAAAGGGGGCTGAGTCACGCTCGTGAGACCGGAAGCCGGGCGATCTACTCCTGGGCAGGGCGAAGCCGGGTCGCGAGCCCGGTGGAGGCCCGATAGGGGTGGTGAGGTGCAGATCCCTCCCGTGACCCGGGAGTAGGGGCAAAAGACCAATCTAGCCCGGCAATAGCCGGTTCCCGCCGAAGCCTCTCGCAGGAGGGCCTCCGCGGAGGGTGGGGGCGTGGTAGGGCAACGATTGGGTGGGTAAGGGGCTCCGCCCCGCCACCCTCTCGAACCCCGAATGCGCCTCCCCCGTAGAAGCGGGGAGCCGGGCGACGGGGGGAAGCTCCGTCGCCGAGAGGGGAACAACCCAGACCGGGGTTAAGGTCCCTAAGTCCTGGCTAAGTGCCGAAATCCGAAGGGCGTCTCCCTCCTAAGACAGCGGGGAGGTAGGCTTAGAAGCAGCCATCCTTTAAAGAGTGCGTAAAAGCTCACCCGCCGAGGAGGGAGGCCCCGAAAATGAGTCGGGGCTGAAGCCAGGCACCGATACCCCGGCAGCGTCCCAGTGGGACGCTGGGTAGGCGGGCGCGCGCACCGGGCGGAAGCCGGGGCGTGAGCTCCGGTGGACCGGTGCGTGTTGCAGATCCCGGCGGTAGTAGCAGCGAAGTGGGGTGAGAATCCCCACGGCCGGAAGCGCCAGGGTTCGCCGGCAATGCTTCGTCAGCCGGCGGTCAGCCGGTCCTAAGGCGGCACCCAACTGGTAGCCGCCGAAAGGGAAGCCGGTTAATATTCCGGCGCCACCGGGGTAGGCGGCGACGCAGGCCCCACCCCTGACGCCTCGGGCTAGGCTGAGCGGGGGCCCGCTGAGGCGGGCGACCCGTCCAAGCGCTTAAGGCCGCTGAGAACCGTAATGGTGAGAGGCGGCTGAAGGCGTGATGGGGGCCCCTTTAGGGGCCTTCGGCCGATGCCTGGGGACCTTGAAAAGGGGGTGGGGAGCGATCCCCGGTGCCCGTACCGAGAACCGACACAGGTGCGCTGGCTGAGAAGGCCTAAGGCCTCTCGGTCCTAACGCGGGAGAGGGAACTCGGCAAATTGGCCCCGTAACTTCGGGAGATGGGGTGCCTGCGTTCCTCCGAAAGGGGGTCCGCAGGTCGCAGTGACAAGGGGCGCCCGACTGTTTAACAAAAACATAGTTCCCCGCGAGCCCGCAAGGGTGTGTACGGGGGATGAGGCCTGGCCAATGCCGGTACCTGAAGCCCCGGTACAACGGGGTGAAGGGCCGGTGAAAGCCGGGAGTAACTCTGACTCTCTTAACGGCAGGTCCCCTCGGGGGACCTCCGGGGGAAAGGTAGCCATATGCCTTGCCGAATAAAAATCGGCGTGCATGAATGGCTTAACGAGGTGCCCGCTGTCCCCTCCCGCGGGCCGGTGAACCCGCATCCCGGTGCACAGACCGGGACGCCCCAACGGGGAGAGAAGACCCTGTGGAGCTTCACTGCAGCCTGGTCTTGTGGTACAGCTGGGGATGCAGAGGGTAGGCGGGAGCGATGTGGCTACCCTCGAGGGGGTGGCTGAAGCGACGATGGAACACCGCCCTTCTCCAGCTGTATCACTAACCGCTCCGGCGGGACAGGGCCAGGTGGGCAGTTTGGCTGGGGTGGCACGCCCCTGCAAAGGTATCAGGGGCGCCCTAAGGCGAGCTCAGGCGGGACAGAAACCCGCCGTAGAGGGCAAGGCCAAAAGCTCGCCTGACTGGATCCCTAAGAGCGTGGGATCCAGGGGTGAAAGCCGGGCCTAGCGAACACTCGAGCCCTCTCGGTGAGGGCCGGGTACGACAAAAAAGTTACCCCAGGGGTAACGGAGCTGTGGCGGGCGAGAGTCCCCATCGGCCCCGCCGCTTGCTTCCCCGACGTCGGCACTGCCCATCCTGGAGGTGCAGCAGCCTCCAAGGGTGGGGATGTTCGCCCATCAAAGGGGAACGTGAGCTGGGTTCAGAACGTCGCGAGCCAGTTCGGTTTCTCCCTGTTGGGGCTGCAAGGCCGCCTGAGGGGAAGGGACCCTCAGTACGAAAGGAACGGGGTGCCGGGGCCTCCGGTGTACCGGTCGTCCGAGAGGGCGGCGCCGGGTAGCCGCGCCCCAGCCGATAAGGGCTGAAAGCATCTAAGCCCGAAGCGGCCCCCGAAAATAGGCGGCCTCGCCCCTAGTGGGGTTAGGGCGCGGGTAGAAGACCCGTTCGATGGGGGGGTGGTGTAAGGCAGGAGCTCCGGCGGACTGCCTCAGCCTACCCCTCCCAAAGCCCGAGTGCGTGCTGACGCCGACCGGTCAATCCTCTGACTGTGCTGAGCGCTACTATTTTCAGCGGGCCCGGCGGGACTCGAACCCGCGACCTTCGGCTCCGGAGGCCGACGCTCTCACCATGCTGAGCTACGGGCCCGCAGTCATGCCCCCAACTCGATGGGAGGGCCATTGAGAATGGGAAGCTCAGACTATTTAAATCCGAAACTCCATCGGGGGCATGATGATCGCCACTCAGGACCCCGGAGTATGTGACTTTCAATTTCTTCTCCGGGATTCGGGACAATTATCGAAGGTAAGCTTTCAACTCCTTTCTGGAATTCATCAAGAGCATCAGGGCTATCCTGAAGCTAGCTATCCCTTTCAACTCCCTTTCCGGGATTCTGAAGCGGGGCAGTGAGATAACTCGAACTCATTTTTTCTTTCAACTCCCTTTCCGGAATTCTATTTCGTCAAGATCGCTCGCGTTTCACGGAAGGGAACTTTCAACTCCCTTTCCGGGATTCTTTAATCTTTGGACCCGGGGAGCTCGACTCGCTGGTGACTTTCAACTCCCTTTCCGGGATTCCGATGCCCTCCTTCCCCTCTATACCCCTATCCCCTCTCCTATCGGTGATATTTTTGATACGACTCCGCTGCTATACTACCTGACGCTCGAGTATATAAAGAGCAGCGGAAGCATCTTGCTCATGCACAGTTAAAGAATGACCTTAGCACTGGATGAAATTTCTCAATTCCGATGAATTATGAAAAAGGTTCGTAAATGATAAATCTCCTGACATCTCCCTTTAGGGGTTCTGTCATTTATCTTTCTTTCAATCCTCTTTCCATGAACCTCCTCCCGATATGAGCCCACAATTTTGTGGTGCACTACTCACTTTCAATCCTCTTTTCATCGAGACATATATTACGGCTCACGACACCTATTTAACCTTTTCCACAAACCCCTCCGAGCATTATTAAAGCATTATATTGAGAGCCTGAATGTCCTTCGGGATGTTCCA